>JADZEA010000173.1 GCA_020850775.1 bacterium
CAGACAAAAGTGAGAGCCTGACAGGTTTTTAGCGTGAGTTCCGCTTTCAGCGTAAAACCCGCAAAAAAAATTGCGGAATCCACGCTTTTTAGCGGGGTTTACGCTAAACTAAAAAAATCCCGTTAATCCTGAAAATCCCAAAAATCCGTGTTCAGGCAAAAATGAGAGCCTGACAAGTTTTTAGCGTGAATTCCGCTTTCAGCGTAAAACCCGCAAAAAAATTGCGGAATCCACGCTTCTTAGCGGGGCTTACACTTTAGAACAACAGCAAGGTTTACGCTTTTTAAACAAAAAAAGGGCAAACCTTTCAGCTTGCCCTTTTCTAAAAAAAATCTGTTTTCTAAAAATTCTACTTCAACAAAATCATTTTTTTAGTGTCCGTAAAGTCAGTAGTTTTGAGTTGGTAAAAGTAAACTCCTGAAGAAACTGCGTTTCCGCTTTCGTCGGTTCCGTTCCAAACTACTTCGTGGTTGTTTCCTGCCTGTAGTTTTTGGCTGGCAAGAGTTTTCACAAGTTGACCAAGAGTGTTAAAAACCGAAATGTTTACCTGTGTAGCTTTTGGAAGGCTGAAACTTATTTTTGTAGTTGGATTAAAAGGATTAGGGAAGTTTTGTTCCAGTTTGTAGCTTTGAACTGCTGAGTTTGTTGTTTCGTCTGTTGTTCCTGCTAAAATGTCTAAGTACTGAAGCATTTTTGTCAAAACGGTTGAGCCGGAAGCTACCGAAGGTGAAGAAGCCTTAATCGCTGCAAAATCAAAACCCATCACAATTGCTTTCCAGTTTCCACCAAAAGTTTTTGCGATTGAAATTCCTTCGTTTCCGCTTGCTCCGTAACCGGCGATTGAAGTTGCGTTTCCTGAAACTGTTAGAACGTCTTTTGAACTTTGAAGGTTAGAAGTGTTTGCGCCTGCGATGTTTAGTAAAAATCCTTGTGTAGCTCCCGGATTTGAAAGAATGCCGTTTACAACACCTCTTGCAAAACTGGAACTTCCCGCGTAGTTTGAACTAAAACTAACTCCAAGCTGGTTTAGCAAAGCTCCGCCACTTTCACCTTCAACGATGTTTTGTCCGGTCAGGATTAGCCTTCCGCCGCCGTTCAGGTAGCTTGTCAAAAGTTGTTCTTCCGCTGTTGTTAAAACGTCTCCGCTAACTGCGTCAGTGTACCAAACAACAACGTTTGGAGAAGCGAGTTGGTTAATTTGTGCGAGTGTCGGAGTTGTTGTGTTGTTCCACCTGTAAAAAGAAGTGTTGACTGCGTCAGCCGTTTTTTCATAAACCGTGTCAACGGCAGTTGTTCCGTCTTTGTCAACAAAAAGAATTTTTGCAGGTGAAACCGGATAGCTGAAGTTTTGGTTTTGTCCGCCAACGACTGAAAAGCTACCAAATTTTTTGTAAGGATAAGGGAAAACAGGAGTTACAACCATTCTGTAAGTTTCTTGCGGAAGCGTAAAGGAAGCGTTTCCAAGTGAGTTTGTAGTTTGGCTTGTAAAAACAAATTCGACGTTTTGGTAAGTTGCGAAAATTTGAACTTGTGCAGTAATTCCGTTTGTTCCGTTTTGAACGCCAACACTAACTGTAGCAGTTGGTTTGAGTGCGAGTGTGAAATTTAAGTTCACGGGAACGTACTGAGTGAGTTGCGGGATGTTTGTAAAAGTTTGAGTTTGGTAACCAAAAGCAGAAATTTCAATGCTTGTAACGTTGCTGATTAGAGGTTTGATTGTGTAAGAGCCGTCAACAGCAGTTACAAATTCCTGGGAAGTTTGGTTGATTTTGATTTCAGCGAACTGAATTGGAGTTTGGTTAGTTGCGTCAAGCAGAGTTCCAACGATTGAGTAAGGAGAAATCTCACTTGCAGCGGCTAAAACATCAATTCTGCCTCTTCCAAAAGTGTTGTCGTCTCCCGGAGAACCTAAATCGATTGCAGTGTTCAGCAATGCAAGTTTAATTTGTTCCGGAGTAACGTCAGGATTTACACTATTTAAAAGAGAGATTGCACCGGCAACCAATGGAGCAGCGAAAGAAGTTCCGTCAGCGTAAACAGTTCCGCCGCCTGTGTAAGAACCGTTAGCAATTTTTATGTTTTGTCCCTGAGCTAAAACTTCAGGTTTAATTCCGTAAGCTGCGTTGTGAGGTGGAGGAACGATTGGATAAATTGTGCAGCCGGAAGGACCTCTTGAGCTAAAATCGGCGATGCTGTTTTGGTCAGATTGTAAAGCACCAACAGAAAAAGTGTTTACGGGAGAAATCGCACCAGCGGCAACATCACCCATTGTTTGGGAATTTGGACCGTCGTTTCCTGCAGCCCAAACCATCGCAATTCCCATCAGTTCGATTGAGTTGTAGGAAGCAAACTCGGAAGCGCTTGCACAAAGTCCGGTTCCGCCTCCGTAAGAATTGTTCGCAACGTCAACTTTGTTTAAAATGCTGTCCGGAAGCAAAGTCATCCACTGAAGAGCATTTTGAGCGTTGTAGATTCCTTCCTGACCGTTTGGAGTGCACTTTGCACCAATCCAACGGGCGTTTGGTGCCATTCCGATTGTGTCAACTAAAGTGTGCCCAAGAATCATACTTGTAACACCGGTTCCGTGAGTGTAGATGTTCAGGTCTTCAGGAAAAGTTGAACCAGTTCCAACTGCGTCGTACCAGGCATTAAGCCATTGAGCAGAAGGCAATTGAAGTCCAAACCAGGAAGAAGCAAGGTAAGGATGGTTCCCGTCAACTCCGGAGTCAACGGTCATCGTAATTCTTCCTGTGCCGTTGTAACCTAAAGCCCAAAGTTTTGGAGCATTGGTTGAAGTTACAGCGTAGGCAAGCTGGTTAGTTTGGTTTGCAGTGTTTTTATGGATTTTTGGAGCGGGAGTTTTTCGTTCAGGAAGTAAAATAATTTCTTCAATTTCGCTAAAATGTTCAAGTTGCTTGATTAAATCAGCGTTTACGCCATAAATTTCAACTGAATTGCTGAGCCAAAGGCTTTGCATTTTTGAGAAAGAATGCTTGTTTAAATCCAAAAATTTCAACAAATTTTTTTGAGTTCGTTCAGTGATTTCCTGCATTTTGGGGACAAGAATGTTTCTTCTTTCGGCTTTTGTGAGTTTTCTTTTTGCAAACTCATTTTTATAAAAACCTAAATCAACTTTTTCTTTCATAAAAATCCAAACGTTTAATCTTTCATTTGGATTTATTTTGGCAATTTTATCAGAAAGAGTTGGATTAATTGTTCCTGCAAAAGAGTTTGTTAATACAAAACTTATCATTCCAAGTGCAAGAAAAAAACTTTTTAAAGACATAAAATCCTCTAATTTTGTTGTTTAACTTAATTTTTCTTTTGCTAAAATAAGCTAAAGAAACTATCTTTTCAAACTATAAAATTAGATTGTGCAGATGAAAAGAATAAAGATAGAAATTTATTCAAAAGAAGATTGTTCACTTTGTGAAAAGGCAAAAGAAAAAATTTTGCTTTACAAAGGTAGTTTACCGGTTCAAGTGGATGAAATTGACATTACTAAAGATGAAAAACTTTACGAGAAATTTAAGTATGAAATTCCTGTAATTTTTATTAATGGTAAAAAAATATTTAAATACAAAGTTGATACTGAAAGATTGAATAGAATTTTGAAAGAATTAAGTGAGGAGTGAGAATTAGTAGAAAATGGATTCAGAAAACAATTTTTACAAATTTACAGACGATTCTAAACCAATCAGAATTTTAATGGTTGATGACGAGCCTGAAACTTTAGTGATTTTTTCACACTACATTTCGAGAAGAGCAAACTTTAAACTTGAAATTGAACTTTGTGAAAATGGGAAAATTGCTTTGGAATGTTATGAAAACAAACAATTTGATTTGGTAATTTCCGATATTAACATGCCTGAAATCAACGGTATAACTTTAGCAAAAATAATAAGATCTAAAAATAATATTCCAATAATTTTTTTTACTGCCTTTGATAGTTTTTATCTTGAAGGTGAGTTGGAAAGTGCGGATTTAATTATTCAAAAACCAGGAAGTGCAGAGTTGCTTTTTAACAGTGTGATAGAATTACTTGAAAAATATTCTCTAATTCAAACCAAATCATAAATGCACTTGAAAAGAAGCAAAACTAAAACAAATTTAAAAACAGGTTTGATGATTGTAACGGACTTTTTTAGTGCAAGCCCGGTTCCAAACCAATTTCCCGCAACCGAAGCTAAAATCGCAAAACCTGCAACCCTGTAATCAATGTTTCCTGCCAAAACAAAAGAAATTGTCGCTGCAAGGTTTGAAGCATAATTTATAATTTTAGCGTTTGCAGAAGCATTTTTCAGATTAAAGTGTAGTAAAACTGTCAAGCCAAGAATTAAAAAAGTTCCTGTCCCAGGTCCATAAAATCCATCGTAAAAACCACAAACAAAACCAATTAAACTGATTTTCCAAAACATTCCTTTAATATTTTCGTGGTTTGAAAAATGATGGGTTTCACCAAAATTCCTGACTTTTACAGTAACAAAAAGCGTTAGTGGAACTACAATCAAAAGCAGGTAAACTACAATTTTAGGATTAAGAAGAAGGATAACTTTTGTCCCGATAAACGAACCAATAAATGAAAAAATAATAGCCGGAACGCTTACTTTCCAATTTATTAAACCTGAATGAATGAACCTTGAAACGGAAAAAGTCGTCCCTGAACAAGAAACAAGTTTGTTTGTGCCAAGTGTGACGTGTGGCGGAATCCCAAAAGCAAGGTAAGTTGGAACAGTTATCAAACCTCCGCCACCAGCAATCGCGTCAATAATTCCTGCAAAAAATACAAAACTACAAATTGTGAGAATTTCAAAAGCAGAGTGTTCCAAGTTTTTTCCCTAAAAATTTGCTTAAAAATAATTCATTTTCCACTTGAATTAGTCTTATTTTTTAGGTAACTAAAATTGCTTTGTAACGGTAAATTTCAAAAAAAGGATTTGGTAAGAATGCTAAAATATTTTTTAAACAGTTTTTTCTTAGTGATAATTTTTTCCCTGACGCTTTTTGCCCAAGTGAGCGACCAACAAAAACTTAGCCTTGCTGAAAATTTTTTTAGTGCAAAACGTTTTGCTGACGCTGCAAATCTCTACCTTGAGCTTTACACAAAACACCCTGAAAATCTTGTTTACTACAACAGATTGAAGGAAAGCCTTGTTGCTTCTGAAAATTTACAACCGCTTTTGGACGTGATTACAGAAGCATTAAAAATTAGCCCGAAAGACATCGTTTTAAATGGAGAACTCGCTGACATTTTTTTCAAAATGGAACGGAGAGACGACGCAGATAAAATTTGGGATAAAATTATCAGGGAAAATCTAAAAACTGAACTTGCTTACCGAACAGTTTCAATTTTGAAAATTTCTAATAATTTGTTTGAGGAAGGCATTGAAACCATTAAACTCGGCAGAGAAAAAATGCAAAATCCAAAACTGCTTTCGCTTGAACTCGCAAACTTTTTACTCGCAAAATTAGATTACACAAGAGCGATGGACGAATTTTTACTTTTTATCGGAGATGACGCAAACCTCTACCAAACAGTTCAGTTTCAGATTTTTAAAATCCCAAACACAGAAGAAACAATCCAAATTGTGAACAAAAAAGCTAAGGAATTTCCAAACAACAAAGCAGTTCTGGAAATTCAGGCTTCGTTCCTTTTTCGTGCAAAAAAATATGGCGAAGCACTGAAAGTTTACGCAAAACTTGATGATTTTAACCAGGCAAACGGAGTTTTTATCGCAGGTTTTGGAAACGACCTTTTGCAGGAAAAAGAGTTTAAAATCTCAAAAGAAGCATTTGAAATCGCACTTTCAAAAACAAAAAACCAAAAGCAAAGGTTAGAAATTTTGTTCAAAATTGCAACTTGTAAAGAAGGTTCAGGCGAATTTCAAGACACAGTTTTAAAGGAAAAAACTACAAAAGGTGCAATTTCTGATTACCTTGAAATTGTCGCAAACGGAAATTTTTTCCAAAACGAAGCGAGTTTCAGGCTTGGTTCAATTTACCTTGAGAAGTTTTACAACTCTCAAAAAGCTCTTGAATTTTTGTTACCACTTCTCAAAAACCAAAATCAACAAGTTTATTTTTCAACTTTGCTAAAAGTAGGCGAGAGTTACCTTTTGCAGAACCAGCTTGAAAAAGCAAAAGCACTTTACAAAAATGCAGTTTTTACACAAAACGAGCCACAAAACAAACAAAATTTGATTTTAAAACTTGCAGAGCTTGAGTTTTTTACGGGAAATTTTGACAGCGTAAAAGTTTTGATAAATCGTGGTGTTTCGCTTGGTTTACAGCTGGATTTTGCAAACGATTTGATTGGAATTGGTTTGATTTTGAATTCAAAAGACACACAAAATTTGCAGCTTTTTGCACAAGCTAAACTTTTGGCAAGACAGCGAAGTTTTGAACCGGCTCAGGAAATTTTCAAAAAAATAGAGGCTTCAGGCGATGAACAATTAGTTGGAAATTCAATTTGGGAAAATGCACAATCACTTAAAGTTCAGGAAAAGTTTGTTGAAGCAATCAAAGAACTTGAAAATTTGCAGGCGAAACTTCCTGAAAATTCTTTTGCTTCAAAATCACAGTTTGAGATTGGAAAAATTTACGAGGAAAATTTAAAGGACAACCAAAAAGCAATTTCTTCTTACGAAAAAGTGCTGACTGACTACGGAACAAGCCTTTTTGTCGCGGAAGCACGCAAAAGATTAAGAAAACTTGCAGGAGTTTAGTTTGTGAAAAATCTGTTGTGAAGAGAGTATTTTTTATTTAATTTTAAAAAAAACAGAGATAAAAATGGATTGGAATTTTATTGTAACAATTGCAGGATTTGGCTTAACAATTTTGGGTCTTTACTTGAACTTAAGACAGTTAAAGAAGACAAAAGATGCAGCTTTAGCATCTTTGGAAAGTTCAAAAGAAACTAAAAAATTGTTACAACAAAATTCACTTTTAATTGAAACTTCTACTTGTGTAAAATTGACTGAACAAATTAAAGGATTTGTTAGAGGCGAAAAATTTGAAAGTGCTTTATTAAAAATAGAAGAGTTAATGGTGTTTTTAATTCAGGTGGAAAGTTTGAAAAAATTAGACCTTTCTTTGGGAAAACAAATTTTGCAACTGCAGATTTTGAGACGTGAGCTTGAAAAAAGATTAGGCGGAGAAACTGAAAATTACAACAAGCATTTAGTGCTAAATGAGTTATCAAAGATTTCTGACAAACTCAACGAAGTAATTGGTAATTTAAAATTTAAAACAGGAGGAAAAAAATGATGTTAGAAACCCAAAAAAAATTAATTGAAAAACTTATCGGCAAAACAGAAGAAGGTTCACTTGGCTGGGATAAAACAGCTAATTCTGGAATGTTTTTGGCTTCTGTTGGTGAGTTTATCGTTTCAGTGCGAAAAGAAAATGATTTTTTTGGAAAACCATCTATAGAATTTAAAATTTTAAAGGCAATTGGAGAAGTAGTAGATAATTTTTCTGCTGATAAAACTTCGGAAAATGAAGATTGGAAACTCTTGGAGGAACTTTTTAATTCTGCAAGACGAAAAGCTTCATTTGCTGACGAAGTGATTGACACAATTTTTAAGGAGTTGGAGTCCCTTTAAACCAAAGTTACAATCGTAGCTCCGGCGCTTCCTTCGTTCCAGTTTCCGTAACGGGTTGATTTTACCAAGTGATGGTTTTTCAGGTAAATTGTAACGTGTTCTTTCAAAATTCCCGTTCCAATCCCGTGGATTACAGTTACTTCGTTCAGGTGAACTTCCGTTGCGTAGTAAAGAAACTTGTCAATCACCGGCAAGGCTTCTTCAACGTGAAATCCTCTCAAATCCAAAGTGTTAGAAAAATTTTCAGGAACAGAAGAGTTAACTTTGATTGAAACCTTGTTTTCTGTTTTTGTTTGTTTGGTTTTTTCAAGTTCTGAAAGTAAAATTTTTACTTTTGCAAGGTCAGTTTCAACCATCACTTTGCCTTTTGAATCTGGTTTTGAGACAATTTTTCCGACGATTCCCGTTGATTTGATTTTTACAAAAGAGCCAACCTCCAAAATCCCGGGTTCTGTGTTTTGTTGTTCACTGATTGTTTGTTTTTGTACTTCTGAAAGCACTTTTTCAACTTTTGCTTTTTCAGTTGAAAGAAGTTCCTTAGCTTCTTTGATGACTTCTTTGGATGCAAGCTTTTCCTTGATTTCACGAATTGCAAGTTCAACCGTTGCGTTTGCTTCGTTTAAAATTTTTGCACTTTCTTCAGCTGCTTTTTTCTTCAAAAGTAATTTTTCACTTGCAAGCTGTTCGGAACGTTGCTTGTAAAGGCTTAAAAAGGCTTTTTGTTCACTTGTTTTGATTTCAAGCTGGTTTCTCAACTCTGTTGTTTCCCTTAGTTTTTGGTTTAGCTCTGAAATCAAATTTTCAAGTTTCATTTTTTCGTTGCCAACAAGGTTTTTAGCTTGTTTAATGATAAAATCAGAAAAACCAAACCTTTGTGCAATTTCAAAAGCGTAAGAACTTCCCGGAATTCCAATTCTGAAATTGTAAGTTGGCTTCAGGTTTTCAGCGTCAAATTCCATTGAACCATTTTCAACGCCTTCGGTTTCGTAAGCAAAAGCCTTAAGCGAGCCGTGGTGAGTTGTTGCAATCGTGAAAGTTTTTGCACGTGTGAAGCTTTCAAGCAAAGCCATTGCAAGGCAGGAACCTTCGTTTGGGTCTGTTCCGGACATAATTTCGTCAACTAAAATCAGGCTTTTTCCGGTGAAATTTTCGTAGATGTTTTTCAGGTGAAAAATGTGTGAAGAGAAGGTTGAAAGGTCGTTTTCGATTGATTGGGAATCGCCGATTTCAGCAAAAATATTGTCAAAAACCGGAAAAATTGAATCTTTACCTGAAGGAACGTGCAAGCCACTTTGAACCATTAAAGCACAAAGTCCAACTGTTTTCATTGCAACAGTTTTTCCGCCTGCGTTTGGTCCTGTAATCACTAAAGTTGTATTTTTTGCGTCAAGTTTCAGCGTCAGCGGAACGACAGAATCGTAATCTTTCAGGCACAAAACCGGGTGCTTGACTTTGTCTAAAAAAAGCATTTTTTCTTCTGTTACGTGAGGTGCATTTCCACGAATTTTTTGTGAAAAAAGTGCCTTTGCGTGGATAAAATCAAGTTCCGCTAAAATGTAAAGATTTGTTTCCAAAGTTTCTGCTTCGTTGCGGACAAAGGCTGTCAGTTCTGTTAAAATTCTCTCAACCTCTGCTTTTTCATCAATTTCAAGCCTGCGGATTGAGTTTGAAATTTCAATCGTTTCAAGTGGTTCAACGTAAACAGTTGAGCCGGTCTGTGAAAAATCAACTGTTGCACCTGAAAGTTTGTTTCGGTGTTCAGCTTTTAACGGGATTACGAGTTTTCCTTCCCGCAGTGCAAAACTTTCTGCTTCTGTAAAACCTTCTTTTTGAAAATGAGACATTAAACTTGTGATTTTTGTTCGCAAACGGTTTTGTTCGTGTCTGATTTGTGAGCGGATTTTTTGCAAAAGGTGGCTTGCCGAATCTTTAACGTTGCTTGTTGTTTCATCAATAATTGAGAGGATTTTTTTTTCAAGTTCTTCAAGCGGGACTAAATTTTTTGCAACACTTTTTAGGTTTGGGCAAGTTTGCGAAGTGTTTTTGAAAAAAGTGTGAAGTTTTTTTGTTGCTTGAAGTGTGTGAGCAATTGCCAAAAAGTCTTCAGCAGACAAAAAAACGCCAACGACTTCAGAGCGTTCAATTTGTTTTAGAATGTCTTTCACGCCACGAACCGGGAAAGGCACCTGAGCGTCCAGAATTTCTTTCAGTTCAGTAACTTTTTCAAGTTGAATTTTGATGGTTTCCAGGTCTTGAGATGGTTCAAGGTTTTCGGCTAAAAATTTTCCAAGCGGATTGGTTGTTAGTTTTGCAAGTTCTGTTAAAATCCTGTCAAAGCTAAGGTTTTGCGGTATTTTCATCGTTTAAATTATTTTTAATTTTCAGTATAAAATCTTTTGTTCTAAAAGCAGAAGCGTTTTTGTGTCCTCCTCCGCCAAAAAATTTAGCAATTCTAATCGTGTCAACATCGCCAACAGAACGAAGGCTGTACTTCCAGAAATTCTCTTTCAGAAAGGAAAAAACGACGCCAATTTTGGTTTTATTTTTAGGTAAATTTGCTAAAAGGTTTCCGACGTCGGAGTTTAAAACGGAACTGTTTGCAGCGATTACATTAATTGTTTCATCGCCAAGTTGGATTGTTGCTTCAAAAGAATCCCGCATAATATTCTCAAGCAGCATTTTTTTGTAGGTCAGAGCAATTTTTCCGTTTGAAATTAGTAGAGCAATTTTTTCTGAATTTGGGTTTGCGATTGCTTCAGACCATTCTTCAAGTTTCCAGTCAGCCATGTCAAGTCCTTCAAGAAAATCTTTGGAATCGGGCAATTCCCATCTCCATAAATCTCTGTCTTGAATGTGTTTAAGGAGTATTGGTTTATCCGCCTGTTCGGGGAAAAAAAAATTCCAAAGCATCATTGAGCCGCATCTTGTCATGTCAAAAATACAAAAATCAAGTCCTTTCAGGGATTCTTCAGCAGATTTATGATGGTCTAAAACTAACAAGGATTTTGCAATTTTTTTAAGTTCAAGAAGTTCTTCGCGCGGGAAAGAAAAATCAGCAATTACAACTTCTTTATTTTTAAGCTTTAAAAAATTAACAGGTTCTCCGTGTTCGCAAAAATAAATTTCACATTTTGGGTTTTTAATTCGTGCAATTGCTGCACAAGCATTTCCGTCCGGACAATTTTTGTGGGTCAGTAAAACATTCATAAATCACTTTTTAACCTAAGTTTAGCTCTTGTTTGTTTGCGTGCAAAACACTGATGATAAAATCAATGTGTTCGTTAAGTTCAACGCCTAAAAGTTCAATTCCTTTGTAAATTTCATCACGTTCGACTTTTGCTGCAAAACTTTTATCTTTTAGCTTTTTAAGAACAGATTTTGCGGAAAGCCCTTCAATTTTTTCTGGCCGGATAAGTGAACAGGCAACAATAAAACCTGTAAGTTCATCACAAGCTAAAAGTCCTTTGTCAAGTAAGTTTGTGTAAGGATTGTTCCATTTTGTGTAGTGGCAAGAAATTGAGTAAGCAATTTTGTTTTCGCCAAGTTCGTTGAGCGTTGAGACGATAATTTTGGGATGTTCTTCAGGGAATTTTTCGTAATCCGCGTCGTGAAGCATTCCGGCAATTGCCCATTCTTCTTCATTTTCACCAAGTTTTTTTGCATAACTTTCCATCACAAGTTCAACAGTTCTTGAGTGCCTTAGCAGGCTTTCTGTTTTCGTTAGATTTTCTAAAATTTTACGTGCTTGTGTTCTTTCAATCATTTAGACTCCTTAAAAGCTACTTTCAATTTAAGCAAATAATTTTGAGACTTTAAAATTATTTCTTCAGAGTTTTAGAAAAATGAGTTCAGAGCTTTAGAAAATACAGCTTTTAGTTCTTCAATTCTGTAAGGTTTTGCGATAAATCCAATAAAACCAAATTCTTTGTAATTTGCCATCACAGGATCATTTGAGTAGCCACTTGAAACAATCGCTTTGATTTTTGGGTTGATTTCTCTTAGTTTGATAATTGTTTCTTTTCCACCAACTTCTCCGGGAATTGTCAAATCCATAATCACAAGGTCAAAAGGTTCTGCAGCATTTTGTTCTTTTTTGTAAAGTGCAATGGTTTCTTCGCTGTTTTTAGTGCATTTAACTTTAAAACCAAGTTCAGTGAGAATTTGTGAAGCAATTTCCCGGATTTGTTCTTCGTCATCCATAACAAGTATTTTTTTACCTGAAATAAAATGTTCAATTTTAGTTTGCTGTTCTTTTGTTTTTTTCTTTTCAGAAGCTGGTAAGTAAATGAAAAACGTTGTTCCAACTCCTAATTTTGACTCAACAGTTATGTAACCTTCGTGTTTTTGAATTATTGAATAAGTCGCTGCAAGCCCAAGTCCGTTACCTTTTTGTTTTGTTGTAAAATAAGGGTCAAAAATTTTCGGCAAAATTTCTTGTGGAATTCCAATTCCATTGTCTTTGACAACTATTTTCAAGTAGTTACCTTCTGTCAATGGCAGATTATTTTTGGCATTAATTTGAACATTGTAGCATTCAAGGACGATTGTTCCACCATTTGGCATTGCCTGAGTTGAATTAATCACAAGGTTTTCAATTACACGGCTAATTTGTCCTGAATCTATTTCGACATTGTAGAGGTCTTTAGGGAAGTAAGATTCATAATTTACGTTTGAACCGCTTAAAACAAAACTTGTAGTGTCCTTAATTAAGTCTTGAATTGATTCGGTTTTTTTGATTGGTGAACCGCCTTTTGAAAAAGTTAGCAGTTGTTGAGTTAGGTCTTTTGCACGTAAAGAGGCTTTTTCTGCTTCTTCAAGCCTTTTGAAAATTTTGTCTTCAGGTTTTGCGAGGTATTTTGCAAAGGAAATATTGCCTAAAATTCCCGTTAAAATATTGTTAAAATCGTGTGCAATTCCACCAGCTAAAACTCCGACAGATTCTAATTTTTTGGCTTTAAAAAGCTCTTCGGTCATTTTTTCTTTTTCCGAAATATCTCTGAAAACAATCACAACACCAATCACCTGATTTCCGTTACCACGTATTAATGAACAATGTTTTTCAATAATTTTTTCGCTACCGTTTTTTGTAACAAGAATTTCTGTTTCCATAAATTTTATTTTTGAAAAATCTTGCTCAAGGATAATTTTTACAGGGTTTTCCAATGTTTTTTTAGTTTGTTTGTCCAAAGTAATAAAAATTTCTGTGAGGTTTTTCCCAACGGATTCTTCTGCAGAAAACCCGGTAAGCATTTCTGCGAAATTATTGATTAAAATTATTTTACCTTCTGTGTCAGTTGAAATTACACCTTCATCGAGTGATTCTAAAGTAACAGAAAGCATTTCTTTTTCGTCTGAAAGTTCTTTTTGAAAACTGATTTGTCGGAATAAACCACCAAAACTATTAGCAATGATAAATAAAATTGCTTCTTCATTTGGCTTCCAAATTCTTTCCAAATGGCAATCGTCAAAGCCAATAAAACCAAAAAGTTTGTTTTCAATGAAAATTGGAACGATTAAAATTGAAAGAATGTTTTGAGATTTAAAAACCTCTTGTTCAGTTTCAGGGAAATCTTTAGTTAAACCTTTGTAGGTTTTGTTTGAAATAAGATGCTCGTACAAGTTCAAAAATCCTGCTTCCCTGTAAGGTAAATCAGTCATTTCCGGATTATCAATTTGTGGTTCAGCAAGTTCACTGCACCATTCGAAAATCTGAGTTGTCGCAATTTCTCCGGTTTCCGGGTGAGGGTGATTTTCAAAAATATAGACTCTGTCAACTTTTGTGGCTTTTCCAAGAATTTCAAGTGCTTTATTAATTCCTACAACGTGATTTGTGTTTGTCAGAAGTTGTTTTTTGGCTTCGGTTACTTTCTCAAGTAACTCATCTTTTTGACGTAATTCTGAAAATGCAATTTCAATTTTTTCCTTCTGTTCCAAAATTTTTTCAGTTTTGTTTTGGATTAATTCTTCAAGAAATTTATTGTCTTTTTCAATTTCCCTGATTCTGTTTTTGTAAAGCAAATAAATCACAGCAAAAATGAAAAACGAAACAAGCAGGTAAAACCACCAGGTTTGCCAAAAAGGAGGCAGAATTATAAAACTGTAATCAACAGGTTTGCTCCAAACTCTGTCATTATTGCAGGATTTCACTTGAAAAATATATTTTCCAGGTTGTAAGTTTGAGTAAGTAACACTTTGCAAGGAAGTTTCAGGCAACCAGTTTTCATCAAGTCCTGCCAATTTATACTGGTATTTTGCTGCTTCCGGTGAAGTGAGTAAAATACTTGTGTAATCAAAAGTAAAATAGTTTTGATTGTATGAAAATTTACTTTTTTTAGAGAAGTTAATTTTTTCAAGAAAAACTTTAACCTCACTAATTTTTGTTACGGGCTGAACTAAGTTCACCGTTTTCTTTTTAGGATTGTACTTTACTAAGCCTTTAATTGTTCCAAACCATAAATTCCCTTTAGAATCTCTGCAAACGGCATTTTGATTTGTTTCAACCCCAAGAAATCCGGAATCTTTACCGTAGTGAATAAATCTGTTGGTTGTTTGTTCAAGTTTGTCAACTCCAATGCTCGTTCCAACCCAAATATTATTTTTGTCATCACAAGTAATTAAAAAAGTGTTCTCGCGTGATAAACCTTCCCGATGCGAAAAATTCTGAAATTTATTTCCATCAAACTTAAAAATCCCTGAATTTGTAGTTCCAACCCAAATATTTCCTGATAAATCTTCTGTAATGCAACTTGGAAAATAACTTGTAAAACCATTTTTATTTGAGTAAGAAATGTAGTCTTTGCCATCAAACTTTAAAAGTCCCTGACTATCGGTTCCAATCCACAGATTTTTTTTTGAATCTTTAAAAAGTGTGGTTGCAGTTAATTCTTCATTAAAAAGTTCAAATTCATTTTGTTGGTAATTGTAAGCAAAAATCCCTGACGAAGTAGCAAAC
>JADZEA010000174.1 GCA_020850775.1 bacterium
AAGTTGCAACTGACATCCTTGCCCAAAAATACTTCAGAAAAGCTGGTGTTCCACAAGAGGACGGAACTTTAGGAGCAGAAACAAGTGCCAAACAAGTCTTTCACAGAATGGCTGGTTGCTGGACTGACTGGGGAAAAAAATATGGCTATTTTCAAACTGACGATGATGCACAAAGTTTTTACGATGAACTCGTTTTTATGCTTGCAACACAAATCGCAGCTCCAAATTCTCCTCAATGGTTTAACACAGGTTTAGCTTACGCTTACGGAATTACGGGACCTGCCCAAGGGCATTTTTACGTTGAACCAAAAACTGAACAACTCGCAAAATCTACTGATGCTTACACCCGCGCTCAAGTTCACGCCTGTTTTATTCAGGCTGTTGAAGATGACCTTGTCAACGAAGGCGGAATTTTTGACCTCGTAACCCGTGAAGCAAGAATTTTTAAGTACGGTTCAGGAACAGGTTCAAATTTCAGTAAAATTCGTGGCTCAAAAGAACCTCTTTCCGGTGGAGGCTTCTCTTCCGGTTTAATGTCTTTTTTAAAAATCAATGACAGAGCTGCCGGAGCTGTGAAATCCGGCGGAACAACACGAAGAGCCGCAAAAATGGTTGTTGTTAATCTTGACCATCCGGACATTGAAGATTTTATTGATTGGAAAGTTCGTGAAGAACAAAAAGTTGCGGCTTTAGTCTCCGGAAGCGCAACTCTCGGGGAAAACCTTGAAGCAATTCTTGAAGAATCGCTTGTTGGAGGCTTAAATCCTGTTGAAAATAAAAAACTTGCAAAACTGATTGCTCACGCAAAGAAAAACAAAGTTCCAATGAATTTGATTGTCAGGACTTTAGAACTTGCAAAACAAGGCAAAACTGAAATTGATTTCCAAATTTATGACACACACTACGAAGGCGAAGCATACCTGACAGTTTCAGGGCAAAATTCAAACAATTCTGTCAGAGTTTCCAACGATTTTTTCAAGGCGCTTGAAGAAGGAAAAGATTGGAACCTGACACAAAGAATAAATGGAAAAATCGCTAAAACTGTAAACTCAAAAGAACTTTGGGATAAAATTTGTTACGCTGCCTGGGCTTGTGCTGACCCTGGAATTCAGTACGACACAACAATTAATGAATGGCACACTTGCCCGGAAGACGGAAGAATTAATGCAAGTAATCCTTGCAGCGAATACATGTTTTTGGACGACACAGCCTGCAACCTTGCAAGCCTGAATCTTGTGAAATTTTTGGACGAAAAAACAGGAACTTTCAGGGTTGACGAGTTTCGTCACGCTGTAAAAATTTGGACTGTTACTTTAGAAATTTCAGTTTTAATGGCACAATTTCCAAGCAAAAAAATTGCCGAACTTTCCTACAATTTCAGAACTTTAGGGCTTGGTTACGCAAACATTGGAAGCCTTTTGTTACGGCTTGGAATTCCTTACGATTCAAAAGAAGGAATGGCAATTATTGGTGGAATTTCAGCAATTTTAACAGGTCAGTCTTACGCAACTTCTGCTGAAATGGCGCGTGAACTTGGTGCTTTTAAGGGTTACGAAAAGAATAAAAATCAAATGCTTAGAGTAATTCGTAACCACAGAAGGGCAGCTTACAATTCACCAAAAGAAAATTATGAAAACCTGACAGTTACTCCAATTGGAATCAATGAAAAATTTTGCCCGGAAAACATTTTAAAAGCAGCGAAAGAAAGCTGGGACCAAGCACTTGAAATGGGTGAAAAATTTGGTTTTCGTAATGCCCAAACGACAGTTATTGCTCCAACAGGAACGATTGGTTTGGTAATGGATTGCGATACGACAGGAATTGAGCCGGATTTTGCGATTATTAAATTCAAAAAACTTTCGGGCGGAGGCTACTTTAAAATTGTCAATCAATCGGTTCCAATTGCACTGAAAAAGCTCGGTTACGACGCAAAACAAATTCACGAAATCGAAAATTATTGCAAGGGAACAGGAACTTTAAAAGGTTGCCACTCAATTTCACACGAAAAATTGCGTGAAAAGGGTTTTACAACTGAAAAAATTGAAGTAATTGAAAACCAACTTCCAAATGTTTTCCAAATTGGTTTTGCTTTCAATAAATTTTCGCTTGGTGAAGATTTTTGCACTCAAACGCTTAAATTTACGAAAGAACAACTTGAGGAGTGGAATTTTGATTTGCTAAAAGGTCTTGGTTTTAGCGAAAAAGAAATTTCAGAAGCTAACGATTACGTTTGCGGAACGATGACAATTGAAGGTGCGCCATTTTTAAAGACGGAACATTACGCAGTTTTTGATTGTGCAAGCAAATGCGGAAACAAAGGTCAGCGTTTTATTCATTACTCAGGACACATCAAAGCAATGGCAGCGGCTCAACCTTTTATTAGCGGAGCAATTTCCAAAACAATAAACATGCCTCATAACGCAACAATTGATGAAGTTTCAAATGCTTACATTCAGTCCTGGAAACTAATGCTCAAAGCAAACGCACTTTACAGAGATGGAAGCAAACTAAGCCAACCGCTGAATTCAACGATTGGAGAATTTGTTGATGCAGTTTTGACAATTGGAGACGAGGAGGATTTTGATGAAACAACTGACGCACAAAAAATCCACAAAGAAATTGAAGAACGAATTGTTTACAAGGCTTTAAGGAGAAAACTGCCAACCAAACGTAAAGGTTTTGTTCAGGAAGCAGTAGTTGGCGGACACAAAGTTTACTTGCGAACCGGTGAGTATCCAAATGGAAAACTTGGTGAAATTTTTATTGACATGTACAAGGAAGGTGCTTCTTACAGAGCAATTTTAAACTGTTTTGCAGTTGCAATTTCAAAGGCTTTGCAGTACGGAGTTCCACTTGACGAGCTTGTTGATTCTTTCACTTTTACAAGGTTTGAACCTGCCGGAATTGTTACCGGACACGATAAAATTAAAAATGCGACTTCAATTTTGGATTTTGTTTTTAGGGTTTTGGGAAACGAGTACCTTGGAAGAGAGGATTTTGTTCACGTAAAATCTGTTGATGAAATTTCTGTCAAAAGAATCGAAGAAACTGCTTCTGAAGACGAAGTCTTTGAAGAAAGAAGACACGAAAAATTACCTTTTGACTTTGAAAGGAGAGAAACTCTTTTAAACTACAGCGTAAAAACCATTGTTCCTGATTTTGAATCTTCAAAAATTAAAAATGCAAAAACTAAAGGTTACACAGGTGA
>JADZEA010000175.1 GCA_020850775.1 bacterium
CAATAATTTTTACAGAGTTTACTCAAAAATTTCCAGTCTTACTTACTGAAACCAAACTTGGAAAATCTTTAAACTGGATTGTTCAACTTGGGCTTGCTTCCTTCACTGCTTCGCTTGGAACACTTCCACAAATTCTTTTTTACTTTGCAAAGTTTCCGTTAGGCGGTTTTTTCGCAAATTTTTTCGCAATTCCACTTTCGGGAATCGTGCTTTACCTCGCTTTTGTGATTTTACTTTTTTCTCCGGTTCCATTTTTGGCACAACTTTACTCAAATGCTTGTGAAATTTTTGTTTGGTTGCTTTTGGAAGTTGCTCACTTTTTTGGCAAATTTGATTTTACAATTGTCAGGTTTGGAAGGTTAAACGGTTTTGAATTGCTTTTAGGTTTTGCTTTGCCTCTTGTCGTGTACTTCTTTTTCAAAACAAAAGGTAAAATGCGTTTAACAATCTTTTTAAGCACTTTTTTAGTGTTTTCAAGTTACGGAATTTTCCGAAGTTTTAAATCCCAAAAGAATTTTAAAGTAACTTTTATTGATATTGGACAAGGTGATGCTTCACTTTGGCAATTTCCAAATGGCGAAACCTGGCTTTGCGATGCCGGAAACAAAACTCCTGATTTTGATTGTGGTGAAAAAATTATTTTACCGCTTCTAAGTTATTATAAAATTGATACTTTAGATGCAGTTTTAGTAAGCCATCCCCACGCAGACCATTTTGGAGGAATGCTGAAAATTTTAGAAAAAATTCCTGCCAAAAAAATCTACGATTCGGGACAATTTTACGAGTCTGAGTTTTACGAAAATTATCTGAAAATCATTGAGCAAAAGAAAATTCCACGGAAACGACCTTTAGTCAATGAAAAAATGAGCGTTGGAGAAAGTGAAATTGTGTTTTTGCACCCGGACAATAATTTTGTAACGGAAAATCAGGCGAGCAATTTTGGTTTAAACAACGGTTCTTTAGTTTGCAAGGTGAGTTTTGGAGAAATTGATTTTTTGTTTGTTGGTGATTGTGAAAAGGAAGCCGACAATGTTTTAGCTGAAAATTTTGGTAAAAAATTAGAAGCAGAAGTTTTGAAGGTTGGTCACCACGGAAGCATTACAAGTAGTTCGCCAAAATTTGTGTTGAACGTAAAGCCAAAGTTTGCAATCATTCAAGTTGGTAAGTTTAATAAATTCAATCATCCTTCTGATTTGGTTTTGAACCGTTACAAAGTTTTTGGAACGGAAGTTTTTAGAAACGACCTTGAAGGAGCAATTGTTTTGGAAAGCGACGGAAAAAATGTTTGGAAAAGTGATTGGAAAAAATTTAGTTGGTTTTAAGTTTGGATTGACAAAACTAAAGAACTTAGTTTAACTTTAGTTTGCTTTTTTAGGAATAATTTTAGAAGAAGTTTTTATGAAAAGTTTTAGTTTGGTTTTTGTTGTTTTGCTTAATTTTGTCGTTTACGGGCAGGATTTTAAGGAAATTCTTGTGAAAAGTGAAATCCAACTCAAAAATCCAAAAAGTTTTGACAGAGACACAAGCGGTAATTTTTACGTTTCAGACACAGGGAACAACCGGATTTTGAAAACAAACAAAGATGGTGAAATTTTGGTTTCAACGGGAAAGTTTGGCTGGAAAAACAGCCAGTTTGATTTTCCAACAGAAATTGATATTTCAGGTGGACTTGATGTTTTTGTCTCGGATTTCAACAACAAACGGATTCAACGTTTTGACAGAAACTTAAATTTTCTTGGTGTTTTGCCAGGTTCTGACGAAAGTTATGATTTTGGAAACATAATTTCCTGTGTTTTATCTGCACAAGGTGATTTATTTTTTTTAGATTCCGAAAATTCTTTGCTTCAAAAACTAACTCAAGACGGAAAAATTGATAAAACATTTGCTAACTTTAATCAATCTGAAAGTGCAGAACTTGAAAAGCCTTTGAAAATAAAGGTTTACAAATCAGACAAAGCTATTGTTCTGCAAAAAAACAGCGTTTTGATTTTTGATTACTTTGGAAATTTTCTGACGGATTTTGGGGAAAATTTTTTAGAAAATCCCGTTTCTTTGAGGATTGTAAAAGATGAAATTTGGATTTTAGACTTAGGAAAAATCTTGGTTTTTGATTTTTCAGGAAGGTTAAAAGCACAAAAAGAGGTTTTGGCAAACTTCAAAGAAATTTCAGACTTTCTTGTTTTTGACGATAAAATTGTTTTTCTTGACGCAAAAAACAGTAAATTTTTGTTCTTGGAAAATTTTAAAATGGAGGCTCAATGAAAAAAATAGTTCTGCTTTTAACTTTGTTTTTATTTGTTTTAAATAATATTTCTTTTGCAGACGAAACGCAAGAACTTTTTAACAAAGGTAACGAACTTTACAAAGCTAATGATTTTGAGGAAGCAAGCAAAACCTACTTGGAAATTGTAAACTCCGGGACAAGCAGTTTTGAAGTTTTTTTTAATCTTGGAAATTGCTGTTTTCGTTTGGGAAAAGTTGGTGAAGCAGTTCTTTACTACGAAAAAGCTAAAAAGATTAACTCAAAAGATGAAAACCTGCTTTACAACCTGCAACTTGTTTCTAACCAAACAATTGATAGGGTAGAGCTTCCCGAACCTGATGTTTTTACTAAAATTATTAATGATTCTTTAGAGTTTTTCACACTTTCAGAACTTAGCTACATTTTAATCGGGCAAGTTTGGCTTTTTGCTTTAGGAATGATTTTTTTCCTTTGGAGAAGGAATAAATTTTTACTTTACTTTTCTTTACTTTTTTTAACAACTTCACTTTTCAGCGGAGCATTTTTAAAATACAAGTATGAAATTGACTCAATCGGTTACGTTGTCGTTTTACACTACGAAGCAAATGCTTACAGTTCGCCAAACAAAGACGCAAAATTGATGTTTAGCATTCACGAAGGCACAAAAGCACAAGTTCTTGAGGAAGCAGAAGGCTTTTACGAAGTTCGTCTTGTTGACGGAAAAACTGGCTGGATTGAAGCTGAACTTCTCGGAAAAATTTAGAAAGGATTTTAATTTTGAAAAAAGTTTTGATTTTAATTTTTTTAGTTTTTGTGTCCTGCAGTTCTTCCAAAAAAATCAGCAGGGAAAACACAAAAATACAAAACCTTCAAACTCAGAAAAATATTGAAAAAGCAACTTTTCAAGATGAGTTTCTGAAAATTTCGGATTTAGAACCGATAAAATTTTCCGTTGTTGGCAAACAAAAAGAAGTGGTTCAAAACGAAAATGTGAAACTTTATTTTGGTGAAGAAATAAGTCAGGAAACAAATTTAAACGAATTTTCAGTTCGTAAAACCGATGGTTTTCGCATTCAAATTGCCTCAACAAAGCTCCAAAATGAAGCAAAAGAACTTAGCCACAAGTTTGAGGATTTGTTTCCTGACGAAAAAAGTTACATTGTTTTTGATGTTCCGTACTACAAGGTCAGAGCAGGGAATTTTATCTCAAAGTTTGAAGCAACAAAATTTTTGCAAGTTTTGGTTGAAAATGGCTTTTCAAATCCTTGGATTGTAAAAACTGAAATTGAAGTTTATGATTAAAAGAAAGTTTTTTTATGCTTGAAATGTTTTTAATAATATTTTTTGCTTTGGGAGTTTTTTTCTTTTTGGCTTCTTTAATGAAACCAATTAATAATAAAAATTTAGCTGAAAACGAACTTAAATTAGTTGAATGTTCAGTCTGCCACAATGATTTTGATGAAAATATTTTGTTCTTTAAAAATATGGGTCAGTTTAACCACAAGTTTGCTTTTTGTGAAAATTGTATGGAAGAACTTTACCTTGATTACCAAAACGAAAGAATTGGAAGAGTTGGGAAACGAAAAATTTTAACTGAAAACAACTTGTAAAATGAATAAAATCACGCTTTTTCTAAATGGTTTGCCACAAAAAAAAGAAATTTTTGCCCAATCTTTGAAGACTTCTAACTTGTTAATTGCCGTTGACGGTGGAGCAAACTGGCTTTTGGAAAATGGTTTTAAACCTGATTTTGTGGTTGGCGACCTTGATTCTTTAAATGAAAAAGCTAAAAAGAATTTGCCAAACGAAAAAATAGTTTTACTTAACGACCAAAATTTTACGGATTTTGAAAAAAGTTTAGTCTTCACACTTGAAAAATTTTCACCTGAAAAAATAGAAGTTTGGGCAGGAACGAATGGTAGAATTGACCACACTTTGGCAAATTTTTCAGTTGCAAAACGTTACCACAGAAAAGCTAAAATCATTTTTTATGACGATTTTTCGGAAACGGAAATCATTTCCAAAAGCACTAAAATTTACGGCGAAAAGGGACAGCAACTTTCAATTCTTCCTTTTTCACAAGCTACAGGAATTGTTTTGAGAGGTTTAAAATTTCCGTTAAAAAACGAAACTCTTACTTTAGGTCTTCGCGAAGGGAGTTCTAATGAATTTTTAGGTAACGAAGCTGAAATTAATTTTGAAAAAGGGACTTTAGTTGTTACAAAAATTAAGGTTTAGAAAATGAAAAAACTTAGGCAAAGTTTTGCACTTGTTTTGTTTGGAACAGTAGGAAGTGGATTTTTATTAGCTTTGTTTCTGAACGTTTTGAGCTACTTTAATCGTTTTACAGACGCTTACTCAATCGTTTTACACGTTGGAATGCTGGCTTGCATTCCTTCAATTATTTTATCAGTCAATGAAACAAAGGAACTTTTCCCAAAAGAAGAATCTAACTTTTTCATTTTAAAAATTTTACCAAAATGGCTAACGGTTTTAGGAATTATTTTACTTGTTTACGCTGTTGTAAACGCATTTTTTATTGATTACACGCATTTTACAATCACAAAACTTAACCATCATTTTTTACAAAATTATTTTACAAAAGTAACTTTTCAGATTTCAGAAGAAGAGTTTGTGAAATTTAAAATTACAACTCTAAAAGGTTTTTCAGCAATTTGGCTTGCGGTTTACTTTTGGTCAGTTGTTTTTCTTGGTAAAACTTTTGGAGAATGGAAAAAAACAAGCTGAGTTACAGCTTCGCAAGAATGACCGTTTCAGTGAAACAACCAGCGTACTTCGGCAAGCTCAGTAACCGCAGAAAATCGGCAAGCTCAGTGACCGCAGAAAATCGGCAAGCTCAGTAACCGCAGAAAATCGGCAAGCTCAGTAACCGCAGAAAATCGGCAAGCTCAGTAACCGCAGAAAATCGGCAGGCTCAGTAACCGCAGAAAAAAAGTGAGACACACAAAAAAAGCCTCGCAAAAATGACTTTGCAAGGCTTTTGGGGAGAGTTCAAGCGTTAAAAAGAAAAAATCTTAGTTGTTCCACGTTACAAAGTAAAAATACTTTGTGCTGCCTGCTGCACCGGAATCAGTAAAAACTGTGGTTGGGTTTTGCGTTGTGCCAATTTGAACGGAACCTACAAAATCTGGTGTTAAACTTCTGTAAATTTTATAGTTTACAGCGTTTTGTTTGCCAAGCCAATTCAAAACAATGTTGCTTCCGGCTACTTCAACTTCCAGACTCGTAATTCTGTCAAAAGGTGGCAAACCTTCGTTTCCGTTCTCGTCAAGGCTTCCAACAAAGTAAGCAAAAGCGTTTGGAACTGCACTGAAAGTGTAGCTTTGAACCGCACTGCCTGACGGAACAACCTGCGAAACTAAACTGTAACTCTCATCGCTAAACTGAACGTAAATTGTGTAAAATGCCAAATCGCTTGCGTAAACCTTGTTCCAGCTTGCTGTGATTGTACCGTTTCCGTTGTTTGTAAAACTTGGGCTTGCAGGAGTTGGTGGTGCTAAGTTATCCTTTGAGTAACCAGAAACTACAGCTGAAACTGAACTTACAAAGAGAGAGTTAAATGCCTGTGCACGAACTAAAAACTCAAAATCGTGTGTTCCCGTTGAGTTGGAATCCGCAAGCGTTGGAACTACTGTTGTGTAGCTCGTTTCTCCAAACGGTGGAACGGTTCCAACAACTTCCCAGGTTCCGCTCGGCAAACTCTCAAGTGTTTGGTTAGTGTAAACTTTGCCTGAAGGTGTGTAAAGCG
>JADZEA010000176.1 GCA_020850775.1 bacterium
CTTTGTTGGTTACAATAAAATTGGACAAGACATTGGTGGCGGACTTTGGAAGACAGAACCATCTGCAAGTGTTGTGGACAAATTTGGAAATCCGGTCAGAGATTCTACTGCGGTCTTTTTTACAATTGCTACACAAGATTACAATCCAATTATTAGAAAAATACTTGGTTCTCCAAACTTACCTCCAATTGCTTGTGAAGTAATTTATGTTCAAAATTCAGTTTCTGGTGCAAATGTAAACATTGTTGGTAGTTCTGTAACTTTTAACGAAGGACCAATTTCAGGCAATCAGGAACGCGGAGTTGCTTTTACTTCTTTAACTTATCGTGGTGTTGAAACTAACGGAAAGCTTTGGATTGTAGCTTCAGCTGCAACTTCAAATGGTGTAGTAGTTAAAGATAGTTTACTTGTAGATCTTGCTTTAAACGAACCTGAATTGTCTTGTAGTTCTGGTCAACCTTCAGTGATTCGTGCTGCAACAGGTTGTTGGACGTGGATTCCGGTAACAGGAACGCTTTCAGACGGACAAGCAAATGGAATCAATGGTTCACCAATTGGTTTTGGTTCAACAAGAGGTGTTTTTACACTTTATTATGATTTAGATGGATGGCACAACAACTGTCTTTACGAAAGTGGAAATTCAAACTCTTGTTCCTACACAACTTACGAGCTTTTAAATCCAGGAAAGCCAACGCCGGTTTGGCCAGCTGATTTTAGCCAGCCATTACAAGCGGCAGCAATCACAAATTCGAGTGGAAGTGCTACTGATACTTTGGTTTTTGATTGTAACGATGTTGATGATCCACAGCAAACGGATCCTCCATTCCCAATTATTTCAACTGAAAATGTAACAATAACAGTTTCAGTAATTGGCTCAGGAGTTACTTGTCAACCACCGTCAGTTACATTGTCAAAACAACATTACACTCCTCCGGCAGACCCACAATCTCCGGCTGAACTGGAATGCAGGGTTGGTACTTGTGTAACCTGGTGTAATAATGTAATTGTTGACCCTGTAAGTTTACAACAGGTTGACTTAAAAAGAAAAATGGTTGATTACAGAAGCCGTGAAGTTTTCCAAATTCCAGATGCGAACTGTTTAGGTTGGTACACACCAGCTTGTTCAAACAGTCCTGAAGCGGATATGGCAGAACTTCGTGCACAGATTAACGCTAAGTAGTTTATTTTTAATCCCTTTCTTACCTCAAAAGTAAGGAAGGGATTTATTAGTTTTTTTAGAACTCAAAAAATTTGAAAGCAAGGAGAATTAATGAGTAAGTACCAATTTGTTCAATTAGGAACTATTCTGGTAAAAGAAGGGATGATTAATGAAAGACAGCTTCAGGATGCTTTAGATTACATCAAAAGAAATCCCGGTAAGCGAATTGGACAAGTTTTAGTTGAACAAGGTTATTTGACTGAATTAAATGTTTTATCGGCTTTAGGAATGCAACTTGGTTTTGAAACAGTTGATGAAGAAAGTTTGATTAGAATAGAAAGAGATGTTGTTCGTTTAATTCCGGAACCATTTGCAGCTGAAAATAATGTTATTGCACTTGCACGTGATCACAACATGCTTAAAGTTGTTATGGAAGATCCTGATGATGTTATTTTAATAGACAACCTCAAAAAAATCACAAAATGCGATATTGTTCCTGTAATGGCGACAAACAAGATGATTAATCTTGCAATTGACAGGCATTACAAAGAACTGAAAATTGAAGGTCAGGTAAACACAACTTTACAGGGAGTTGAGTTTGTTGGTGCAAATGAAGAGGAAGGAAGTGTAGATTTAAACACACTTGAAAACCTGAACGATGAAGCTCCGATTATTAAATTCGTAAATATGATGCTTCGTGAAGCAATTAAAGACAGAGCGACCGATATTCACATTGAAGGTCTTGATAATTCAACACTTGTAAGATACAGAATTGACGGTGTTTTACACGAAATTATGAAGCCTCCCAAAAAAGCTCAAAATGCGATTGTTTCCCGTATCAAAATCCTTGCTGACTTAAATATTGCTGAAAGAAGACTTCCGCAAGACGGACGTTTTACGATGAAATTTGGTGAAAGAGAAGTTGACGTAAGAACCTCAATTTTACCAACTGTTACAGGTGAAAAAATTGTAATGCGTTTACTGGATAAAAAATCTTTTTCACTTTCGCTTTTGAATCTTGGCTTTGATGAAGATATGCTTGCCATTTTCAGAAAATGGATTTCTTTACCTTATGGAATTATTATCGTTTCAGGTCCAACCGGAGCAGGAAAATCAACAACACTTTACTCATCACTCGTTGAAGTAAAGTCAACAGAAGTAAACATTACAACAGTAGAAGACCCGGTGGAATACCAGATTGAAGGTATTAATCAGGTTCACTGTTTGCCAAAAGTTGGGCTGACTTTCGCAAGTGCCTTGAGGTCAATTTTACGTCAGGACCCTGATATTTTGCTAATTGGGGAAATTCGTGATCTTGAAACTGCTGACATCGCAGTAAAATTTTCGCTTACCGGACACCTTGTTTTTGCTTCACTTCACGCAAACGATGCTCCTGCAACAATCACTCGTTTGATTGACATTGGAATTCCTGAATTTCTTGTAGGTTCTTCGTTAAATATGGTTGTGGCTCAAAGGCTTGTAAGAAAAATTTGCTCAAATTGTAAAGAACCTTACATTCCAAAACAAACTGAACTTGAAGCCTTAAGACTTACCGAAGCAGAAGCAAGCAAGATTAATTTTATGCACGGAAAAGGTTGCATCCATTGTAGAAACACAGGTTATCAGGGACGTAATGCCTTGTTTGAAATTTTAGAAGTAAACAGACACGTCAGAAGAATGATTTTCGCAAGAAAAAATCAGGACGAAATTCGCGATGAAGCAATTCGTACCGGAATGATTACTTTGCGTGAAAGTGGGCTTAGAAAAATGAAACAAGGTTCAACAACCGTTCAAGAAGTAATAAAAACAACTTACGAAGAATAAGTTTGGAGTAAAAAAAGAATGCCAAATTATGCCTATGTATTAAAAGATCAAAAAGGGATTAAGAAGCAAGGAATTGTTACGATGCTTAACCAACAAGAAGCAATTAACAAGCTTCAGGAAAATGGTAACATTGTAATTTCTCTTAAACTTGCTAAAGAAGGTTCTGAAGAAAGACAAATGGGAGTTAATGAAAAAATTAAATTTGCCATTTATAAATTTCAGAACTCTGTACCTCTGAATGTTCTTGTATTTTTTACAAGACAATTAGCAACAATGTTTTCTGCTGGTCTGACTCTTGAGAAATCTTTAACAAACATCACTGAAGAACAAAGCCATAAAAAATTCAGAGAAATTTGTTTGGGAATTACTTCTGACATTAAAAGAGGTCAAAGCCTTTCAGACGCTTTGGGTAAAAATCCGGCTATTTTTTCTGCGCTTTACGTTGCTTTGGTAAAAGCGGGAGAAGTTTCAGGAACTTTGCACACAACTCTTGAAGGATTAGCTGATTATCTTGAGCAACTTGAAGATACCAAAAGAAAAGTAATTTCTGCAATGGCTTATCCGGTTGGTATTCTTACTTTTACAGCAATTGCAATTATTGTAATGGTTATTTTCCTTGTTCCAAAATTCAAGGAAATTTATGACAAAGTAAACGCTGAACTTCCACCTGTTACACAAGCCTTGATTGTTACAAGTGATTTTCTTGCAAGTAATGGTTTGTTCACCCTTTTTGCAAGCATTCTTATCTTGCTCTCAATTTGGATTTCAACCCTTACAAATACGGGAAGTACGATTATGGATATGGTCAAGCTAAAATTCCCGCTAATCGGAAATCTTGTAAGAGGCTCAATTATGTCTAAATATTCAAGAACTTTGAGTGTCCTTTTGGCTTCAGGTGTACCTGTTCTTGAAGCATTCAAACTTGTAAACAAAGTTGTTGACAACATTATCGTTGAAAAAGGTATCTCTAAAGTTATGGAATGCCTCAAAGAAGGAACAAGCATTGCACACGGAATGAAACTTTCAGGAGTTTTCCCAAACATTCTTTTGCAACTTGCCGCAACTGGTGAAGAAACAGGGGAAATTGACAAACTTCTTGGAAAAGCCGCCGACTTTTACGATAAACAAGTTGACGCTACAATCACTCGTCTGACTTCTGTGATTGAGCCGATTTTGATTATTGTGATGGCTCTTGCGATTTTATCCGTTGTGTTTGCGATTTACTTCCCAATCTTCTACCTTGGAGAAGCTTACCTCAAAGCTGGTGGACTCAAGTAAAATCAAAAATAAAAAAAGCCTCAACTTTTGTTGGGGCTTTTTAGTTTTCAGGAGTTTTTATGCCAAGAATTTTATGCCTTGATTACGGTGAGAGAAGGATTGGTGTTGCTGTTTCTGACCCTTTAAAAATCATTGCAAGCGGGCTTACAACCATTGATAAAAAGGTTGTTACAGATTTGTTTGCCGAAATCAAAAAAATTTGTGATGAAAAAGAAGTTGAAAGAATTGTTGTAGGTTTACCTCTGAACCTTAAAGGCGATAACTCTAAAAAAACTGAAGAAGTTTTGAAATTTGTTGAGGAATTAAAAGCTAAAATCCCAATTCCTGTTTCAATGCAAGATGAAAGACTTACAACCATTGAAAGCCATAAAGTAATGCGTCAAATGGGAAAACCAGTAGGAAAAAATAAAAATCAAGTTGATGAAATCGCAGCAAGTTTTATTCTTAGAAGCTACCTTGATAAATTCCACTAAACTTTAAAAGCATAAAAAAATTTAAAAAAGTTTCCCTTCTACAAGGTAAAAAAGTAAAAAATAAGTTGCTAAACTAAGTAAAAATAAAATACCAAGTTTTTTAATCTTTGAACCTTCAAACATTTTTTCTTCTAAAAATTTAACGTTGAACAAACCACAAAACCGTTCCCAAAACCAAAACCAGAATTGGGAAAGCAACCAAAATAAAAGTTAAGTAATGGCTAATTTTTTTCACTTTGTGAGCCTTGATTGAATTTTGCCTTCAGCCTTTGTTCAACTAAAGGTGGAACAAAATGGTCAACTTGTCCGCCAAATTTTGCAATCTCACGAACAACAGTTGAGTTTAAATAAGTATATTTTTCGTTTGGCATCAAAAAAACTGTAACAATTTCCGGTGCAAGTTTGCGGTTAAAAAGTGCCATCTGAAACTCAAATTCAAAATCAGAAACAGCACGAAGCCCGCGAATGATTGCAGTAGCTTTGTATTTTTTTGCAAAATCAACAAGCAAACCATCAAACTTTTGAACGCTTACGTTTGAAATGTGTTTTGTAACTTCAGTAACAATTTCAATTCGTTCTTCGGCATCAAAAATTGGATTTTTAGCAATATTTTGAGCAACAAGGATAATCACTTCGTCGAAAAGTTTTACTGCACGGGCGATAACGTCAATGTGTCCGTGAGTTATTGGGTCAAAAGTTCCCGGATAAATGGCAATTTTTTTTTCTAAAGAAGGTAACATTGGTTTCTCCAAATCTTTTAGTTTTTAACACTTCTAAGTTCGTTTGAAAGTTTGTGTTTGAGTGTTCGAGAACTAAAATTCCATCGTTTGACAGAAGGTTAGAAGTATCAATTTTTTCAAGCAAAACACTTTCAAAACAATTTTCGTAAGGAGGGTCAGCAAAAATCAAATCAAAAGTGTTTTTATTTTCAGAAATTAAACTCAAACCTTTTAAAAAATCAAGTTTAATGACTTTAGCTTTGTTTGTAAATTTTGCCAAAGCAAGGTTTTTTTTGATAACTTCAACAGAAGCAAAAGCAATTTCAACAAAAGTTACAAAATTTGCTCCTCTGCTAATTGCTTCAATTCCAAGATTTCCACTTCCCGCAAAAATATCAAGAACCTCAAAACCAGAAACGTCATTCAAGCAGTTAAAAATAAATTCTTTTGTTTTGTCAGTTGTAGGGCGAACATTGTTTTTAGGAACAAGAAGGTTTCGTCCTTTTGCAATTCCTGAAATTACTCTCAAAATTCTCCGGTCAAAGTAACAACGTAGCCTAAGGTTTTGTCTTTAATCTCGGGTTTTGTTTCCATTTGGTAATCTAATTTTGAAGGGTTAACAGCTTTTTTAAATTCATTAATGGAATCTTCTAAAAACTTAGCTTTAAAAATAAAAATTTTGACCTCAAAGCCAGTTTCACCAACCAATTTTTTTTCTAATAATTTTCCGTTTGAAAAAATCAGGTTGTCAAGAACAGCAGGATTAATTGGAAGTTTGCCGATTTTGTGGGATTTTTCCTGTTCTGTTTTAACCACCATTTTTGGTTCAGGAATTGGGATTTCTTTTTGAGTTTCCAGGGTTGTAGCTAAAGTATCAATTTGTTTGGAAGTATCTTCTAAAGCAACGTGTTTTTCAACAGGTTTTTCTTCAATTTTTTGTAATGTTTGTTTTGGTTCCTGAGTTTGGATATTTTGGTTGTCGTAGTTTTGGTAAATGAACCAGCCAATTCCACAAATTGCAGCTAAAACGAGTAAAAACACAAAGAAATTAGTGAAGCGTGAACCTTGAAACTCAGAAATAGAAATTTCTTCTTCAATTTCATTTGTTTGAGTTTTTTTGGCTGGTTGCTTAGGTTTTTCAGGTTCAATTTCTGTGTCTTTATCTGTTTTTTCAATTACTTTAATTATTGGAAGAGGTTTTTCTGCTTTCTCTTCAGGAATTTGTTCAATAATTTTTTCAGTTTTTTCTTGTTCTGACTGTTTTTCTTGCTCTAACTGATTTATCGCTTTCAAAACTTCTACGACAGGAGTTTGTATTTTAGGAGTTTCTTCAGGTTCAATATTTTGAGTAAGTTTTTCAGAAGGTTTAGGTTCTATTTTTTTAAAGGATGGGATTTTATCCAAAAGGTTGATATTTTTCATTTTAACTTGTCCTCAAAGCTAAACCAACAGGTTCTAAAAACTCTTTGATTAAACTGCTGTCCTGTGTTGCGTCAAGTTTTGAAGGAAAAATTTCAATCAAGTTTGCATTGAAATAATTTGCAGTGTTTCCAAAAAGTTTTTTTTCTTTCAGGCTTGGTTTTCCGTAATAAAAAATATTGGCAATTTTAACTTCTTCGGTTGAAATTTCATTTCTGTAAGCATCAAGCATTTGCTCAATGGCTTTTATTAAGTTGGCATTTTGAGGGTTGTACAAGGCAATTTCCCAAAATTTATCTTCAGCAAAAAGTAAAAGTTTAAAATTATCAGCAGCTTTAATTAATAAATTTAAAGATGTTAACGAAGCGGAGTAGTTTAGTTTTAGAATGTTTTGAACCGATAAAATTTCTGTGTCTAAAGCAAACAAAGGGATTTGAACGCTGTTAAAAATTTCAGTTAAAAAATTGACAAAAAGGCGTCTTAAAGCAAAAAAAACTACTGTTTGTTGATTGGCTTTTTTGTGGGCAAAGGTTTCAAAATCAATTGTATAATTTTGTGCTTTTTCACCTGTGATTTGTTCAATTTCCCAAAAAATGTGTTCAAGTAATTCTTCTTCCGTAAGGTTTGTATCAATCTGGATTTTTTGGATTAGAAGCAAAGATGAATCAATGGAAGCAATGGATCTTTTTGCTGTAATTCCTAACTCGTCAATTGTAGTTCTAAGTGCATTTGAAAACTCAATAATCTTATTTTTATCAGTTAAAGTAGCAACCTCCAAGTCATAAGGAAGGCTTGCCTTACCTAATTTTATTAGTGTTGGAGTCGTGAAATTATGATTTATCTCAGAAATAAAAATTTCGGAATCAGAAAATACAACTCCTAAAACATTGTTATCAGACATTTTTTTCTCTTAATGACTGGAACTGATAAGCTAATCTTTCCAATTATGTTTTTCACCATCTTCAATGTAACCGGGATTTTCATAAGAATAACTGAAAAGTGGAAACGAAGAATAAGTTTTTTGAATCGGTTCATTAATTGGTGATTTTACAGTAAAACTTCTTGGGTTTTCTTTAATTTCAAAAATGTATTCATTGTCAGTAACCGGACAAGTCAGGTTTTTTCCTGAATTTGAGTAGCTGAGAAGAATGTGTTTGATGACTGTGTCCATTTTGGTAAAGGTTTCAATCTTTTTGTCTTTGATGAAATCTTTAAGGTAGCCCGGTAAAGTTGAGTTTGAAGCATTAACCTGGTGTTCAATGAATTTTGGTGTCAGGTAACCTTCAATTGTTTTGATAAAATCTTCAGTAACAAGGACGGAATCAAGTACATTTTTTACTTGAAGTGAATCACGTAAAAATGTGTTTAATTCTGTTTGGTTTGTTGCGTAAGTTCCCGCAGAACTGTAAAATGCCTGGCTTGCCTGGTAAAGGTAATCCATTTGCATTCTTGAAAGTTGTTTCTTTTCGCTTTCATCGTTCCAAATGTTTGTTGGAACTGTTACAACTGCTATTAAAATGGCTACTAAAAATAAAATAACAATTTTAAAAACTATTGAACCACCTGTTTTTACAACTTGGTCAGACACGTTGCCTCCAAAAAATTTATTTCTTAGGTTTAACTTCTACAAAATTCGCAATCTTTTCTAATTTCTTTTTTCCAATTCCTTTGACTTCCAATAAATCCTCAATTTTCTTAAAACTTACGTTTGCACGCCTGTAATCAAGAATTTTTTGAGCAGTTACCTTGCCAACTCCCGGTAAAGTCATTAGTTGTTCAAGTGTTGCCGAATTCAAGTCCAATTTATTAGAATTATTCATTTCTTCAAAATCTTTTTTCTTACCTTGAGCAACTTCCTGAATTTTTTTTAGTGTGTCAACCTCAATTTTAGTCTCTGCCATTTCTTCAGTTGGTTGTGGAGTAAGTAAAACAGTGTTACCTGCTGTTTTTGGCTCTTCAGTTTGGCTAAAAGAGGTTGTAACTTTTGTGTGAAAAATCCCGATGCTTCCCATAAAAATCAGGAAGTAAACAGCTTGCCTTTCAGTTTCAGTAAAAAAATTCTTCAGGAATTTCACTTTATTTTAATCCCAAATTTTAAATTTATCAAAAATACCTTTGTCTTTTTGGCTGGAAGAACTTTTTGAGTAAAAATTATTTTCGTTAGGTCTTAGTCTTTCAAGTTCTGCCAAAAGTTCCTTTTCACGTGAAGAAAGTCCTGTTGGAGTTTCAATAATAATTTCAATAAGTTGGTCGCCAATGCTTCTGCCGTTTAAATTTGCGATTCCTTTTCCACGCATTCGCAAAATTTTCCCTGATTGTGTGCCTGCAGGAACTTCTAATTTTGCTGAACCTGTAAGCGTTGGAACTGTAATTTCTCCGCCAAGTGCTGCTTTGCTAAAAGAAATTTTTTTCTCCATTTTGATGTCGTCTTCGTGGCGGGTAAAAATTTCGTGTTCAGCTTCTTCAATCACAACCAAAATGTCTCCTGCCGGCCCACCGCGTAAACCAATGTTTCCTTGTCCTTTTAGTGAAAGATAATTTCCGTTGCTTGCTCCGGCAGGAATTTTTACCGTTACAGTGCTTTCAGCTCTAACTCTGCCATCACCTTTGCAAGTTGAACAAGCATTTTGAATCGTTTTTCCCTGACCCTGACAAGCTGAACAAGTTGCAATGTTTACAAACTGACCAAAAACTGAACGTGAAACTTGCCTGACTTCACCTGTTCCGTTGCAAGTTGAACAAGTTTTTACTCCTGTTCCACCCGTAGAGTTACAAGTTTGGCAAGTTTGGTATTTTTTTATTTTAAGCGTTTTTTCAGAGCCTGTAGCAATTTCTTCAAGTGTAAGTTTTAATTTAAGTTGTAAATCTGTTCCGCGGTTAACTCTTTGTCCTCCTCTTGAACGGGAACTTCCACCAAAGAAACTTTCAAACCCGCTTCCCGCAAAAATATCTCCAAAAGCACTGAAAATATCTTCGTTTGAAAATCCACCCTGAAAACCTCCGCTTGCACCTCTGACTCCGGCTTTTCCAAATTTGTCGTACTGTGCTTTTTTATTTTCATCACTAAGAACTGAGTAGGCTTCTGCAGCTTCTTTAAATTGTTCTTCTGCCTGAGGATTGTTTGGATTTTTATCAGGATGATATTTTAAAGCCATTTGGCGATAGGCTTTTTTAATTTCGTCAGCTGAAGCATTTTTGCTAACACCTAAAATTTCGTAGTAATCTGTGTTTGATGCCATTTTTATTTTTCCTTACTTGCTAACAATGACTTTTGCGTGGCGAATTAATTTATCGTTTAAAAGGTAACCTTTCTCGTACTCCTCAAGAACAATTCCTTTTGGAGTGTCTTCCTTTTCCATCTCAAGCATCGCGTCGTGTTCTTCCGTGTTAAAAGGTTTGCCAACCGCCTCTAAGGTCTTTAAACCTTGATTTTCTAAGATTTTAGTAAATTTATTCTTTACTAAATTAACACCTTCAAGAAAAATATCAAAATCTTTTGTTTTGTCAGATGCTTTTAAAGTTCGTTCAAAATCATCAATCACAGGTAAAAGTGAAGCGATTAATTTTTCGTTTGCGTTAGAAATCAAATCAATAAATTCTTTTTCCCTGCGTTTTCTGAAATTATCAAATTCCGCCACTTTCCGTGTAAGTTTGTCGTTTAAATCCAAAACCTGAAGATTTAAGTTTTCAATTTCCTTTTTTTGTTCTTCAATTTCTTTGAGTAATTTTTCGTCTTTACTAAAGCTGTCAAAAATGTTTTTTTTCTTTTTTGAGTGTTCCTGGTGGGTTTCTTCTTTTTTTTCTTCGTTAAGATTAGCTTCTGAATTAAGCATTTTTTCCTTTCCTTTTACTTATTTTATCAAATTGTCAATTTGTCTTCTGTGCCTGTCAACGTGAACAATTGCGTGTTCAAACATTTGCTCAACTGTGTAAAACTGTCCCCAATCACTAAAAAATTGAGTGTAAATTTCACTTTCAGGAAGTGTTGTAAAAAACTGTTTAATTTCTTTTGTAACAACCAAAAAACCTGCTTTAAAATCATCTGAAGTCTTAAAATCTAAAACTTCTTTTTTCGTCAAACTGAAGGAAAAATCCTTTTTCAATACTTTGTTTATCCATTTCTCGTCTTCCAAAACTGCTAAAATCGTGTGTCTGACAATTTGTTCTACCTCAACAGCGAAAGTTTGAGTTTGCAACTTTAAAGCCAGTTTTTCAAGCGAATTTGTAAAGCGTTCGAAAGCAAAAACCCATTCGTTTGCCAAAGCGATTGAAGGTCGTAAGTTTGTAGCTTTTGCGAGTTCTTCCCAAAAAATAAAAATTCCGTTAATTTCTTCAGCAAGTTCAACATCTTTTTCGCTAACGTTGTTTGTTGTGTGTGTCCAACAATTAACTGTTACGTTTTTGTAATTAATTAAAATATCAGGGTGGTGATTTAGTTCTTCAGCGATTGAACCAACAGCAAGCACAAAATTCAACGCTTTTTGGTAAGTTGCTAACTTGAATTCTTTGGAAATTATTTTCCCTTTTTGTTCCCAACCTTGTGGAAAATCCATTTTTTTCCTTTCCTTTTTAAGTTTTCCTGAAAATAACTAAAAAAAGGAGAGTTTTACAGAATAAAATCAGCCTCAAAACATTAAAATTTTGTTTTTCAGCTTCTCGCTAAAACCAAAAAACCCTCAAGATTTTGAGTTTTGAAGGTTTAATTTTATCATCAGGTTTCTGCAAAAATTTATTTCAGCAGCGTGATTTTTTTGGTGGTTGTGTTGTTTTTGGTAACCAAGTTTACCAAGTAAACTCCGCTTGCGACTTGTTTCCCGTTTGTGTCTGTTCCGTTCCAAACGATTTCGCCCTTGTTTTTGTTCAGGTTCCAGCTTCTGATTTTTTGACCAAGCGTGTTGTAAACCGTGATTTTTGATTTGCCGGAACTTTTGTTTTCGTAAACTATTTTGGTTGTCGGATTGAACGGGTTCGGATAGATTTCCAGCAAGTCATAAGTTTGTGGTTTGTTTACGGGTTCTTTGTCGCTCAGAACTTCATCAAAAAGTCCGTTTTTACTCACGTGCTGAAGAATAAGTTTGTTTGTATCTGGATAAACATTGTAAAATCCACCTGCGCCATCAGTTGTCATTTGTTCATAACTATAAGAATTAGGCACAGAACCGACAGTGATTGGTGCAGCTAAAACAGGATTAAAGTTGTAATCAAACCGCATAACTTTATTGCCTGCACGCACCCAAAATGTAGAATCTACACTGTTTTCAATATCCATCGGAGTGCTGAACAAATTGCCTGTTGAATCGTTTGCACAAAAAATTATGTTCCCTTCGTGTGTGATGTGAAAAAGAAGTTTTACGA
>JADZEA010000177.1 GCA_020850775.1 bacterium
ACTTTGGAATTGATGTTTTTGGCTACCACGATGGCACAACCGTAACTGTAAACGACATCACTTCAACTGCAAAAACAACTTCAGGAAAAACAACCGTAAGCCTGCCCGGAACACTTAAAACTACTCTTTCGCTTGATGCAGGAGAAGATTTTTTTATCAGAAACGGCGTCGGAAACAGTTTAGGCTACTTAGAAGGCGGACACACTTACCACATCCACTGTGATAAACCTGCCTCTGCAATGTTTGGTGCTTTAAGAACAAACGGAAGAGGCAGAGATGGTGCTTCTTTCGTAAAAGATGCTGACGGACTTGCTGTCGGCGATACTTTTTATTTTTACATTCCAGGGCCAGACAACGAAAGAGAAGCTAAAGTTACTACTTACTCAAATCCCGCAACTTTTACTCTTAGCGGTTGGAACACCGGAACAAGTGCCTGGGTTCCTTTGGTTTCAAGCTACACTTTAGGAAGCTACAGCCACTACGACTACGTCGGAACCGGCTCAATTTACAAACTTTTCAGAATCATTGTTTCAAGCGGCGAAGTTGCAACTTACATTGCTTCCTGGCTTGAAACAGGTGGATTTGGAACTTCTGACGAGGCTTCTTTCATCACTTCACCTTCAGGAATCACTTCCGGAACCGAGTTCGTAGCTTTCTTACCTTACCCTGCAAACCAAAGCACAATGTTTTCAGGAAACCGTGTTCACGCTTACATCACCGCCGGATACAACAACACAACTGTTACAATTAAAGACACAGACACAAACGGAACAATCATCAACACAACAATTAACCTTGATGCAAACGAACTTTACGACTTAAACATTGACGTAGCAACCTACACGCTAATCAATACCGGTGGAAACAGACCTTACATCACGATAACTTCAGACAAAGCAATCAACACAATGGTTTCTAACTGGAACGATAACTGGCTGACTTTTGCTGCCGGTGCAATTCCTAAAGAATGTCTTCCCGCTAAAATTTGCAGCATTCCTTTAAGCACTTACACTCTTGTTGGAAGCCCAATCATTCCCGTTGACCCTGATGTTGGTGCTGTTTTTGGTGATGCTTTTGGTGGAATTGGTGGTGCAGGAACTACCTGGAGAGTTTCACGCTGGGACGTTCCGCTAAACACTTACTTACGTTACAATGAACTTGAAAGTGGTGCTGTTGAACTTGGCGACCCACCTGACGTTGTTCCCGGACTCGGTTACTGGGTTTATCAAACTTATGAAAACAATGCCTGCGTTGAAATTGACGGAAGCGAAGTTGACCAGTCTCAACCTTACGTGATTCCACTTCAAGGTCCTGAAAATGGAAACAACGGACTAAACCAACTTGCTAATCCATTCCTCTACTCAATTGACTGGGCAAATTCTTCAATCACTTGTGGCTCTTCAACTTACACAATCGCTGCTGCCGCTGGTCTTGGATTAGTCGGAAACTACGCAAACATCTGGAACGGATTTGAGTACGTCCCAATCAGTGCAAACTACGGCGGTGAAATTGAAAAATGCCAGGGTTTTTGGTTCTGCGTTTTTGATTCAACAGTTGCTTGCAGCCTTTCAATTCCTGCACTTCCGCTAAACGCTGCTCCTTCACCTTCTCCCAAAAAAATCTCTGACAAAGTTAACTCCGTTAACGACTGGTTCTTACAAATCAGCATCGCTGACCCTACAGAAACGATTAGAGATTCTTACAATGCAATTGGTGTTACTCCACTTGCAAACGATGGCTTTGATGGTTTTGACGCAATTGATTACGCACCACCAAAACAAAATTTTGTTTTGGGATTTTTCAGACACAACGACCCAACTCTACCTTCTTACTGGCAAAATCAAGCTGGAAACTACACCTACGAATTCAAAGCGCCTTACAACGGCTCAACAAAAGTTTGGGATTTTGAAGTTTATTCTTACAACAATCCTAACGAAACTTTTACTTTGACTTGGCCAAACATCGCTGATTTACCAAACGAAATCGCAACAATCACGATGACTGACCTTACTACAAACACTGTTGTTGACCTAAAAACTCAATCCTCTTACTCTTACCAAACATCTTCAAACAGTGTAACAGTTCGTAAGTTTGTGTTTACAGTAAATATTTTAACAGACGTTGCAGAAAATAATAACATCCTGAATTCTTACTCGCTTGAACAAAATTATCCAAACCCGTTCAATCCAACAACTGCAATTAGTTACAACCTGAAAAATGCTGAACAAGTTGAACTAACGGTGTACAACACACTTGGACAAGAAGTAAAAACTTTAGTTAAAGAAGCTCAACCTTCCGGCTCTTACAATGTTGTTTGGGACGCAAAAGATACTTTTGGAAATCCTGTAGCTTCAGGAATTTATTTCTACACAATCAAGACTGAACACTTCAACCAAACACGAAAAATGGTCTTGCTCAAGTAAAAAAAACGATTTTCATTTTAACCTTAATTTAAAAGGCAACTGTAATTTTTACGGTTGCCTTTTTTGTTTAATCCAAGCCTTAAAATTGGTTATCTTTAAACAAAATTTTTGGAGTTAAAAATGAAAAAAATACTGCTGATTCTTTCCGCAATTTTTGTTCTTGTTGTTGTTTCAATCGTTGTTGCCGTAAAAATTATGTTTCCACCGGAGAAAATCAGGGCGATTCTGGTTCCGGAAATTGAAACAGCTTTAAACGGTAGAAAAGTTGAAGTTGGAGAAATTTCGCTTGCTTTGTTTGGCGG
>JADZEA010000178.1 GCA_020850775.1 bacterium
GTTTCAATTGTTCTCTACGAAGCACTAAGACAAATTCACAGGTTCTGAAAATGATTTTCCTTTGTGGTTTTATGGGCTGTGGAAAAACAGAAATCGGGAAGCTGCTCGCCAAAAAACTTAACTTTAACTTTTTAGACCTTGACGAAAAAATCACAGAAAAAACAAGCCTGACAATCCACGAAATTTTTGAAAAACTCGGTGAAAAAGGCTTCAGAGAGCTTGAAACACTGGTTTTGGAAAATCTGCTGAAAAACATGCCTGAAAATTCCGTCTTTGCTTTAGGCGGAGGAACTTTGATTTTCAATTTTGAACTTGTCCGTAAAAACGGAGTTCTAGTTTACCTGAAAAATGATTTTGAAACTTTGTGGCAAAGGATTGAAAAGACCAACCGGCCACTCGTGAAAAACGGGAAAAAATTTTGTGAAGAACTTTTTGAAAAACGCCAGCCAACTTACCTGAAAGCGGATTTTGTTTTTGATTGCAAAGGTTTAACACAAAAAAAAGCCGTTGATTTTTTAGGTCAACGGCTTAAAAAAGACTAAAGTCTAAGAATTTTAGTTATTTTCTAAAATAGCTTTAATTCTTGCTTCTTTTTGTTCTCTTGTGATGTTTTTGCTGTTTACTTCGTCAATTAATGCCTGGATTTGAGCTTTTGTGAGCTTTCCATTGTTTGTTGTTGCAGAAACACTCGCTGTTCCTTTTCCACTTGGAGAAGCAACCGGAGCGACTGAACAATTTGCAGTAACTGTGTAGAAACGGTTAGCTAAAGAAGCTGCGCCAACATCCGTCCAGGTCAAAACATTACCAACATCCATTGAGTATGTTGTTCCACCAGGAACTGTATCCCAATAAACTTTGTAACTTGTTGCACCAGTTGAAGCGTTCCAGATTAAAACAACGTCGCTTCCACTTTGTTGTACGCTTGAAATTGCTACAGGGTCTTGTGGAGTTGGACAAGCAGAACCGATTGTTACAAAATAGTCTTCGGTTTCGCCGTAGCTGAAGTTAGAGCAAGATTCTGTCAAAACGATTGTTCCGGCGTATTTACAACGAACTCTCATTCTTGTTTGTCCTGCTGTTGCAGTTCCTGGAATTGCGATTGTTCCTGAGTAAAGACCTGTTCCTGAAGTTGGGCTTGCGTAAACAAGTTCACCAGAATCTTCAAAGCTGCCGTTTTGGTTGAAATCAATCCAAACTCCAAAACCTTGTCCCCAAGAACCTGACTGCATTGAAATCGGGTAAGAGTTTCCAGGAGTAAGAGTTGCAGTGTAAGTTCCTGATGGGTAAAGGATGTAGTTGTCTGCATTTCCGTTACAGCCACTTGCTAAATTGCTGATTGTTTCCAAAGTGAAATTATTGATAAAATCACCTGAAGAACAAAGGTATGTGTAAGTTGGTGTGCAGTAACAGTTAGAAGCAATTGTTTCCATCGTTTCGTAAATGCTTGCAGAAGCAACTGTTGTTCCACAAGTTACGTTACAACGGTAGTAAGTTGCTGTTGTTTGTTGAGCTACGTAAGTATCGCTTGTAGCACCTGTGATGTCTGTCCACGCTGTGTTGTCAGGAGAAGATTGCCATTGGTAAGTTTGTCCGGGACCTGTTGAAGCACCTGTCAGTGAAAGTGTAAAGTTTGTGTTAGGGCAAACAGGATTGATTGAAGCCGCTGTTGTTCCACCAATTGGAGAACCCATTGTTACCTGAACACTTGAAGAAGGAGCAGTAGCACCGCAAATTACGTTACAACGGTAGTAAGTCATCGCTGACTGAGTTGCGACGTAAGTATCGCTTGTAGCACCTGAAATGTCAGACCAAACTGAGTTGTCAGGAGAAGATTGCCATTGGTAAGTTTGTCCGGGAGCTGTTGAAGTGCCTGTTAATGAAAGTGTAAAAGAATCACTGCCTGAACAAACGGTTGAAGCTGTGGAAGCAGCTGTTCCACCAGTTGGAGTTCCCATTGTTACCTGAACACTTGAAGAAGCAGTTGTTGCTGTACAAGTTACGTTACAACGGTAGTAAGTTGTAGCTGATTGAGTTGCAATGTAAGTACTGTTTGTAGCACCGCTAACGTCTGTCCAGGTTACGTCGTCAGGAGAAGTTTGCCATTGGTAAGTCAAACCTGTACCAACCGAACTTCCCGTCAAAGAAAGCGTGAAAGAAGAAGAACTTGAGCAAACTGTTGAAGCTGTAGAAACAGCAGTTCCGCCAACCGGAGGATTTGTACAAGATGGAAGAGCAAAAGACACACAAACTCCGTCTGAAACAGGTCCCATTGTTGCATTACCAGATGAATTGAAGTTGTAAAGAAGACCAACCGCACCGGTTCCGTCTTCAAGACCAACTGTTACATTATTAACTGAATAAGTTTCATCCACATCCACCCACAAAATGTCAACACCTCCGTTTGCATACAAAGTAACTTGCAAATCCTGAGGAACCGGAGCACTCAAATGCGGAACGTTATCGTACTGAATGATGATTTTGTTGTTAACAGCATCGTAGTACCAGTAAATTGCTGAACTAAGTGTAGCTTCAATTTCCAAATCATCCCAAAGTACAGCGATAAAATTATTTGGAGCCGCAGCATCCGGGATTGTAGCGTTTGTCCAAGCAGTTTGTCCTGCACCAAAAGCAATTAACCCATTTGTGGAAACGTGCATTGTTGTGTAGCTTGTTCCGTAAAATGGGAAAGAAAATCCTGTTGCAGAAAAATCAACTGTTACGTAGCCATCGTCTATCGTACCGGAAGTAAGAGTTGATGAAGCGTTCATCACTAAAGTTCCGATTGCAGTGATGTCAGTTGCAGTACAACCAGGATTAATATTCCAGGTGTAACCAAAAGCATCCGGTCCGCCGGAAGTAGGAGTTACAGCGTAAGCCTTTGTTCCGTTGTTGTTAGCAGGATCTACGTCTGTTCCGCTTGTCAAAGTTGTTGTAATTGCAAGTGTGTAGCTTCCGGTTGAAGACCAACCAGCGTAAGGAACAGCTACAAGTTCGGTTCCGCCAATTGCGATAGGTCCGAAAGTAAGGTTTGAGATGTCTGTTCCGTCGTTGAACCAGTCAACTACCAAATCTCCTGAAGCAATGTTGCAACCAGAATTTGTAAGAAGAATGTTCAAAGTTGCAGGAACACCTGTTGTCAAACCAGCAGGAGAAAAAGTTGAAGAAGTCAAAGCAACATCGTGAGCCGGTAAGTGAGAGTAAGCAACTGAACCATTATCGTTTGAAGGATTTCCATCAACTCCACTTGTTAAAGTTACAATAGAATGAGCGGTGTAAGGACCAGCACCAATTGGTGAAGTTGTGTTAAAAGTAATAACTGTTGAAGTCAAAGGAGCTAAAGCTGAAAAACTATCGTTTAAATCAGCAATATTATCACCGTCAACATCAAGGTCAACTTCGCCGTCAGCATCGCTTGAGCCGTAATTAAAAACTGTAACATCAAAGCTAATTGGAGTTCCTTCACAATGAGGAGTTGAACTGATTGTTGTAGAAGTAACGGCAACATCTTCAGCTGGTGGGGTAATTATTGTTACAAGGTAATCCTCAACTTCGCCGTAACTTGAAGTTCCGCAAGGAGAAAGAGTTCCTGTGTAAACCATTCTGGCACGTAAACGGGTAGTACCTAAAGTAGCAGTTCCAGGAACAAGA
>JADZEA010000179.1 GCA_020850775.1 bacterium
AAACGTTCTCGGTGAAACTGTTTTTGAGTTTTTACTTTCAAAAAAGAGTGGTTCAGTCGTTTGGAACGGAACGGATTTTTCAGGTAAAACTGTTTCAAGCGGAGTTTATTTTTACAAACTTGAAACAAGGAATGGGCTTTCGGAAACGAAAAAGATGGTTTTGATGAAGTAGGATTTTTTTACAAAAACAATCCCTAGTTCTTAGCTTTAATCCAAAAAACACTTTCTGAATTTTGTAAAATTGGTTTGTATAACTTACGAGTTGGAAAATTTGATTTTTAGAGAAATGGATTTTTTTTGTGCAGCGCTAAGAAAGTTTATTGGTTTAAAAATAAATTTACAATATGTGATTCTAATCACATATTTTGGAGAGAGTAAGATTAAATTTGGAATAATTGTTTCTTAATCACAAGATAATTTTAAATTGTTAAATTGGGAGAATTGAAATGCCAACTTTATCTTTTTTTAGAGTAATTTTAAAATGAAACTAATTCTAATTTTTTTAATTTTATTTTTTATTTCTTGCTCTTGGGGAGTCCCTAAAATCGGTAACAAGTCAATTACAAATGGCTCTACAATTGAAGTTGTGGAACAAGGGGCAGTTTGTCATTTAAAATACACTTCTCATCAAGTTTTAATGGAAGAAATTTCTAAAGAAGGGCAAATTCAACTTCAAACCATTGAGCAAATTAAAAAAACACAAGATGCTGTTGGGAAGGGTGGTAGAATTTTAGTCCAAACAACAGGCTTTACAATTCCAGCGGCTAATCCCGAAAATTGGCTTTACGTTGTAAAGGATTTAAATGGAAATGAAATTATGAGAAAAAATGGAGAATACAACTTACCTGATAGATTGAATTCACAAAGTTCTTTATGGGCTGGGGTTGATGTATTTTTTATTAAGACATCAATAAACAAGCCTTTCATTGTTTATATTATTAGCAAGATTACTAATGAACGAGTAGCTTTTAAAATTTATCCAAATGAAATAGTAAATTAAAACTTCAATAATAAAAAATAAAATTTTCATTTACACTTTGGTAGTAATCCTGCGGTCATTGAGCGAAGTCTAATTTCACATTGTTTGTCTGAACACGGATTTTTGGGATTTTAGGATTAACGTAATTTTTTTGCGCAGCGCTAAGAAAGTTTATCAGTTTAAAAATAAATTTGCAATATGTGATTCTAATCACATATTTTGGAGAGAGTAAGATTAAACTTGGAATAATCGTTTCTTAATCACAAGATAATTTTAAATTGTTAAATGTTAAAAGGAGAAAATTATGCTACTCGCACTTGAAAATCTAGACGACCAAACCAGAAAGTACATGTTAGAAGAAATAGAGTCTGATATTGCCAGTCCACAGCGATTATTTATGAGTTCGCGCCTCAGCAGCAATGGTCATAATGACTATTCTTCGATTCTTAAGCAGGCAGTAGAAAGTCACGATGATGAGTGGCTTGCAAATCAACTCCAACAGAACGGCAGGTTAAATGCGACGGAACAGCGTAAAACTAAGAGTGGCTTCACCAATGCAAAAGTTCCTTGCAATGCCAATGAAATGTTGGCTGAAGGTGAGTTCAACAGGTTTTATATTCGTGGGCTTTGCAAACGAGCACTTGACGAAGGTATTGCCGAACTCGTAGTCTACCGAGCCAAACAAGTCTCCAATCCTCGCCCTGAATCGCAAGCCAAAATAGGAGCACGCATCAATGCTCAGTCATTGCTCAACGACCTCCGCGCTCATCAAGGAATTGACACTGCATTAGGATTACCGTCGGGTCCTAATTCAGGCTTAAGCGTAAAACTGCCCTAACCACAGCGTTAATGTTTCAACCTAACAAAGCGTGCACCTGACGTGTGGGATTCTGCGGCATTTTCAAGCATTTTTCTGGTTTCGGGCTTTCGGAAACGAAAAAGATGGTTCTCTTGAGGTAAAAAAAACTGAGATTCCCACTCTAAGTGAGGCTCTCAGTGTGAAAAATTATTTTCTACTTTGCACCGCGTTTCATGATTTTTAAAAACTCCGATTCAGGGCTTAAAATTACTTCAGTTTCTCCATTTAGAAAGGTTTTTTCGTAGGTTTGAAGTGCTTTGTGAACTTTTATTTTTTGTGTTTGTCAGCGTTTTGAAAGAAAGAGTTTCAGAAGCAAAATAAAAGTCGGCAGCAAGTGCCAAAAAACATCAAAAATATCAAGTGGTTTGGTTAAAGTTCCATTTTGGAGCATTTTCCATTTTTCCCAAATGTGTGGTTCGGGAGAAACAGGCAAAACTGCCATCACTAAAGCAAAAGTGTAAAGCATTGGATAGCTTAGAATTTTAAGCTTTTCTTTTAGTTGGTTCAAAATTCTTTTCTTAGCCTCGCAACGGAAATGTTTAGCTGTTCACGGTACTTGTTCACGGTTCTTCTTGCAACGTTGTAACCTTCTGCTTTAAGTTTTTTGGAAATCACGTCATCGCTTAGTGGTTTTGATTTGTTTTCTTTTCCAATCATTTCTGCAATTCTTGACTTGATTTTTCGTGTGGAAATGTTTTCTCCGTCTTCAGTTTCAAGCCCTTCACCAAAAAAATACTTCAGTTCAAAAGTCCCGAAATCGGTTTGAACGTACTTTCCGCTTGTAGAACGACTGATTGTGGAAATGTCCATTTCAATGTCTTCGGCTACATCTTTTAGTCTCATCGGCTGGATTAAATCCGGGTCGCCTTTTTCAAAAAATATCCGTTGTCTGTTAATTATTGCAGCCATTACGCGGGTCATCGTTCGTTTTCTTTCATAAATGCAAGCAATGAACCATTTTGCTTTTTCCATTCGTTCTTTGATGTATTCACGTGTTTTTTTATCAACTTTTTTCTTGTCGTGGTACATTTTTTCGTAAGTTGGCGAAATTTTCAGGGCAGGAATGTTGTAATCATTGATTGTAATCAAAAAATCACCGTCTTTTGCTTCCACAAGAAAATCGGGAACAATGTAATTAAATTTTGATTCAAATTCGCCTTCACCTGGTTTTGGGTTCAGCTTTTTAATCTGCTCAACTGCATCTAAAATCACTTCAAGCGGAGCATCTAAATCTTTGGCAATTTTCTCTAAACGCCTGTTTTTAAAATCATCAAAATAGTTTTCAAGAATTTCGGCACAGTTTGGATTGAGTTTAATTTCACTTTTTTTGACTTGAATTAGCAGACATTCCTGTAAGTTTCTTGCAGCAATTCCTTTTGGTTCGAGCGACTGGACAAGTTTTAGCGTTTCCTCAATGCTTTCAAAATGAACATTGAGTTTATCCACAAGAACTTCAAACGGAAGCGTAAAATAACCTGTGTCGTCAAGGCTGTTAATGATAAATTCGCCGATTGTGATTTGCTCCTGAGTCAGGGTTAGCAGGTAAAATTGTTCAAGCAAGTGTTGTGCGAGTGTAACTTTTGCAGGTTCCGGTCTGTCAAATTCCTCAATGTTTTTATCTTTTCCAAGTCGTGGCGGAACGTAATCATCGTCATCATTTCCGAGTTTTTCCCAATCAATTTCTGCGTCATCGTCTATTTCTTTTTCTTCTTTTTCTTGTAAATCTTCTTCGGGAATTTCACGAATTTCCTCTTCCTCTTCTTCTAAAAGAGGGTTCATTTCAAGTTCAGTGTTAATTCTTTGTTCCAAACTTAAAACTTGCAATTGTAAAATTGTAGAAAGCATTACTTGTTGTGGAGCAAGCGTTTGATTCATCGAGAGCCGTTGGTAAAGTCCTAACATTTTTATTTTCTTCCTTTTCTATCTTTCAAGTTTAAAATTTGAGCCAAGGTAAAGTTTTCTTGCGTTTGGGTCGTTTGCAAGCTCGTCAGCAGTTCCACTCATCAAAACCTTTCCTTCAAAAAGCAAGTAAGCCCGGTCCGTAATTGAAAGCGTTTCGTGAACATTGTGGTCTGTAATCAAAACTCCAATTCCTTTTTTTTTAAGTTGTTTAACTATTGATTGAATGTCTTCAACAGCAATTGGGTCAACTCCTGCAAACGGTTCGTCTAACAAAATAAATTTTGGGTTAGTAATCAAAGCTCTTGCAATTTCAGTTCGCCTTCTTTCCCCTCCGGAAAGATTGTAACCTAAACTTTTACGAATGTGAGTGATGTTCAACTCTTCCAAAAGCAAATTAACTCTCTCTTTGCGTTCTGAATTTGAAAGTTTTGTCGTTTGAGCAATTGCCATCAAGTTATTTTCAACACTCATCTTCCTGAAAATTGAAGCCTCCTGAGGCAAGTAACCAATTCCTAATCTCGCTCTTTTGTACATTGGAAGTTTTGTAATCTCTTTCGTTTCAAGAAAGACTTTACCTTTGTTCGGCTTGATTAATCCAGTAATCATGTAAAAAGTTGTTGTTTTTCCTGCTCCGTTCGGTCCAAGAAGCCCAACAATTTCGCCTTCTTCCAACTTAATTGAAACTTCTGAAACAACGGTTCTTTTACCATACTTTTTTATCAAACAATCCGAACTAAGAGTTATTTTTTCCATTTACAAAAAACCAATTTACTAATCCCTTTTGTAAAGATAAAAAAGAAAAAGCCACTTTAAGCAACAAAAAACGTGAAAGTTTTTCAGAACTTTGTTTAGTGTGTTTCTAACTTGATTTTTTCCTGAAATTTTTTTGGGAAGTAAGTTCCTTGCGAACCTGTCCGGACTTCAATGTCAACAACCTTTTTTTTATCAAAACTCAGCTTGATAAAACTTCCTGAAATCTTGTTCGCTCCTGTTTTATCCTCAAAATAATAAATACTTTCCGCATTTTGGTTTATGAGTGCCTGGTTTGTGTTTCCGTCAACAAAAGTCATCGTAATTTCTTTTCCACGCATCAGATTTTCCTTCCCTGCTTTTTCTGAAAAGGACTTTGCAAGTGCTTTTCCTGAAACAAAAACAGTGTCTAATTTTTCGTTGCTTTGAAGCGTTAGCTCAATTCTTTGACCTTCAAGGTAATTTTCTTTTTGTTTTATTTTTGGGTTCACAAGCAAAAAAATCTTCTTCTTTTTTGTGTAATAAAAAGCTGAATCACAAATTGCTTCAAATTCCTGGCTTTTGATTAACACGCTGTCTGTAATCAAAACATAGTTTGAATCAATAAAAGCCTCCATTTTTTTGCTCGTAATTCGTACCGTTTCTTTTCTGAGTGAGTCAAGTTTGATGAGAACAGGATTTTCTAAAGCAATAATAATTTTTGTGTCAAGTTGGTAAACAAGGTTGTTACAATTCAAACTAACTTTGCTTGAATCGTTGTAAACGCTGACGTTTCCCTTTGCTGTTGCACGTTTCAGTAAATCAGAATGGAAAATTTCCCTCGCAAAAATTTTTGTGTTTTTATCTCTTAAAGTGGCAAAATTATAGGCTTTGAAAGATTTTTCCTTGCTAAAATAATCAATGTTCGGAGAGACAAGATTATAGTTTTTGTCCTCGTAAACAACGTTTCTGCGGCATTCGTAAACTCCTGTATTTTTTGAGTAAACAAGGCTGTCGCAAAAAAGTGTTTTGGTTGAATCAATAATTTTTACGTTTCCCCAGGAACTCGCAATTCCCGTTTTTTCGTTGTACTTTGCAAAATCCGAAAGAATCGAAGAATTCTCCTGAACAATTGAAATGTTTCCAACCAAAATTTTTTCAGTAATTCCAAAACTCGTAACACTTTTAAGTGTGTCCGCGTGTTCAAGATAAATTAAGTCATTTTGTGCAAACAAAACTTTGCAAAAAACAAAACTAAGCAAAAAAATAAACTTCATTTTTCCTTTTTCCGTGTTTAATCACAGATTTTTTCTGTCAATTTTTCGGCTTGAAACACCAAACGGATTTAAAATCGTCCAATTTTCAAGCTTGGAATCGCTCTCAAAACCTGTTCCGTAAAGTGTGTCGTACTTTGTAATTACAGTAACATTCAGGTTTGTAAAAATCCTTTTTCTCGAAAATTGCCAATGAATTTCTTGTGTCAAAACTGTTACTCCGGAATCCGACTCAACGGCAACGTTTCCAAAGGCATTTATGTCTTTTGTTCTGTTAGAAACTTCTCCCGAATCTGCGTTGATTGTTGTTGTGTGTTTGCCTTGCTCAAAAATATCAATTTGTATCCCACCGTTTGCAAGAACTTTGTCCGATTCTTCAAGTCTTAGCAGTTCCGAAGCCAAAACTTTTGTCCGCAACTCGTTTTTATCAAAAACGGAAATTTCTGCTTTCCAAATTTTTTGGTCGGGTTTTTCACCAACATCAATCTTGGAAAAAGGTTCTTCCATTTTTTGGCAAGAACACAAAAACATTAAAAACAAAATTTTAAATTTCATTTTCACTCACAAGTTTTTCCCACAAAAGCCTTAAAGCAGTGTTTGAAGCACGTTCTTTGTTACCAAGACGGTCGTAAGCAAAAATAAATTTTTTCGCAAAAACCTCCGTTTTTGTTGAAATCCCAATCCAGGTTGTTCCAACGGGTTTTTCTTTAGTTCCACCTTTCGGACCTGCGATTCCTGTAACTGCAACAGAAAAATCTGCTCCTGAAAGTTCTAAAACACCTTTTGCCATTTCTTTAACAGTTTGTTCGCTAACTGCTCCAAAAACCTCTAAGGTCTCGCCTTTTACACCAAGAATTTTTTGTTTGGCTTCGTTGCTGTAAACACTAACTCCACCAAAAAACACTTCTGAACTTCCTGAAACGTTTGTAATTAAGTTTGAAATTAAACCTCCGGTGCAAGATTCTGCAGTCGCTAATTTTTGGTTTTTGGTTTTCAACAAACTAACAACGACTTCTTGCAAACTCTCTTCATCTTTTGCAAAAATTGAAGCACCAACTTTTTCCATCACAATTTTTTCTGCTTTTGCAAATATTTTTTCGGCTTCTTCCTGAGTTTTAGCTTTGATTTTGAAACGCAAGTCAACACCAAAAAAATGTGGTAACGAAGCAACTTCAATTCCTGCAAAAATTTCTTCCGCCTTGCCAATTTTTTCCCAAAGTGAGCTTTCACCAATTCCGCAACTTCGCAAAGTTTTGTAAAGCAAAACACCTTTTACTTTGGTTTTCAAGAAGTTTTTAATGTAATTTTCAAACATCCATTTCATTTCTGAAGGGACTCCGGGAACTGAAAAAATTTCCGTTTCACCTTCCGTAAAATGGCTTCCCTGAGCTGTTCCAACTTCGTTGTAAATTATTTTTGCAGATTTTGGAACGAGGGCTTGTTCGTAATTGCTTTCAGGCATTTTTGCGTAACCAAACTTCTGAAACCTTGCTAAAACCATTTCCAAGGCTTTCTTGTCTTGAACAAGTTCAGTTTTAAAAAACTCAACAAGTGTTTTTTTTGTGATGTCATCGTGAGTTGGTCCAAGCCCGCCAGTGATAATTACAATTTTTGCTCGTTTGATTGCCTGGTTGATTGAAAAAATAATGTGTTCCTCAGAATCAGCAATTGAAGTGCGAAAATCAACCTGAATCCCAATCTTTGCAAGTTCTTTCCCTAAAAAAGCAGAGTTTGTGTCAACAACAAGTCCGCTTAAAATCTCGTTTCCAATTGTGATAATTTCTGCGTTCATTTTTACTTTACCCATAAATTTTCAGGCTTAAATTTAACTGATAAACACTCTAAAAAAATCTTTAAAAATTTTTTACAACTGAAAAGTCTGGCAGTAAAACTTTAACTTTGCTTTAAACAATCAGAACCAAAAAAAATCTTGATGGTTTGTTTTAATTAAACTTGTTTCTTACTTAAAAAACTTTTAGTTTTTACTCCTGAAATCTTAAAACTACCCAAAAAGGAAAACTAAAAGTGAAAAACTATCTTTTGACCTTGTGTTTTGTTCTTGTTTCAATTCTTGCAAAAGCTGACCCCTTAGAAAAAATTTACACTCACGTTGATTCTGCCTTAACCGTTCTGAAAATGGAAAAATCTGATTTTTCAATGCTTCATACTTTTGTGAAAGAGGATTCTTTTCGCCTGAAACTTATAAAAAATCTTTTTGAAAACCCGCTTTCAACCTTTAACGTAACGGATTCAATTGCTAAAAAAGGCTTTGAACTCAGCACCGCAGATTTTTTAAGCCTTGTCTCAAACTTGCTTGACGTTCAGTCTTCAAGGCTTCCGAAAATTTCACAAAAACAACAAATTAACAATTCACAACTTCCTCAAAAGCTTAAAAATGAACTTGAAAAACTGCTTCAAACTGAAAATTTTATCCAACAAACCGTGAAAGAAAGCCTTTCACAATTCACGGAAGACGAACAAAAATTTATTTTTGAGGAAACGCAGGAACTCCTGAAACACGCTGAAAACGAGGAAAAACTTGATGTTTTTACCTCACGGGAAAACGAGTACAAGTCCTACGAAAGTTCAAAACGTTACTTTGAACTTGTCCCGAAAATAGATTTAAGCATTTTGTTTGAGGCTTACAAGTTTCAGTTTTCTGTTTTTGAAAATCTTGTAAAAGTTTACAAAGCAAGCAATTTTTCACCAAACAAAATTTTAGAGCTTGAGACAAACTTCGGCAAAATTGCTTTTGGAACAAAGGGAAACGATGTTTTTAAAGGAAATTATTTTTTAATTTTAGATTGTAACGGTTCTGATGTTTACAGGCTTTCAAGTTTTGGAAGCAAAACCAACAATTTTTCCAACACAAAGATTTTTGATTTGAGCGGAAATGATTTTTACGAAACAAACACTTTTAACCTTGCCTGTGGTTTTTTCGGAGCAAGTTTTTTGGTTGATGAAAACGGAGACGATACTTACAAAAGTGCTTCGTATTCGCAAGGTTCGGGAGTTTTTGGTTTTGGAATTTTGATTGATAAAAATGGAAACGATATTTTTTCAGGTGATACTTTTGTGCAGGGAGCAGGATTTTTTGGCATTGGTTTACTTTACGATTTTTCCGGAACAGACACTTACAAAGCAGAACTTTACGCTCAGGGTTTTGGAAGCACAAAAGGTTTTGGAGCAGTTTTTGACACAAAAGGAAATGATTTTTATCTTCCCGGCGGAAAGTACGTTGATGTTTTACGTTACGAAGAACGTTACGAGTTTTTAGGGCAAGGTTTTGGTTTGGGTTTTAGACCTTTAGCTTCAGGTGGAATTGGAATTTTAGCGGATAGTTCCGGAAACGATACCTACAAAACAGATATTTTCGGGCAAGGTTCCGCGTACTGGTTTGCACTTGGCGGACTTGCAGATTTTAGCGGGAACGATACTTTTTCAAGCCATCAGTACGCACAAGGTTCTGGAGTTCACTTTGCTTTTGGAACTTTGATTGACTGCAAAGGAATCGATAATTACGTAACTTTTGGCGTTTCACAAGGCTGTGGACACGATTTTGCTTTTGGCGGACTTTTGGATTTGGAAGGAGATGATTTTTACGTTTGTAACGACCTTTCGCAAGGCGGAGGAAACGCAAACGCAACAAGTTTTTTTTGTGATTTTCAGGGAAAAGATGGTTACCTGCAAAAAAAAACCAACACACTTGGTTACTCTGACCAAAGGCGGGATTTTGGAATGATTGGTTTATTTTTTGACCTTCAGGGGGAAGATGTTTACACAAAATTAATTGGTAAAGAAAATTCCGTTTGGCTTCACTCAACTTACGGTTATGGAACTGACAAAGATTTTTTGCTTCAGCAAACACAGCAGGAAACAGCAAAAAATGACAGTTTGGAACTTGAAACAAACCTTGAAAGGCTTTTTGTTCAGGCTTCAACAGGCTTGATTAAATTTCAAAACCTTGTAAAACCTGCTCAGGAAAAAATTATTGCTTTAGGAACTGAAGCAATGCCTTTTTTGGTTAGCAAACTTGAAACTTTCAGCCCGCGTGAGGCTTTGGCTTTGCGGGAAATTATCCCGAAAATTAGTGGTGCAGAGGAGTTTTTGTGGAAAATTACCGATGAAAAAACAAGTTTTGCAGTTCAGCTTTTAGGTAAAATTGGTAAAGAAAATTCGCTTCCTTACCTTTTTGCCTCTTCAAAAAATAAAAATTGGAAAATCAGAGATGAAACGGCGACAGCACTTGGCGAAATCAAATCCGATAAAGCAGAGCAAATTTTACAACAACTTTGCAAAGATGAAATTTTTTTAGTCAGAAAATCTGCCGCTTTAAGTTTGGGGAAAATTCAGGCAAAAGATTCGGGTAAACTTTTACTTGAGCTTTTAACAGACAAAAACCAGGCAGTGCGAAACCAGGCAAAACGTTCTTTAGCAATGCTTTTTGATGAAAAAATTATTCTTGAAAAACTGCAAGGTAAGGGAATAATTGAACAGGAAAGATTGCTTTTGATTGAAGTTTTAGAGCTTGCAAAGGAAAAGTGCAGTGCAAAAAGCATTGTTGAATTAGAAAATTTGCTTAAAAGTGAAAGTGAACTTGTAAGATTTTGTTCAGCTAAAGCACTTTTAGCAATTAATCCGGGTTCAGAAAAATTAGAAAAGTTTAGAAAGGCAGAAAAAAACAGTTTGGCAAGAGGAATTTTTGGAGATTAAACTTTCAAAACCAAAACAAAAAATTTACCTTTTGGAAAGGTAAAATCTTCTAAGGAAACGAAGGAAAAAAATATGGAGACGATTGGAATTGATGTTGGAGGACAGACAATTAAAGGTGGAATTGTTACGAAAAATGGTGAAATTCTTTCAACTTACAAGCTAAAAACTCCGACAGAATCTGCTGAAAAAGTGCTTGAAGCAATCGTGGAAGTTGTAAAAAAACTACAAAACTCACAAAATTTTTCAGTTGGAATTGCTTGTCCGGGAATGCTTGACAAAACTTCAGAAAATATAATTTTAGCTCCGAACATTGCAGGCTGGAAAAATTATCCTTTAGCTGAAAACCTGAAAAATTTGTTACCAAACACGGAAATTTCGCTGATTAACGATGCAAACGCAGCAGCTTTTGGAGAATTTATTTTTGGAAAAGGGAAAGGAAGTAAAACTTTACTTGTTGTTACACTTGGAACCGGAGTTGGCGGAGGAATGGTTCTTTGCGGAAAACTTTTTACTGGTTCTTTCGGAGCAGGAGTTGAAATCGGACACGTTTCAATTAATTTAAACGGGAAAAAATGTAATTGTGGCGGAACTGGTTGTGCAGAGGCTTACCTTGGAGCTTTTTACCTTGCTTCTGAAGTTAGCGAAAAACTAAAAAAATTCCCAAACTCAAGCCTTGCAAAAATTAACGAGCCGATAAATTTTCATCACTTAACGGAAGCAGTTTTGCAAAAAGACAAACTTGCCACAAAAATTTGGAACGAAAAGACTAAGATTTTAGGGCAGTTTTTGGCGAGCATTAATAATTTGATGGATTTTGATAAAATTGTGCTTGCCGGTGGAATTGCACAAGCAAAAGATTTGTTGCTTGAACCCGTAAAAAAACATTTTGACGAGTTTTCACCTTTTAAAAGGCAAACTGAAATTCTTTTGACAGATTTTGCAAGCGAAGCAGGAATTTTAGGAGCAAGTGCTTTTTCGTTAATTAAAAATTAAATTTTTACAGAGAAAAATTTATGGAAAAGCAAATTCAGGATTTTTGGGAAAGTGGTTTTTTGATTGGAAAACCACTTGAAACAACGGATAAAATTCCTTTAAAAATTCTTTCTGCCGGAGTAAAAAACAAGGGAAAAGGTGCAGATTTTCTTGAAGCAGAAATTCAACTTGATAAAAAAATTGTTCGTGGAGAAGTTGAAATCCATAAAAATTCAAAAGATTGGAATTCGCACCAACATTTTACAGACGCAAACTACAACAACGTGATTTTGCACGTTGTCGCTTGCAAAGTAAGTGAGGTTTGGACAGAAAACGGCAAAAGATTAACAACACTTTCGCTTTTTGATTTTCTTGAAAACGAACTGAAAATCACACAAAATTCTTACCCTTGCACTGAAAAAACGGCACAAAAAACTTCAGTTGAAATCCTCAAAATCCTTGAAAAACAAGCAGAGATTCGCATTGAACAAAAGTTTTTGGAATTAAAAAATGAGTTTGCAAACTCATCAGATTTTACAACTTTGCTTTACGAAAAAATGGCTCAGGCGCTTGGTTACTCAAAAAATCAGGTTGGAATGCTTCGGCTTGCAAAAAAACTTCCTCTTTCGCTTTTACGGGGAGTTTTAAAAAGTTCAGAGCTTCCAAAAGAGCAGGTTTTAAGGTTAATTTTTCGGGAAACAGCAGGATTTTTGTCAGAGAACCTGAGCCGGATTGAGCAGGATTTTTTGGAGAATTTTAGAAAAACCTACAAAATTATTTCGCTAAAAAAAAGTGACTGGAATTTTTTTCAGGTTCGTCCGGGCAACCAACCACAAAAACGGATTGAAATTTTGGTTGGTTTTGTTCAAACTTTTTTGGAAGAAACTTACCTTGAGCATCTTTTGAAAGGTGTTTTGCTTTTTGAAAACCCAAAAGAACTGAACCATTTTTGCCTTGATTATTTTTCGCCAAAGGATAAAATTTTGGGAAAGAACCGTAAAGAAACATTGGTTTTAAATGTTTTAGTTCCTGTTTTGAGGCTTTACGCGGAGCAAAACAACGAAGAAAATATTTTTACTTCTTTAAAAATGCTTGTTTCAACATTAAATTCCAACGAAAAAAACGCCAAAACTACGGAGCTTCTAAAAAGATTAAAGTTAAACCCTGAGCTTGAGAAATTTCTTGAAAAATCTGCTTTTTACCAACAAGGATTGTTACATGTTGCAAAAAACTACTGCTTTTCACAAAAACAAAATGCTTGTCCGTTTAGTGAGTAAATTTTTTCTTATTTTTTTGTTGTTCACAAATTCTTTTTCTCAAAGTGCCGTAATTTTTCAGAGTGAAAATTCACCTGATTCTTTAGTTGCACCGAAAAAGCACATTGAAATGACCGCTGACGAATTTATTAACCATTTAAAAGACAAGACTTTACCTGACAGTATTATTTTTTATTCAGAAAACAAATTTGCCTGGGAGAATATTTTTGATAATTTTAAGATTGATTCTTTTGCGATAAAAATTGACGAGGAATCAGTTTGGAAGGATTCAACGGCTTACCTTGGTTATTGGATTACGTTTTATCAGGATTTTGAAACGAGGTTTGACCGTACTTTCAACGTTTATTTTCAGACTAAAAAGAATGGTAATTTTTTAGTTCCCGGCTCAATTAAACTTGGTTTGCCAAGCCGTGAAATGATTTTAAAACTTGCCGGTTCACAAATGTTTTTGAGTGAAAAATACGATTTTTTGAAAGTTGGTCAGCTTGCAACTCAAGTGGCAAAGCTTTTTGAAAAGGATGTTGATGAATTTTCGAAAAAACTTCCTGAAATGTCTGAAGGATTTAGGAGTCAATTGCAAACTTACTGTAAATGGGGAAGGCGGACTTCAAAAGTTGTTGAAATTTCACGCGGAAAAATAAATTCATCGGCAATTTACAAGTTAGGCGTGAATGATAGTTTTTACTTAAATCTTTATTTTGTAACGATTTCGCTTTACAATCTTGGAATCACTGACGATGAATTTGAAGGTGTTTTGCAATTTGCAATTCGTGATGTTTTCAGGACAAACAAAATTGAGTTTGTAGAAGCTGCGGGAAATATTGTTAGAAGAAAAGAATAAAAGTCAGGAAAATTTTGTTAAATTCATTTGCAAACAAAGGGAAACAAAATGATTGAGATAAAAGCTACAACGATTGTGGCAGTTCGTAGGAATGGAAAGTGTGCGATTGCAGGCGACGGACAAGTTACTCTTGGAAGCACTGTAATGAAAAGCACGGCAAACAAAATTCGCAAGCTAAACGAAGGGAATGTTTTAGCAGGTTTTGCTGGTTCTGTAACTGATGCTTTTATACTTTTTGATATTTTTAGTCAGCAACTTGAAAAGTACAAAGGCAATTTACGAAGAGCAATTTTAGAATTTGGCAAAGAGTGGCGAAACGATAAATTTTTGCGAAGGCTTGAAGCAATGTTGATTGTTGTGGATAAGGACTCGCTTTTTGTTTTGAGCGGAAATGGAGACATAATTGAGCCGGACGAAGATATTATTGCAATTGGTTCGGGTGGAATGTTTGCACTTTCAGCGGGAAAAGCACTTTTGGAAAACACAGAACTTGAGGCAAAAGAAATTGTTACAAAAGCACTTGAAATCGCATCTTCAATTTGTATTTACACAAACAAAAACATTGTTGTAGAAACAGTCGGATAAAAAAAGGTTTAAAAATGGATTTTTTAACTCCAAAAGAGATAGTTAAAGAACTGGATAAATATATTATCGGGCAAACAAAAGCAAAAAAATCTGTTGCAATTGCTTTGCGAAACCGTTGGAGAAGGCAAAGGGTTGACACGAACCTTCGTAACGAAATTATGCCAAACAACATAATTTTGATTGGACCAACAGGAGTTGGTAAAACAGAAATTGCACGTAGAATTGCAAACCTTGCTTCTGCACCTTTTGTAAAAGTTGAGGCTTCAAAGTTTACAGAAGTTGGTTACGTTGGAAGAGACGTTGAGTCAATTATCAGAGATTTGATTGAGGTTGGTGTTGCAATGGTCAAGTCAGAAGTTGCCAAAGAAGTTGAGGAAAAAGCTAAGGAAAACGTTGAAAAAAGAATTTTAGATATTTTATTGCCGGGTTTTCGCAAGTCTAAGGAAAACGTTGAAAACGCAGAGGAAAGATTAAGTTCCTGGGAAAAAATGCGTGAAAAACTAAGGGAAGGTTTGCTTGATGAAAAAGAAATTGAAGTTGACATCAAAGAAGGTTCAATGCCTGCAACAATGCAAATTTTTTCTCCAGTGGGAATGGACGATATTGGAGCAAATCTAAAAGATATTTTCAATGACATTATGCCTAAAAAGAATAAAAAACGCAAAATAAACATCTCAGAAGCGAAAAAAATCCTGTTACAAGATGAAATCTCAAAACTGATTGACCACGAAAAAGTGATTGATGAAGCAATCAAACGAACTGAAAATTCGGGAATTGTGTTTGTTGATGAAATTGATAAAATTGCTGTAAAATCAGCAAACCGTGGCGGCGCAGACGTTTCACGGGAAGGGGTTCAGCGGGATTTGTTGCCAATTGTTGAAGGCTCAAGCGTTTCTACAAAGTACGGAATTATCAAAACTGACCACGTTCTTTTTATCGCAGCAGGAGCTTTCCACCTTGCAAAACCTTCAGATCTAATTCCTGAACTTCAGGGACGTTTCCCAATCAGAGTAGAACTTGACAGTTTAAGTGAAAATGACTTTGTAAGAATTTTGACAGAGCCGAAAAATGCTTTGATAAAACAGTACACGGCACTTTTGGAAACCGAAAAAGTTACGCTTACTTTTAGCGAAGAAGCCATTAATGAAATTGCTCACACAGCGTTTTTAGTCAATGAACAAATTGAAAATATTGGCGCAAGGAGGCTTCACACAATAATGTCAAAATTGCTTGAAGAAATTTTGTTTGAAACCCCTGAAAAAGGTGAAAGCAAAATTTTGATTGACAAGGAATCTGTCAGAGGTTCTTTGAGCGAAATTATTAAAAATCCAGACCTTAGCCAATTTATTTTATAAAATTCACTTAAAAAATCTTAGAAGTTAACCTCTGAAACAAAGGAAAAAAATAATGCCAAAAGTTGGGATTTTAATGGGAAGTACAAGCGACCTTGAAGTGATGAAAAATTGTGAGGATTACTTAAAATGGTTCGGAATTGAGTTTGAAACTCACGTAATTTCTGCTCACAGAAACCCTGAAAAATGTTCCGGTTTTGCTAAAAATGCAAAAGAAAACGGCTTTTCCATTCTAATTGGAGCCGCCGGAATGGCTGCTCATTTACCCGGAGTTCTTGCTTCGCTAACGACTTTGCCCGTGATTGGTGTTCCGCTTGCTGGAAGTGAACTGAGCGGAGTTGACGCTCTTTACTCAATCGTTCAAATGCCTGCCGGAATTCCCGTTGCAACAGTTGCGATTGGAAAAGCAGGTGCAAAAAATGCTGCAATTCTTGCGGCTCAAATTCTTGCACTAAACAATAACTCAATCGCTGAAAAATTACTTGAATTTAAAAACAATGGTTGTAAAATTTAATTTTAGTTTAGAACAATGCCTAAAAAAATACTCGTAATAATATTTTTACTAAACTTTTCATTTGTTTTGGCTCAATCAACAAACAATCCCGAAGAAGACTTTGCCCACATTTCAAAACTTTACCAAAATGGACTTTACGATGTTACAGCGGAGCTTTTCAGAGATTTTGTGAAAAATTATCCGCAAACACCAAAAAGTTCGGAAGCACAATTTTTAGCTGGAATGTCTTACTTCAATGTTAAAGATTACGAAAACTCAAGGAAAGAATTTTTAAAAGCAATTAACAATTTTCCCGATTCGCCAAGAGGTGCGGACTCCTGGAAAATGCTCGCAAACTGCCTTACTTTAATGAACCGTCTTGATGAAGCAGCAAAATCCTTAGAAAAAATAGCTGTTTTTTACCCAAAAAGCCAACTTGCTCCTGAAACTTTGCTTGAAGCTGCAAGGCTTTACGAAAAATTAAAAGATTTCAAAAAAGCTGAAAACCTTTTAGACCAACTCGCAAACGAATACAAAAACTCGGATTTTTACATTCCTTCAAGAATGCAAAAAGTCTCTGTTTACAGAAATTCACAAAATTTTCCAAAAGCCTACAGAGAAATTTCCGTGCTTGAAAAAATTGTCAAAGGAAACGAACTTCTTGCAGCGGTTACCTACCAAAAAGCCAAAACTCAGGAAGCTGAGGATAAATCTTTCACCGCAGAAGAAACTTTTTCCTTTGCCGTAAAAAAATATCCTCAAACAAGGTTTGGTAAAATTTCACAGGTTGAATTGGGAAAGCTCCAACGAAAAAATGGAAACCACCAGCAAGCTAAAAAAACTTTTACTGAACTAACAAAGGACAAAGACGCGGAAGTCGTTTTTGACGCAAAACTTGAACTTGCAAAAACTTTGGTTCTTTTAGGAGAATTTTCACAAGCGGTTACAAACTTTGAAGAAATTTTAGAGAAAGTCAGAACAGAAGATTTTACTTTTCTTGCAAAGGCTTACTTTGAAACCAAAAACTACAAAAAAGCACTTGAATTTGCTGAAATTTCTTTTGAGCAAAATCCTTCCTTTAAGTCTTTGGCTTTGCTAAGCGAAATTCACCTGAAAAATGGAACTTCAAACAAAGCACTTGTGATTTTACAAAAATTTGTAGAAACCGCCGCAAACAAAACTTTAAAGGAAAAAGCAATTTTTAGGATTGGAGAAATTCAAAGAAAAGGCACAAAAGACCTTTCGGGAGCAGTTTTAACTTACAAATCTTTTTTGCAGGAATTTCCAAAAAGTTATTTTGCTGACGACGCACAATTTAATCTTGGGCTTTGTTACAAATCGGTTGAAGATTTTACAACGGCAAGTTATGAGTTTAAAAAATTAATTGAAAATTACGCGGGAAGTGAATTTACCAAACAAGCTAAAGAAGAGATAAAATTTTTACAGACTAAAAAATCAAGTCTGAATGGAAATGATTTTTCAACACTTTTTGACCTTTTAAAAGACAAGCCTTTTGAAGTTGGGACTTTTCTTTACGATAAACTTGGTGATTACCAAAATGCAGTTTCTTACTTTGAAAAAGCACAAAAAATGTTTCCTTCAAGAAAAGCAGAAGCTATTTTTTGGAAAGCTGAAAGCAATTTTGCGTTTGCAAACGTCAGTTCGGACACAAGCAAAGCGAGAGTTTTGAGGTCAAAAGCTAAGTCAGGTTTCGCAGAAATTGTGAAAAACTTTCCTGAATCCGCGTTTGCGGAAAAATCAACGATAAAACTTGTAGAAATTGAAGTTAGTGAACTTTCAGAAGCAGAAAAAACAAGCAAGGGAGTTTTGCTTTACGGTTCGTTGCTTTCTCGTTTTCCAAAAAGTGAATTTGTTCCGGAGCTTTTGGTAAAACTTGGCAAACTTCAGGTTGGTGTTTCGGATAGCGAAGCAATTTCAAATTTTCAAAGGGTTGTTTCAGAATTCCCAAAATCTGATTTTTACAAAGAAGCACTTGCTTTTTTGGGGACAACACAAGCCAAAAATAATAATTTGAGTGGTTCTTTGAATCTTGAAAATTATCGCAAGGCTTTTCCAAAAGGTGAAGAAATTATTGAAGTTAGCTTTGCTTACGCAGATTTGCTTTTGGAAAGCGGTAAACTTGACGAAGCACTTTCACTTTACACTGATTGTGCAGAAAAATATTTTTATTCAAAAAGCTCAGCAGAGGCTAACCTGAAAATTGGAGATATTTTTTTCGCTAAAAAATTTTTTGGCAAAGCCGGTGAAAGCTACAAAAAATTTGCAGAAATTGAGGAAGCACAAGACCTTAGAGGCAAAGAGGATTTGCTTTCTTTTAAACTTGGCAGGACGGCTTTTGAACAAAGTAACTTTGAGTTGGCAAAAAATTATTACGAAACTTACCTTTCTTCGGCGAATTTTCAAACTCAGGAAAGAAAAGCAATTGCAGGAAAAGAGCTTGCAAAATCTTACAAAGCACTTGACGAAACGGAAAAATGCCTTGCAAGAATTGGTGAGTTTAAGAAGGAATTTTCAGATAAAAAGGGTTTTCTTTCTGAACTTTTGGAAATTGAAGGAATGTTTCTTTTGGAAAAAGACCAAAATTCCAAGGCGTACTCAAGTTTTGATGAATTACTTAAAGTTGCTCAAAATGATTCTGTAAAAATGTTTTCTTCTGCGAAAAAAATTGTTTCACTCTACAGGCAAGACAAAGCAACGGAAGCAAAAATGCAAACAAAAGAATTTGAGAAAAATTACAAAAAAACAGCTTTAAAGGATTATTTTGCAGAGTTTTTGATAGAATCGGGAAGATTTTATGTTAGACAAAAGGATTTTAGCAAAGCGAAAAAAGAAGTTGAAAAGGTAATTGACGATTACAAGGAAACGAGTTTTTCAGACAATGCTGAATTTTTGCTTGGTGAGATTGAAATCAAGGTTAATGAGATTGTAAAAGGGCTTGAGATTTTGGGCGATTTTCCACAAAAGTATCCGCAAAGTGAAGTTTTACCGGAAGTTTACGCAGTTATTGGAAAAGCGTACGCAGGCAAAGAACAGTATGATTTGGCAGTTGCAAACTACAAAAAATCGATTGAACTTGGAAAGAGTAACTTTGCAAATTACCGAAACGTTGTTGACAGGCTTTTGGACATTTACCTTGCACTTGGTTTGAACGACGCAGCGTTAAAACTTTGTAATGATTACCTGAAAAATTATCCGGAAGCAGTAAATTCTTTTGATATTGAAGTTCAGACAGGGATTCTTTACAAACGGGCAGGTGATTACGAGAAAGCATTGGAATTTTTGCAGGGACTTCTTAAAGACGCAGACATTGACCAACAAGCAGCGATTCAGTTTAGCATTGCTGAGTGTTACGAAGGACTTGGGAAACCTGAGCAAGCAATTTCAGAGTTTTTAAAGGTTGATTTTCTTGGTGAAACAAAGTTGCAGTGGGGAATTACATCACTTTACAGGGCAGGTTTGCTTTACAAACAACTTGGGAACAAAACGCAAGCCAATACTTTATTCAAAAAAATAATTCAGAGACAGGGACCAAATGACCAGTTTTCAAAGCAGGCAAAGGCAGAAATTGTTGAATAAAAAATAGTTTTCTTGGTGTCAGTTACGGCATAAATTTTCAATGTCAATAATGACACGAAACCTTAAAAACATAGATTTAGGAATAAAAATAAAGCATAAAAATTTGTGGTATATTTTATGCTGTAAGAGATTTTGCTTAAAATTTAATATTGCTAAACTTATTTAAATTCAATATTTTTAAGGTGGTTTAGAGATAACAAGAAATTAACAGTTTAAAATAAATTAATTGAGAAAAACTCAACGGAGAAAAAAAATGAAAAAACGTACTAACCTTATTTTGATTGTGAACGGATTGCTAATTAGTTTGCTAATTAGTTTGCTAATTATTTCCAATTCGTTTGCGATTGATTCTGAGCAAGTAGCAAAGCTAAGTGCTGAAAGACGTGCAGCTGCGGAATTAAATTATCCTGAAGCTACAAAGTATCCGAGTAAAAACCAAACTCCTGTTGTGAACGACGTAAACACAGTTCCAATTCCATTTTTTGATAATTTTGAACTTGGAAATTTTTGGGGCTGGACGACAAACGGCTCACAAACATCTCCAGGAGGACAACACGTTTTCTGGAAAATTTTACATCCTGTCCAAGACCCTATTATTAATCCACAAGTGGAAACTTGTGTTATTCCCGGTTTACCTGCTTGTCTTTTGTTGTTCCCTGACGACAGCTGTCTTTTACCACCAGGACCAACTTTTGACCAGTACGGAGTTCCCCAAAACATTCCAAACCTGAAATATTTTGCTTACGGCGATACTTTAACCTACACTTTCGTAGGAAAAAACTGGGCTTTAAATCCGAGTAACCAATGCGGAGGTTTGCCTGGTGCACACAGTTACGGCGGACCGAACAACGGAAGCCTGATTTCTCCACAGTTTGCGTTCATCGGTGAAATTAACGGACGTCTGCGTTTTGATACTTACTGGGAAATTGAAGGTGTTGACGTTCATTACTTTGACAGAATGTACGTTCAGGTTTCAACCAGCGGAGTTAGCGGACCTTGGATGCCTGCTTTTAACATTCAGGGAAAACCAACAGCTTTGCAGGGAACTATTAATCCTGTAAATGATGTAAACTCACCGGGAGGAACACCTTACTCAAATCAAGGCGTCGGTCAAAAACCAAAATGGGTTAACGACCTTGTGGATTTAAGACCATTTGTTTCTTCAAACGGTATTCCGCTCAACAACAACCTGAACGTAAGATTTTTCTTTGACACAGTTGACGCACTTTACAATGGTTTCCGTGGCTGGCACATTGATAACGTTGAAGTTACAAACAAATCACTTGCTCCGCCAAGTATCAGCCAAATCATTCCTTCAGCCGGATTACCAAACAACATTGTTACAATCAAAGGCTACAACTTTGCGATGGGTTCAATCGTCGTTTTCAAAAACAACCAAACAGGAACCGAGTATCCTGCAACTGCCGGTGCAGGAACGGGACAAGGTGGTCAGTCAGCTGTTTTAGGTTCACAAATTGCTCAGGCAGTGGTTCCACAGCTTGGACCTTACGGGCTTTACCAGGTCATCGTCAGGTACGGTTCAGGAACTTCTTACCAAATTGACGCAAACTCTGTAAACGCAACTCCTGTTCCGCTTTACTTTGAACACACAAACGTTCCGCCTGCACAGATTACTTACGTAACAAGTGCTTACAACAGCCTCGCAAATCCTGACACGGCAGACGTTTCGCCTTTGCTTTACCCACAAACTCCGTTTGCTCCACCACTTCAGGGTAAACCACAATTTATTCCACACGGAGATTCTGTTCACGTTGAAATTCATGGAAATAATTTTGTCGCAGGAACAGCTGGAAATGAATTTATTGCTCGTCCATGGATTTTACTTCCACCACCAGTTGGAGGAACAAGTGATGGTTACGAGTATTTTACTCCAATCACTTTTATCAGTACTCAACAAGTTGACGCAACTTTTAATGGAAATTTAAGTCCTTGCCACATTCCTGGCGCGTACAAAATTTTTGTTAAAAATCCGGGAGCGCCTGAAACATTTTATCCTTCTGCAAATTCAGGACAAAACTGTTTAATTATCTACAATCCAAGACCACAAATTGGAGTTTTAAGGTTCTTTACAGAAGGAATTAAATTCATTCAGGCAACTGCAAGCGGAATGTCAATCGCAACAGAGATTACAATTTTTGGAAAAAACTTTGATAATATTGCTTACTGTGATGACTTTGCACCTGGTTACAATCCACTTGGCGGACCAACTTCTTTGGGAACCGACAGAACAGGAGTTTACATTTGGGGAATTGAAGCAGCGACAGGCGATACGATTGAGACCGATTTGATTATTCCACAAATTGTTAAACATTTTCCAAATCACTTGACTGCCAGCGTTCCAAACGATTCTTTAGTTTTCACTTTTCCACCTGCTCCAATTGGAAATTACAACGTTTTTATTTTAAATCCTGACGGAAAACTTGACTACGAATTTGGAAAAATAGCAGTTGTTGGAGACCTGCAAATCATCGGAGACGTTGACGGAAACCAAAATATTTTATCAAACGACGCCTGGTCAATTTTGAGGCACGTTGTCGGAATTGCTCCATTGCCAAATGCTGATACTTTTACCCGTGCTGATGTTGACACTTCAAACTCAGTTCAGGCTCAGGACGCTGCCTGGATTTTGAAAAGGATTGCTAACATTGTAACTTGTTTCCCTGCAACTCACCAAAACTGTTTCTTGCCAAAAATAGTTAGCAATTCTGCACTTCAATTAAGTCTTGAGACAAGTGCAAATGGTTTGGAAATTTTTGCTAAAGACATTAATTCAATGGAAGCCGGGGAATTTGTTTTGACTTACGACCCTTCAAAAGTAAAAATTCAGGGAGTTGAAACAACAAGCCTGACAAATAATTTTTCACTTGTTTACAATGCTGAAAATGGAACTTTGAAAATTGCTCTTGCTTCTTCTGACGAAATCAATGGTTCGGGAAGCCTCATAAAAATCAAGGCTACAGGAAAGGAACTTGCTTCCGTTAAACTTACAGGTTCGGTAATAAATGCTGAAAAAATCAATTCTGGAGCTGTTCCTGTTTCTTATTCTTTGGAGCAAAATTATCCAAATCCTTTTAATCCAACAACAAGCATTAAGTATTCGGTTCCTAAGAATGTTAAAATTGAAATTAAAGTTTTCAACACGCTTGGTCAAACTGTAAACACTCTTTTTAATGGAACTTCTGAAGCAGGAAGCCACGTTGTTCAATGGAACGGAACGGACTCAAAAGGAAAACCAGTTAGTAGCGGAGTTTATTTCTACCAAATCAAAACTGAAAACTTTACTCAAACGAAAAAAATGCTTCTGATTAAGTAAGTTTTTTAAAACTCATTAGAAACGAAAAAGGGGACGCAAAAACGTTCCCTTTTTTTCTATAAAAAAGTGATTTTAAAAAATAGTTGTAATCCATTTAGCTGTATCTATCTTTTATTCAAATTCATATGCAAGAGTTAAATTTGTAAAGCAGTCTTTTTCAATTAATTTATTAAAGTATGATTTTGTTTTTTGGTAATTTAAGTCTTTTTCCTTAACATCTTTAACATCCTCTCGCTTGATAGTGTAATGTTTTAGCAATGCAAGAATTTTCTTGTTTTTGGTCTTTGCTTGATAGTTAGGAAAGTTGTTTGATTCAATTAGTTGAAAAGCAAATTCTTTTTCCTTTTCTGTAAGTGAGTAATAAACTTTTCTCCATTCACCAGTCATACCTAAACCATCAAAGAAGTATCTGTAAACAATGTATGTTTCAGGCATATGAAGAATTTCCTGAAACTCTGCTAAATTTTTACCAAAAGCTTTTTCAAAGAAACTTCTTCCTGGTGCAACAATGCCTTTTGTCACATTAAGAACTGATTGAATAGCTCTTATGTATTTTTTATTCCATTTTTCGCCAATATAGCTTCTATTTTTTGCATCCTCACTAAATAATGGAATATATTTCATTGGAAATGAAAATATATGAATGTCAAGTTCTTCTCCTAAATTAATATTAAATTTTAATCTATAGTATAGTTCTTCTGGAGTGTCTTTGAAATTATAAAGGATGTAGTTTGACAATTCTTTAATTCCATATTTTGCAGCTAAGTGAACAGCATTTCCATATTGTTCCCGCATGCTCCAATAATCAAAAGCAATCCTTAACGGACGAATTGGAATTTCACTTATCAGTTTCATAATTTCATCAGTTACATACCTTGCGTCTGTACCTTGATTGAAATCAACAAAACGTTGTCTTGAAGTTTTTCGCCTAAACCTTTCATATGCTTCTTTCAGTTTTTCATAAGCGTTCAAAATTCCTTTTTTAGAGGTTGTTTCAAATTTTATGAGTTTATATTCATCTAAAATATTATAAAAATTTTGTTGTCTTTCCCCTCGTAACTTTTTTAGTAAATCATGTAGTAGCCGATAACTACGCCTAATGTAGGCTTTATCATTCAAACCTTCTTTTAGGTTCTTGACTGCAATATCAAGTTGATTTGGCTCAATGTAAGTTGCTCCTTTGTAAAAGCCCATATTTTTTATTTCCTGAATTATTTCAGGAAACTTAGGAGAAGCCAATACATTGTTGTCCATTAAAAGTAAGTGTTGTTGTTCTCCATAAATTTCTTTGATTTCAGCAAACTTATCAATGGTGTCAATTTTAGGTTTATAAGTAGGTTCTAATATTGGAACAGAGCAGAAAGCGCATTTACGTGTGCAGCCCTTTGTCATAAAAGTAAAATAGGCACTACCTGTTGGATAAACATAGTCTATCTCGTCAAGAATAGAATAATCAAGTGGGAGGTTATCAACGATAAGTTTTTTGGCTTTTGGTAAATCAGGATCTAACATTCCAGGCTTATCTAAAAGTCCTTCGTGTGGTTTTATTCCCGTTTCTTCTTCAACTTCCTTATGCAATAAGGAAGCTAAAACACCTCCAACCATTATTTGGTCTTGGGTTTTTACAAGGTGTTTTGCATAATGAATTGCTTCAATAGTAATTTTCCAATAGAATGTAAATAAGGTAGTTATATAAATTCTATCCCATTTTGGGAAATTTCTATAATCTTTCTTTCGGTAAGTATCCGCAAATGAATAAATTGAATTATGCAATAAAGCATTGTATTTTGAAGTACTTAAGTCAAGTTCTTCTAAGACGGTGGGTTTCCTTGATTTGATAAAATCACGAATTAGCGAAAAGCTGTTGTTCCATTCTCTTTCATTATCAATTTTGTAAAATTTGTTAATACAATTCTCAGCCATTTGGCTAAGAACCAAATTTTTTAAATCGCCCTTGAAAAATTTGACATTATCATTTAATTTTTTGTGATAAGTAGCAATTTTCATTAATCCAATTGGAGGATACTTATTTTTATAGTTTGGTTCAATTAAAAGTATGTTTCTTTGCTCGGTCATTTTAACTCTTCTTCAATTTTTTGGATTAAGCTTTCAGCGGTTGCTTGGTCAAGAACATTAGAAATAATAGAAAAAATCTTTCCCACAAACTTGCGTTGCTCTTTATTCAAGCTACTCAAATTATCAGTTCTGAATTTGGGTTTTTCGGTCTCAGGTTCGGGTTCTGCCATATCCACATCTGACGAAGAAACTGGCTGGGTAACACGGTTCAAAATTTTCTGAACTGGAATAGCTGAACTATTCGTTGCTTCTTGCTCTATCTTTTCAATCTTCTTCTTTGCTTTTAAAGCATCCTCTTTCTTTTTGTCAAAACGCTCTTTGTATTCCTGATGCTCTTTTTTATCAGTAAAGCCTTGCGATTGCTTTTTCTTATATTCTTTTTCAAAGTTTTTATGCTCCTCTATTTTTCTAACAGAACTATTGATTTCAGAAGCTGTATAGCAAAGCTTATAGATATGTGTATGAAAATAGTTTTTAAGTTTTTTCTCAAACTCAAAATATGTGTCGTTTTCTGTGAAGTAATCACGTCTTGAGTTTGGAATTAAGTCTTGGTGCACTCCATGAACTTCTCCAAAAAAATAGAAGTGAAAACGTCTGTCTCTTTGGAGTTTTAACAAGGTGTATTCGTCTCCTACTTGAATGTTTGCTTTTCTAAGTCTAAAACCCCTTGTATAATTAACTTGATTTAAAGATTGGTTTTTTTCGGAAACACTATGCCATCCCCAAAAAAGTAATTTTCCGTCACTTGCATATTCTTTAAAGAAAACAATGTCTATGACTTCATCTTCTTTCTTTTTATCATTTTCGTCTCCTTTGTAAATAATGGTTGAATAACCTTTGAAAATTTGCTCGGAATTAAGATAGATTCGATATTCATCAAGTGAAAAACTATCATTCTTTAGTTCTTTGATAATTTCCGATTTGTATATAAATCGAGTAGGGAATGGCAAAGGTGCTACCATTGCCAAATATTTTTCAATTTCCTTCCTATCCAATAAGTCATCATTCGTAACATCTTCAAGTATGACTTTGAAATAGTGTGCATCTTCTGATTCTTCTGAGGTTTCTAATGAAGTTACTTTTGAAATGACAAAAATAGCCTCTTCTTTTTCCGACCTGTCATTAATTATTTGTTTTAGTTGTGCTGTATCCCATATTAAACGAGATTTTACGCTTTCACCTGGGGATGAAGTTTCAAAAATCAGTTTATTACAGTATGCCAAACCTCCAAGTCTTCCAATACCTCTAAACCCTTTGTCAACCCCTCTTTGTTTAGTTGATTGGGCGATATTTTGTAGGATTGGTTGAACTTGATTCTTCGAAATACCTGTTGCATTATCTTCAATCGTAATGGTTCTTTTTTCAGAATCAATATTTATATGTATTTCGCCTTCATTAGCGGTGATTAAATTTTCTCTTACTGCTTTATCTATTTGGTCAGCAGAGTTTTGAATATACTCACGGAAAATAAATCGGGAATCTTCATACATCCCAATCGTAAGTGATTCAATAACATCTTTTCCAATGATTGGTATAGATTGTTTATCCATTTTTAAACTGCCTGTAAATTGGTTTTGGGAATTTAATGTTTAATAATGACCTGAAAATTGGATTTTGTACCACATACTCACCTTGCTTAAGCCTTGTTAGCATTGATTTGTAAACTGGTGGAACGTATTGATAATCTGGTTTTGAAACTTCAATCGCATTGGTTCGTCCGTATGCGTGTGTAGCACAGTTTCCCTTTACTCGGTCGTGAATGTCGCTTTTGAATTGTTCAGCCGAAAACAGAATGATTCCTAAAGACCGACCTCTTTCGGTTATGTCAAGCAACTGTCTCAATATTGGTGAACTTTTCGGAACTTCTTTTGAAGCATATTTATTCAATTCGTCAATGAAAATCACAATTTTTGAGGGAATATCTGCTTCACTTCTGTCGTCATGTGCCTGTCCAAGCTTCAACTCGTAAATTGATCGCATTACATCTCCAAAAACAAAACCTTGTGTCTCTTCATCAAGTTTTGCCACGTCAATCACGTAAACATCATTTTTCTTGATGTTTAAAATTGAATTTTTAAGTCTTGTTTCACAATCCTCTGGCTTATTGCTTAATGAATTTGAAAATATAGTTGTCTTTTCGATTGTTTTTCTGAAAAGTCTGTAGAATTTTCTCCAACTCAATACAGTAATTTCTTTGTCTTTCCCTGTTTGCCCAGCTTTAGTATTTTCCTGAACCTCTTTTAACAAATCATTCCAATTGGTTATGTTTCCAAATCCACCTTGTCCTGTGGCGATATAATTTACTATTGACTCCATTGTTTGATTAGGGTCATCAACATTCGAGAAAAGTAGGTCAATACTTTCTTTATCATCTTCAAAGATGTATTTATAAAGTTCTGCCTTACCAAGTTCCATTTGGCTCTTTACATCTCTACCGTATGTTGAGGAAACAATATCTTTTGAGTAAGGATAGAAGTATTTTACATTTTGGAATGGCGTTGTGTTTAATTTAAGCATTTTATAAATGCTCTTATCATCTTCTGTGAGTTCGTCATTTGGTTCATCTATTGCCAATAAATCACGTCCTTTTACATTCAATAACACATAAGCAACAGATTCACCATCATCTTTCCCAAGATACTGGTCTTGAATCGCTTTGAGCAAGAACATTGCATAGGATGTTTTTGAAGCTAAACCTGAAATTCCTGAAATGTTCAAATGCGCACCTTCTGGACCAATTAAAAATTGTGAATTAAAATGAACTGGAATTGTAATTTGGTCGGGTTTTTCATACATTTCTATATAACCTGATGGCAGCGGGTTTTTGATGTCTTTAAGTCCAAGAGCTTCTTTTACGTCATCTTCATTGGCAAGACTTACAGAAGAGCCATCTAAAACTGGCGTATAAATGCCTTGAGAATTTCCAACTACCTTTGCCCTCACATAATTCATCCCAATTCGTTGAGTGTATTGTTGATAGTTCACATCTCCAAAATCGCTCGAAATATATCCTGCTAAGAAACTGGAATTATCAGTTAAATGAGAAATTTCCTCAACTACTCCAAAAGTGATTGAGTTTTTAATGTGGTTTACTCTTATTACGTCAAAGGGTTTAATAATTAGTTCTTTGTCTGTCCAAAAGAAAAACTCATCTACAGTAGTAGGGGCTTTTTCAGTGGCGATTATTTTTCCTATTTGTTTCATATTATCCTAAAATAAATTTAAAAAATGTATATCGCTCAAATATTTGCTTTTCAAAAAGAGTTCAGTCAGATATACAGGATAAAGATGGTTTGCCCACCTACTATCTTTCCCATAGCAAACAGGATTTCTTTCATTGATTATGTTTGCAGTAATCACATCAACAAGGTCAGATTCTAAACCATATTCATTCTCATTTTCTGTGATTAAAATCTTTTCAATTTTTACAATCCCCGCAAAAGGGCTTTCCGTATGTTTAGAATCTCTAATTCTCACATACCAAACACTGTATTTGTAATCGCCCAAATAAGAGCATTTATCTCGGTCGTGTTGAAACATAAAAGCAGGAGTTCTGTGATATAAAGGCAATTTCGCTAATGCGGCTGCATTGCTTTTTCCGCTTCTGTCTTTGCTAAATTCAGGATTGAAAAGTTTTGAGACTCCAATAACCCAACGGTAATTATTTTTGATTTTGGAGAGTTCTTTATACTCTCCCGTTTTCATAGGTTTATATTGTAAGGAACCGTCCTTTAATAAATAGATGTTTTCATTGAGTAGATTTTTAGCGGTCAGACTTGAAACAATTTTCTTTTCGCTATCTACCATTTCGTCTTGAATTGCAGCAATTCCCAAATGCTCATATTTTAGCTCCTTTGTGTCTTGATTTGCTTTTGAAGAATAACTTAGAACATTTGAAAACTTAATTCCTGCTCTTTTTACTCGTTCAACGTTGTTTATTTTTTCTTTTAGGTTATTAAAGAACAACTCCGTATTTCTTGTTTCAGGGTTTGCTTCTGTAGGGAGTGAAATAACAAGATTGTTTTTTAGTTCTTTACATTTAAATTGATTTGGAGATTGTCTTTCACAACAGGCAACCCCAATTTGTCCTGCCATAATTGGGAAAATCCGTTTGTTAATTTCAATGTCATCAACTTTATAGGTTCGTCTTGAGCCGTCAAGAAAGTAATTGAACAAAGGCTTTGCATTTGAAAGCTGTTTTGCCTTCTGGGTAATGTCTTTTGTTTGTTTTAATGAGGTGTCAGTTTCACCGTAACGGTCTTTAAGTAAAGTGAAATTTTGAGATTCTTCATAGTTGATGGTAGGAACTCGTAATTCCTCATCAGCACAATACCTATAGGAATTATAGCAAGTTCCGTTTGTAGCATCTTCTAATAGTTTTCGAATATTTTTCATGTAGATAAAATTTATTTAATCTTATTAGTTGTTTAGATACTTTTTCTCACAAATTTTATTGTAATTTAAAATCTAAAAATTGTACCTAAACATTTCTTTTCAAATCTAATCCTAATTTTAAAAAAATCCAAAACCTAAAATCCTTTTGGCTTTGGAGCGTCGTAACCAACAGCAATTCCCGTGTACTGGTCAAAAGGTGAGTTTTGTAAAATTTCTTCAATTTTTACGAGAACTTCCGAGCTTAAATTTACACCTGAAGCCTTTGCATTTTGCAAAATTTGTTCTGGTTTGGTTGCTCCGGTGATGACACTTGAAATCGCTTTTCTTCTCAAAATCCAACTCAAAGCAAGTTGAGACATTGAAATCCCGGATTCTTCAGCAATTTCCGTTAGCTTTTCAACTTTTGCAATGTTTTCTTGTGTGAGTCTTTTTTGGATAAAAGATTTTGTTGTTTGATTGTCTGCGCGTGAATTTTTTGGAACTTCATCAGTTTTTGTGTACTTTCCTGTCAAAATTCCTTGTGCAAGCGGTGAGTAACACAAAATTCCAAGTCCTTCCTTTTCACAGACCTCTAAAACATCCACTTCAAGGCTTCTGTTAAGCAAATTGTAAATTGGCTGGTTGGAAACTGGTTTTGCAAGGTTTGAACGTTCAGCAATTCTTACAGAATTTGTGATTTCTACTGCTGACCACTGGCTAACTCCGAAGTAAAGAATTTTTCCTGTTTTTACGAGGTCGTTCATTGCTTGTAAAGTTTCCTCAAGCGGAGTTGAGTAGTCAAAACGATGAGTTTGAAAAATATCAAGGTAATCAACTTTGAGCCTTTTTAACGAGGCTTCACAAGCCTCAAAAATGTGTTTTCGTGAAAGCCCTTTGTCATTTGGAGCGTTTCCCGTTTTCCCAAAACATTTTGTTGCGAGAACGTAATCGCTTCTTTTGTAATCGGCAAGTAGTTTACCAAGCGTTTCTTCAGATTTGCCCGAACTGTAAACGTCTGCTGTGTCAATTAAATTAATTCCAACATCAAAAGCGGTTTTCAAGCATTCTTTCGCAGTTTTAGTGTCAATGCTTCCACCAAAAGTGAGCCAGGTTCCGAGTGAAATTTCGCTCACAACCAAGCCTGAATTCCCAAGATTTCTGTAATCCACGTGTTTTCCTTTCTAAAAAAAGTAAAGTGATAAAGTCCTTGATAATTGAACTGTTTTTTTGTAAAATGTAAGGTTAAAATTTAACTTTGAGGGAGGTTTTTATGAGAAAAATTACTTTGTTACTTTTAGGGATTTTTACAGTTCCAACTTTAATTTTTGCACAGGAAAGTGGATTTTCGTTAAACGTTGACGGAGCGGTTGGAGCAACGATTGTTGACGGTGAAATTGTGAACTCAATCGGAATTCGCCCTGAGTTCGCAATCGGGAAACTTGGAATCAGACTTGACCTTTCGGTTTACGTGGATAAAGATGGAAAAATCAAAGACCAGTACTGGGATGAGCCGGGCGATTACTTAGAAAAAATTTACTACATTCGCTGGGGACAAAAAGGCGACCCTTTTTACGTGAAAGGCGGACAACTTGACAACGTTACTTTAGGTTACGGACTTCTTGTAAACAATTACACAAACTCGGTTGAGTACCCAAACAGGATTCGTGTCGGAACGCAGCTTGGGCTTGATTACGGAAACTGGGGAATTGATGCTTTTCAAAACAACTTTCGTGAACTTGATAACAAGGGCAGTCTTTTGGGAATCAGAGGATTTTACAGACCGGTTTCATTGCTTGAAGTTGGAGCAACTTTTGCAACTGATAACGACCAAAACGCAAACGTGGCTTTTCGTGAGAGCGTCAAGGATGCAAAAGAATTGAATCCGGGCAACACAACTTTAGACGGATTTTTAAAGGCTGAACCGACGATTTCCGGTTTTGTTCTTGATGCAGGAATGCCCATTCTTCAAATGGAAGGCTTGAACTTAACGGTTTACACTCAGTTTGCAAAACTTCTTGGTTACGGTTACGGCTTAACTCCGGTTGGAGCAAGGTTTCAGTTTACTTCGTTGCAAATCAGAGCAGAACTCAGAAGGTTTGGAAAAGAATTTTTGTCAGAATATTTTGACAGGACTTACGAACTGAACCGTTCTGAGCTTTCTCAAACAAACGGAATTTTTACAGTTTCGCACAAAGAAGACAAAATCAAAACAATCACAAAAACCACAAACGGCTACTTTGGAGAAGCATCTTTTACAATTCCGGGCATTTTAACGGCGACGGCTGCTTTTTCAGACATGCTTGGAAACAAAGACAGTAACGGAAAAACTGTTCACGACCAAAGT
>JADZEA010000180.1 GCA_020850775.1 bacterium
GAAAATTTTTCCGAAACGAAAAAAATGGTTCTGTTGAAGTAGGAAAATTTCAAAGCGAAAAAAATTTCCCAAAGCCAAATCTTATGTTGAGATTTGGCTTTTTTGATTTAAATTCCAACAAAACAATTTATTTTAAACCTTAATTCTTAACATTAATGAAACCAGCAATTTTAATCAGTGGAGAAGCTAACCATTTAAGCATAATTAAGCAATTAGCCCAACACAAAAATTGTGAACTGATAATTTTTTGGAACTCACTTGCAGACGTTCTTGAAAAAGAAAACATTGGCTACATTGATTTTAATGAATTTCTCGATAAAAGAGCTAAATTCGACGCTGAAGTTTATGCAAATTATGCCTTTCCACAATGGACTGAAATCCTGAATTCTATCGGCTTTCAAAGGCAATTTTCATTTCTTGGAGAAAGTTTCTTTTTCAAAATCAAGGAAACACTCAAAGACAGCTTCAAAACCGATTTCATCAATTTGGTTTTTTTAGTTGAAGGCTTCAAAAACCTTATTCAAAAATACGATTTAAGAATTGTTGTTGTCCAAAATGACCAAACTTTAACGACTAAAACTTTAATCGGAACTGCACAAAAATTCAAAATCCCGACACTTCTCGTTTCAGGCTCAATCCCTGTCAACAAAAACCTTCACGAAAAAATTCACACAGACAAAGCTACAGTCTCCGGAAAACATACTTTTGACTGGTACACAAAACTCGGCGTGCCAAAAGATAAACTTGTGATTACAGGAAATCCTGCCTGGGACAAGTATTACAATTTTCCAATTGATAAAAAATTCGCTTGCAAACGTTTAAAACTTGATAGCTACAAACCAATTGTTACAGTTGCAACAAACAAAATTGACACATTTTCAATCCTGACTACCGAAAAAGATTTGTTTGAACACTACAAAAATATTCTGCTTGCAATTGCTGAAGTAAAAAAACACATTGATTTTCAGGTAATTTTAAAAGTTCATCCAAGTGAAATCTCAAAAAATGATGAAAACTCTCAACTCTACAAGTACGAAGAACTAATCACCGAACTCGGAATGAACGTGAATGATTTTCTTATCACTTACAAAGACACTGAAATCGTGCTTGCAGCTTCTGATTTATTAATAAATATTTCTTCAAACATTGGAATTGAGGCTCTTTTACTTGGAAAAACCGTCATCTCTTTAGGGCAGGAAGGACTTTACAAAGATGGCGACAGCGTCATTTTTGCACAAAGTTTTGAGGAACTGAAAGAATCAATCCTAACTTCTTTGATTGATGAAAATGTAGCCAAAAGCCTTGATTTTGTACGAAGCCAAACCATTGAAAGGTTCAATTTTTTGTTTGATGGAAGAAGCACTCAAAGAGTTACTAAACTGATTAATGAAATGGCTAAACTTCCACAGCTTCAAGTCTCAAGAGTAAGCATTGTAATTGTTACTTACAATTCCGCAAAAACCATCAGAAACTGCATTAAAAGCATACTTAGCTACACAAAAGTTGATTACGAAATCATTGTTGTTGACAACGCTTCAACCGACGAAACAGAAAAAATTCTAAAATCACAGAGAAACATTAAACTAATTTCAAACACAAAAAATTATGGTGTTCCAAGCGGCTACAATCAGGGAATCAAGATTGCAGAAGGCGATTTTATTGTTTTACTAAGCCCCGAAACAATTGTTAGCTCAAATTGGCTGAACCAACTTTTGAACCATTTTGGAAAAGACGTCGGAGCTGTCGCACCACTTGTAAATTTTAAAGGAACTGACCAGTCACTTGAAAAATGGTTTGAGCTTCCCGAAGAAGAAATTCCGCAGGAAATACTTGCACGTGAGATTTACAAAAAAAATGCTGGTAAAAAGTTTGAAACAAAGTTTTTGACAAATATTTGTTTGGTGGTTAAAAAAATTACACTTGATGAAATCGGACTTCTTGACGAAGATTTATTTGGGAAAACATTAGAACTTGACCTCTCGCTAAGGCTCAGACACGAAAAACTAAGGCTTCTCGTAGCACTTGATACTTACATTTTTTACGAAGGCGAAGAATTAGCTGAAAACTTTGAAATTCCACAGGAAGAAGCGAAAAAACTCTACAAAAAACTGGAGAATTTTTATGGAATTTCGCAAGTCTTTGATTCAAAAGAAATTTGGGGAGTTGATTGGCTAAAACCAAAAACAGTCCCAAAAAGCTCTGTTTTACAAAACCTTTCACCTTTTGGAAAAGTGCCAAAACTCGTCAGCATTGTGATGGTAACTTCAAATAATTTTGAAAATACAAAACTTTCGCTGAAAAGCCTGATTGAGTTTACAAACTACACTTACGAGCTAATCATTGTTGACAACTGTTCAACTGACGAAACTTTGCCAAACCTTTCAACTCTTGAGGAAATCGTTTTAATAAAAAACAAACGAAACATCGGTTTTATCAAAGCATTAAATCAGGGAGCCTCAAAATCAAGCGGCGAGTTCGTCATTTTTTTACCAAACGACACAGTTGTAACATTAAACTGGCTGACAAAACTCGTTCACCACGCAGATTTTTCTAAGGAAGTAGGAATCGTTGTCCCAAAATCAAACATTGATAAAAAATTACAAAATTACGATTCTCTTGAAGAAATGCACACTTTTGCAGAACGCTTAGCTTTTGAAAACGAAGGCTCTTTTACTGAAACTGATGAAGTTCACGAAAAATGCTTTCTGATTAAAACGGTTGTCGCAAAAGAACTCGGAGGCTACTTCAACGAACAAATCAATGATTTTGAAAAAGACGACCTTTTCGAAAAAGTGCTTGCAAAAGGCTACAAAATTTTTGTTGCGGAAGATACTTTTGTTCACCACCTTGAAATCCAAAAAACTCAAGTCAAAAAGAATTTCCTGAAACCAAAAGAAGAACTGATAAAAATTGAAAACTTAACAGAAGAAGAAACAATTTTACCAGCTGAAAACCTTGAAACAGAACAAACAGAAGAGATTTTGTCTTTCGTAACTGTTGTCAACACAGAAACGGAACTTGCTAACCTGCTTGCAATTTTCCCAAAAATCAAAGCAAGTTTTTCTTCAACGGAAATTTATTTTTCAAGCAATTTTATCGAAAATGGAATTGATAACTTTTCCGATTTCAACGAACAAATTGCAGGCATTGGAATGTTTTTTATCATTTCAGACGAGTTTCAGGAGGTTTGCCAAAGTTCAAACCTCGTCCTTAAACTAAACGATTCTGACTGGTTTTCAGAAATCCCTGCTTTGGAAAACAAAAATAAAATTTCACTTTCTGTAAACGACAGCGAAGAAGAAATCAAAAACAAAATTCTTCAGGCAAAAAATACTTAAAAAATCTATAACTTTTTTGGCTTTTAAACCTTAACTTTTTTGGAAAAAAACTTTAACTAAAATTTTGAACCTATGAAAAACCTAATTTTTTTAACCTTGTTTTTACCTGCTTCCGTTTTTGGAGCAACGACTTACGAAATTCTGAAAACTCCTGCTTCACCACAAATTTCAGCACTTGGCGGAGCGTTTTATTCCTACAGAGGAAACATTAACAGTGTTTTTACAAATCCGGCAGGACTTGGAACACTTGAAAAAATGACCTTTTCAGCAAGCTACTCAAACGAAGTTTTAGATTTTACAAGCGGAAGTTTCGCTTTTGCAAAACCTTCAGATTTTGGGGTTTACGGCTTTTCCGTTCGGTTCAAAGATTTTGGCGAGTTTGATTACAAAGACAACAACGGAATTTTAACAGGCGGAAAATTTAACGCGTACGACTACGTTTTTGGTGGAACTTTAGCTCAAAAACTTGGCGAAAACTACACTTACGGCGTAAATTTAAAACTTCTTTACAGTAAAATTGAAAACGCAAAATCCTCTGCTTTTGCCGTTGACTTAGGCGGAACTTATTTTTACGAACCATTGCAAATCGCTGTTGGTGGTGGACTTTTTGAGCTTGGAAAACAAATTAACGCTTACGTAAAAACTAAGGAAAACCTGCCAACAAACGCACAAATTGAGCTTGGAAAATCACTTGAGCATTTACCTTTGACGCTCACTTTTAACAATCGCTACTATTTTTACGACAAAGATTACGAATTTTCGGTTGGTCTTCAGTTTGACATCAAAAAATCTTTTGACCTGCGTTTCAGCTACGATTCTGTCGGAACAGACAGAGATTTGGGCTTTGGTTCAAGTAAATTTTCAGGCATTTCTTTCGGTTTTGGAATTCATAAATCAGGCTTCACTTTTGATTACTCCGGTTCTTCCTGGGGAGAAGTTGGTTTCCAAAATCGTTTTGGAATTTCAAAAACTTTCTGATTTTTTTTACTCTTGTTAGATTTTTCCTCTTACCTTTAGAGAAAATTTTAACAGGAAACTTAACCTTGTTTCATCTTACAAAAACACTTTTTTTTCTGCTTTTGTTTTCGGTTTCTTTCTGTTTTGCCGAAGAAGAACAACTGACAGTTGAAACAGTTCGCATTGTTGGAAACACAAAAACAAAAGATTTTGTGGTTTGGCGACTGATGGAACTGAAACCAGGAAGCCTTGCAGACTACTCAAAAATCCGTAAAGACGAAGAAAGCCTCAAAAATTCCGATTTTTTCAGCGAAGTAAACATCAAAACTTATCCGGGAAACCTTAAGGGAACTTTAGTTCTTGAAGTCCAAATCAAAGAAAGAAAATACCCGAAACCCGACCTTGGCGTAATTTACAACGATGACGGCTGGACAACTTACGCAGGTTTTCGCGGGGATAATTTTTTTGGTTTGGGAAATCAAACAAGCCTGAATTATTTAATTTACGGGCAAAAACTTGAAGGACTTGAGTTCAATGTTTTCACTCCGCAGGTTTGGGGAAAAAGTGGTTACTTAGGAATTAATGTTTACGACTACAAGGAAAAAGTAAACTTTCAGGTCAGCGACACACTTTACACTCAAAAAGTTGACAGAGATGGTTTTGAGCTTTTTGTTGGCAGGCAAAGTTTCAAAAGCAGGCGTTACTTTGTTACTTTTAAAGCCGATTACGTTGAGCCGGACACTGTTTTTAAAGGCGAAAAAAACGTAAAACTGAATTATTTTGAAGGGAAAGTTCCTTCTTCAGACCTTGAAGAAATCAAAAACAGTTCAAGGCTGCAAAAAAATATTGCTTTCGCTTTTACGGTTTACCAGGACAAGCGGAACAACAAATTTTTTCCAACTTCCGGTTACTTTTTAAAAGGCAACGCGGAACTTTCAAACGAGTTTTTGGGTAGCGATTCCCGTTACCTGAAAACAATGTTTGACGCAAGACTTTACAAAAATTTTTATCAAAACAATACTTTTGCTTTTCGTGTTTCCGGAGGTTGGGTTAGCGAAGAAGCTCCTTACTTTAAGAAATTTTACCTTGACGGAATTAATGAAATCCGTGGTTTTCCAAACGGTGCAATTGCTCCGATTGGTGGCGGAACAAAATATTTGCTTTTCAATTCGGAGCTTAGATTTCCCTTGCCTTTTGGTCAGTTTCCAAAACAGCACGTAACTTTGGTAACATTCTACGATTCAGGAAGAATTACAAGAGAGCTTGAGGATTTTGGCAGGAACGGTTTCACTTCGGCTTTTGGTTTGGGAGCAAGGTTGAGAATTCCATTTTTTGAAGTTGTTTCCGTTGACTTTGGCTGGCCAATTGACAAGGAAATCAAAAACAATAAAGAAACCAAAAAAATTGGCAAACTGTCCATAATTTTTTCACTTGGATTTAAGTTTTAAGGAGAAAAAAAATTGATTTCCAGGTTGATAAAAATTACCGTGATAATTTTGTTTGCTTCTAAGTTTTCCTTTGCTCAAACAATCCAAAAAATTGAACCTTCGCTTGTAAAAGACACGCTTTCCGTAAGTTTTAACGTCCAAAACCTTTTTTCACAAAAAGCTAAAGAAACGCTGCTTAGCGGACTTTCCGTTACTGTAAACTTGAATTTCAGGCTTAGTTTTATCGGTGAAAGCGTCTCGTTTTTTGGTGAAAACGTAATTTTCAGAATCAAAAGAGATGTTTGGGAAGGTAACTTTCAAGTTACGGAAATCACAAAAACGGCAGAGAAAAAGCACTTTTTTTACTCGTTTGAGGAGACAAAAAATTTCCTTTCAAAAGCCGTAAAACGAAAACTTTGCCACTTTAGAGTTTTGCCCACAAAATCAGAAATTCACGTTGCAATTAAGGTTGGCGTGAACCTTTTGCCTGAACAGGAAACTGAAAAACTGCGTGAATGGATTAAAAATTCTATTTCTGAAAAAAGCATCAAAGAAGAGGAAAATTTGGGTTTTTCACTTGCAAGCCTGCTTAATTTTTTCTTTAAACAAGAAAAAGAACGCGATGAGTATTCTACAAGCTGGGTTTTTTCAAAAAGTTTTACAAAGGAAGAGCTAAAAATTGAAAAAAATTAGAGTTAAAATAATTCTCGCTTTTATTGTGGTAACAATTTTACCTGCTTTTCCAATTTCAATTGCTGTGAACAAAATTCTTGATTCAATTGTGAAAATTGGTTGGAACGACATTGAAAAATCACTTGGAGAAGGCGTTGAGTTTTCTAAAAAATACTACAACAGTGAAAAGGAAAAGCTTTACTTTTTTTCCAAAACAATCGCTGAGAGTTCGGAACTTCAGGAATCTTTGGAAAATCAGGATTTTGAAAAATTTTCTGAAAAAGTCTTTGGGCTAAAAGAAGTTGCAATTTTCAATTCTCAAAAACAAAAAATTTTCTCTAAAGGTTTGGAAAATTTTGAAAGTTCGCTTCTTGAAACGGATTCAACCAAAATTTTTCCGTACGGAAGCAAAAATTTTTTGGTTTCGGTTTCGTCTTTACCAAACGGGAATTTCCTTGTTCTCGGGATGGAACTTGACGGAAATTTTGAAAAGGATTCTGAACACACTTTGGACGTTCTAAAAACATTTCAAATGCTGACAAACAAACAAGACGACGTTACACTAAGGTTTTTTTCGGCTTTTCTCGTAATTTATGTTTCAATTGTTTTGGTTTCATTTTTAGTTGCTTCTTTCCTTGCAAAAAAGATTGTTTCTCCAATCAAACAATTAGTTGAAACAACAAAAAGAATTTCAGCCGGTGATTTGGGTTTGAGAGTAAAAGTTTCCTCAAACGACGAGATTGGAACTCTTGAAAATTCAATGAATTTTATGCTTGACCAAATCAAACACGAACACGACAAAGTTTTAAACCTTGAAAAAATGTCTGCCTGGCGAGAAATTGCAAGAGGTCTTGCTCACGAAATCAAAAATCCGCTAACTCCAATTCAATTAACAATTCAAGAGTTAAAAGACCGTTACAAAGGCGATGATTTGGCTTTTAAAAAATTTCTTGAGAACTGCGTAGAAATCATCACTGAAGAAGTAAACTCACTTAAAACGCTTGTAAACGAGTTTTCAGAGTTTGCGAGAAGCCCAAAACTTGAGTTGACTTTGGGGAACTTAAACCAGTTAGTTTCTGACACAATCCAACTTTACCAAAACAAAAATATTTCTTTGACTTGTGAAGAAGGCAAAAATTTTTATTTTGACAGTGATAAAATCAAAAGGTGTTTGATTAATCTTTTGCAAAACGCAATTCTTTCAACAAAGGAAAGTTCAGGAAAAATTGAAATTTTGGTTAACTACAGCGATGATTTTGCAATTTTAAAAGTAAAAGACAACGGAAGCGGAATTCCAAAGGAAAACCTTGAAAAAATTTTTGAGCCTCATTTTACAACTCGTTCAACGGGAATGGGATTAGGTCTTGCGATTGTGAAAGGAATTGTTGACAAACACGAAGGTAAAATTGAGGTTGAAAGTGAAGTTGGAAAGGGCAGCGAGTTCAGGATTTTTCTGAAGCTAAAGGATGAAAAAATGTGAACTGTATTCCTTTGGCTGGAGAGGAAAACAGCTTGATTAAGGTGTAGCAAAATTTCCGCACTCACTGACAAAGTTGGTTTTCTCAGTGCGAAAATGAACTGCTTCCGGTGTCTCGTAATTTAATGACTGATGAATCTGTTGTAAAATTTTAAATATTTTGAAATGCCCTTACTTTTCCAGCTTTTTAATACTTTTATTTCCTTTTAACAATTCCAATTGATTGATTGCTATTTTATTTAAAAGTAAAACTCTTTCCATCTGAGTCTTTCCTTCATCAATAAATCGTGCATTCAAAACCTCTAAATTAGCCAAACAAACCAATTGCTCCACGCTCGCATAATCACGCATGTTCCCTTCCAATTTTGGATTTTTATCTTTCCATTCTTTGGCAGTATAACTGAACAAAGCCTTGTTTAAAACATCAGCCTCTGAAGCATAGATAATATTTGCCTCTTTTAATGTGATAGTTACTGGTAATAAATTCTTCTTGATACTATCTGTATGAATTCTATAGTTTATCTTGGTTAATTGGCGCCTGATATCCCAACCTAATTCTAATCTTTTGTTTTCCTCCTCTTTGAGGCGTTGAAACTCTTTAATTAAATACAGTTTGAATTCTGCTGAAATCCAAGAGGCAAATTCAAAAGCAATATCTTTGTGGGCAAAAGTACCTCCGCCATATCTTCCTGATTTTGAGACTATACCAATAGCATTGGTTGACTTTATCCACTTATCAGGACTCATGGTGAAACTATTTGTTCCTGCCTGATTTTTAAACGTGTCGAATTCGGTACGGTTAAAATCAACATTGTGCATTTGCTCCCAAAGTCCGAGAAAATCAATAGAAAACTTTGTGGACATCCATTTGATAATTACAAACCTCGGTTCGGCAGGGTTTTTAGCTCTGGCTATATCTGTGAGTGAAATGTAGTCGGTTTCATTTCTTTGAAAAACAACAATTTCTAAATTGTTTATGATTAGTTTCTGGTCCATTGCTCCTCTGTTTTAATCTATAAAACGCTTTGGTTACTTTTTTTCTTCTTGGCAATCATCCCCGTAAATTGTTTACCAAAAAATCCTGCCGTTCAATTTAGCAACTGATTTTTTTAAAAACAATGAATTTTACGTAATTTCCTGTAAATTTTGGGTTTTGGGTTGTTTTTTTAATTGGCAACAAATTAAACCCATTCTGTAGAATCAGGCTTCCGTGAAGGGTAAGTACAAACCTCAACAGTGTTTCCTGCAGGGTCGTTTACAACAAAAGCCCAGTAGGAATTTTGAAGCCACTGCGGTTTTCCTTTAACCATTTTCAGATTCATTTTCAGGAGTTTTGAAACAACATCCGGATAATTTTCCTCAGAGACAACCATCGTCCAGGAAACAACCTGAAGTTCACCGCCACCACCACCAGGTTGCCATGCAAAGCCAGAAGGTTTTTTCAAGTCTTCATCCGTCTCCCAAAACATAAATTCCAATCCCTGAAGCTGGTAACTGATGCAACCGTACTTTGGTTCGTAAAAACATTCCTGAAGTCCGATACACTCGCTGTAAAATTCCCGGATTGCTTTCAGGTCATTGCAAAAATTGTAGATGTAGTGAATCTTTGGTAAAACTGTCTGCATTTTTTTGTTCTCCTAAGTTAGTTTTGTTTTAAAAAAACTGTGTTTTCCTTTAAATCCCGAACAATTACTTTCCTTAGTGTAAAACATTTTTTTGGGGTTGGCAAGATTTTTTTTGAACCTAAACAAACAGTTTTTTAGCTTTGCTGAAATTTCTTTTCACAAAGTCTTAATTTTATTCAATATTAAACAATTCAGCGGGATTTATTTTGAATTGCAGCATTTTTGCAGTATCTCTGCCTCCATCTCCACCTTTTCTTTGCATTGTTATTCGCCCAATTTTAAAGTTACCCCTTTCAGTTATTTCAATTTCTCCGTTACCAAAGAAATTCATACAAAAATTCATTGGTTTGAGTATCCAGCGTGCATTTTTATCAACTTTTTGAGCAACAAGCATCCATTCTGCTGCAAATTTTCCTTGCCCTTTCAAAATATCTGAAACTATTAAAGATTGATTGCTCTTCAGCCAGTTTAAAATAGTTTTTTGTTCTTTTTGGGAAAATTCATTTGCAAACATTCTTCTCTTATCTCTTGGAGTTTGTATGTTTGGTTTTTCCTCACCTGTGTATCTTTTTAAAATTGAAGCAACAAATTCCGGGATATTCCACATTTCTGTGTATTTATCAACCCACCGCTTATCAATCTGATTAAATCCTTTTGGATTGCTTACTAACTTTACTTGTAAATTTTCCACATCAATTGCCTTTTTCAATTTTATAGTTACCTGCACCTGAACATCGGTTTTTGAAGCAGGTATTTTAACAGCTTCTACAAATTCAATCTCTGAAAGATTATACTTCATTAAAGATAACCATAAGTGAGCTTCTTTATCATTTTTCCAATCGTTAAATTTCTGAACGATGTCGTCTTCATTTCTGAAACCATTCCTTGCTGTTTGTGAGCCTCTTTCAACTAAATTCATACTAAATCTCTGTAAACAAGTTGTTCGCAGTGTGTTTTCTTAATCTTTCAGCAGCAATTTGAACATACTCTTTAGAAATTTCTGAGCCAATCCATTTTCTGTTAAGCAGGTGAGCAATTTTAGCTGTTGTTCCGCTTCCCATAAAAGGGTCGTAAACCAAGTCTTTTTCATTAGTCCAGGTTTTTATCTGGTCAGCAACAAGTTTTTCAGGAAAAATTGCAGGATGACTGTAGGCAATTTTGTCTTTCGTTGAAATTCCGCCACCAACTGAATAGAAAAATACGTTTCCAACTTTCTTTTCTGTAGTTCTTTCAACTTTTTCGTAGTCAAGCGAACCATTTTGCCCGCGGTTTTTCATGTTCGCAAGTCCCTGATACTTTGTAGGTTCTGTAATTGGATTAAATGTTTTTGGACAACCTTTTGAAAAAACAAACATGTATTCAAAATGCTGGTGATACCTGTTACCTGTTTGTGGCATTGGATTATTTTTGTAGTAAATCATCGTGTCGTGAAGCCGAAATCCAATTTCTTTAAAAAACAATGCCTGCTTGAAAGAAGTTCCTGTTTCGCTTCCATTAATGGTTGCATCTGCTACTACCCAAACAACAACTCCTCCAGTTTTTACTACTCTGAACAATTCTTTTGCGATTTCTTCAAATTCAAAATTATAACCGTGATAGTTTCTGATTTCGTCGTAAGGTGGCGAAGTGATAACAAAATCGACGTAGTTCTCAGGCATCTTACCCATTGTAATCAAACAATTTTCGTTGTGTATTTTTTCTGTTTCCATCTTTTAAATCCAGTTTTTCCTTTAAATCCCGAACAATTATTTTCTTTAGTGTAAAACATTTTTTGGTTGGCAAGATTTTTTTACTTTGCAACACACCCAAAAAAAGTTCTCCGCACTAAGTCGGAAAGCGTCAGAGTTCAAATTCTTTTGGCTCCCACAACTCAATTTTGTTACCCTCAGGGTCTAAAATGTGAACAAACTTTCCGTAAGGAAACTCTTCAATTTTATCCAAAACAGTTACACCGCTTTCCTGAAACTCTGCCAAAAGCATTTCAAGATTTTCAACCCTGTAGTTAATCATAAATTCCTTTTTTGAAGGCTCAAAGTAATCCGTCGTCGCAGGAAAAGTACTCCACTGCGTAACTGCTTTTTCACCGTTTTCGTCTTTCCACGTGAACAACGCTCCGTAATCATCCGTTTTAAAACCAAGATTCGTCTTGTACCATTCCTTAAGTTTCTCACTGTCATTGCACTTAAAAAAAATCCCGCCAATCCCCGTTACTTTTTTCATAATAAAACCTTTAAATTTTATGTTTTCAAGCTGTTAAAACTCACACGACAATTCATTTTTATTTCTCAAACTGAATCCGTTTGCAGTGTTTTCCGGTAATTTTTTCCGCCTGCCGTTTTGGAAAACTGCGGGCGTACTAACCAGGATTGTTTCTTGTCTGTTCTGATTGCAAACCACCACAAAAAAAATGATGTTGTAACAAACCTTGAAGCAACCGGAAACCAGTCCGGCAAAGTTACGCTAAGGTCAACAAGCATTCCGTCACCCTGAAATTCTCCGAACCCAAACAAAGAAGGCAAACGGTACCAGTAGTAACAACTGATTGCAGCAGCAGTAAAAATGCGGCTTAGCAACTGATTTTTTTCAGGAAACAAAAATCTTAACAGGTAAAAGACCGAAAGAGTTACTCCAAATCCTAAAAACGACATTCCAAAAATTTCCAAAAGGTGTTCAGTTCCGTTACTGTAATCCGGAACCTGAAACCAGCCCCAAATGTACCCAACAAAACCACCCGTAAGCAGAAGTTCGGTTGTTTTTCTGAGTTTCAATTCTTCAGGAAGTGCTGTTTTGGTTGCTGCAGTTGAATCCGGACACGATTCCACACAAAGTTCGCATTCAGTGCAGTGTGCATTCCGGAACGAAAAAGACGATGCGACACCGTAAAGTTTTTCTACAGGATGAACAGGGCAAAGTCCTGAACACCAGGCACTTTTCCATTGGTAACGAAAAGAAAGAATTGCTGCCAAAATCATTACTCCTGCAAGCAAAAGACCGGTTGCGACTCCGTTTCTGTTCAGAAAAAGGTGTCTCAGCGGAACAATCAGAAACAGTAAAACAACGCCTGCAACCGCAAAACGTCCCTGAGTTTTGGTTGAAAGGCGCTTCAGGTTTGCAAATCCAAGATGTCTTGGAATCAGCGAAGTTGTTCCGAGCGGGCAAACGTTCCTCCAAAATCCTGGTGCAAGTGCAACAAGTGCCGGTGCAACAGGAATCAGAACGTTCCAAAATGCCATTGTTCCTGTTTCCGGTGCAAACAAAAGCAGTAAAAAAATCACTGCTCCAACAATCCAGACGACTGTCTGAATCACTCTCCAGTTGATTGTCATTGATTTCCTCCTTTTTTCTTTGACTTCAGTTTCATTACCACAGAATGAATTTAATTCATCAGTGTTCTTTTTGGAATTTTTTTTTGCTGTCAGTTAATCTGGTAATTTTGTCGTTTTACAAATTCTTTAGCAAATCTTTGTCCCAGTTGCCTTTGTCCTTCTGAATTGAAATGAACTTTGTCTCCGATGTCTTTCAAGTCATTCGTTTTAATTACAAACACGTTACTATCAGTCTTTGCAAAGGAGTGAATTTGGTTATTTATTGCTTGCCAACTTTCGTTAGTATTTGAAAAAGTGCCCAATTCCCCAATTAAAATTGGTAAAGTCAAATTGTTAATTTCAATCCTAAATTTTTCAACCAGTTTGGCAAGTTGAAATTGATAAACCTCAACAGTCTCAACGTTTGTTGCGTCACTTTCGCCCTGGTGCCAAAGAATTCCTTTAATTACTCCGTATTTTTCTCCGGTTTTTGCTTTTTCAACAAAATTTGAAAATAAAGTCAGATTTTTGAAAGTAGAATCATTTATCCATTGATTAATTGAAGTGCTACCAACTGCAGCAGGAATCAGCAATACTGAGATACTATCGGGAATGTAGTTTAACAGTTCTTTCCCAAATGAAAGTCCACAGTCTAAACCCGCCTTTGAAGGCTCATAAAAATGCAGTGGTTCTTTTGCAACAATTAACTCTCCGTTTCTGTTAATGGAAAAAATCCTTTCATTTGGAATTGTATCTTGTGGCTCAACTAACCCATAACCAGCCATGTTTGATTGTCCTGCCAAAATGAAAACCCAGATGTTTTCCTTGTCGGGTATAATTTTCGGTTTTAATTCAGTTTGCGGAAAATACTGAATTTTGTAATTATTTTCCTTTGTACCACAGCCCGTAAAAACAAGCATTATGAAAATCAGTTTTAAAATTTTGCCCATTGTTTTCCATAAATTCTGTGAAACTTACCTTCCTTAGTGTAAGGCATTAATTCTCGTTTGGCAACAATTTTTTGTCTTGCCAAAACTTACAAGCCTGAGAAAAAAACTTAGTTCAGGTTCTTTGAATTGCCTTTTTCACAGAAAAACAAGAAGTTGGCGAATTTCTAATCACAAAACTGTCTGCGAAGAATAAAGAATGTTCACCAAAACACTCTTGCAGTTCAATTTAGCAAGCGTTTTTTTCATAAACAACAATTTTGTGTAATTCATTGTAAATTTTGGGTGTTGGGTTGGTTTTTAAAGAATGATAATGTTCAGCAGACACATCTTTCAGGTCAATGATTGCTTTCAATCCACCATTAATTTCAAACCGTTACTCAATCTCTTTTTTGTTGGTTGGTAAAATGTTTTTGGCAGAAAGTTTAGTAACTACCTTCTTACCTGTTTTTTCTTCAATTTCTTTTCTGGTGTTTCCGGCAATGGTTCCGCCTTCTTTGGCAATTTTCTTGTTTTCTGCAAACGTTTCAGGCTTTTTTTCTTTACTTATTTCTGTGGTAGTGGCTTCTGCCAACATATTCAATACTAATTCCAGATTGGTCATGTTATCCCGCAAGTTTTCTTTTTTCAGGTCTTTAAATGTTTTGTATTCTTTTATGGAAAATCCACTCCATGCTTTGGTAATTTCATCGGTAAGAATGGCGTATTCCTGTCCTTTGTTTACTCCACGCTTATCCCATTCATCTGTAAGCTCTTTGCGTACTTCTATGCTTTTCAACCGTTGGTTTACCCATTCCTTGCTGTAGCCTTTTTTCAGATACGTTTCCACAAGGCGGTCAATGCCAATTTCCGGGTCTTCAATTTCATCTATGCGTTCACGGGCTACTTTAGCTATCCAAAGTTTAAAAGGTTCTGCTTTGGGAGAAGGGATACTTTGTATCAAACGGAAAAGCTGCTCGGTATCCGCTACATCGGTTTTATAGTATTTTCCATCAGAAGAAAGCATTTTCAGTTGGTTACAATTTGTAACCAACTCACTACCTTCTTTTTTCAGTCGGAGTTTTAAAACTTTCCAATAGTTATTGGGATTAAGACTGTCAGTTAAAACGCCCACTACATCTACCACAGAAAAATACCATTTCTCCTGCGTTTCATCCCAAATGCTTCTTACTTGCTTTTGTTCAAATAATTTTATAGCTGTGCTTTTCATTTTTGCTTACACTTTCATTTGGTAAAAATCTTTGGTTACTTTTTTTCCTTTCGCAATCATCCCCGTAAATTGTTTACTAAAAAAA
>JADZEA010000181.1 GCA_020850775.1 bacterium
GATACAGTAACTCCTTTAAAACTACTTGCAATCGTGATTTTGATTAACCTGGTTTTGGACCCTTTGTTGATTTTAGGTTACTTTGGTTTTCCAAAAATGGGAATATTTGGAGCTGCTGTTGCGACTGTTTTTTCAAACATTGTTGGTGTTGTTTATGGTTTTTACCTTCTTGCCAAACGTGGTTTTTACTGGAAAATTCGCGGCTTTTGGGATAAAATCCTTAGCTTTGAAATCATAAAAATCGGCGTCCCGATTGCTGTAAACGGTTTTTTATTTAGTTACGTTTACATTCGTCTGACTAAAGAAATTACAAATTTTGGAACAACTCCTGTTGCTGCCTTGAATCTTGGACACAGAATCGAAGGTTTACTTTGGCCAATTTGCCTTGGTTTTATGGTTACCACAACTTCAATAATTGGGCAAAACCTTGGAGCTAAAAATTTTACAAGAGTTAAAAAAACTGCTTTTTTGAGTGCTTTTTACTCAAGTTCAATTTGTCTTGTGTTCGGTTTGGTTTTTATTGTTTTTGGGGAAACAATTGCAAAACTTTTCACTGAAAATCCTGAACTGCTGAAAGTTACTGCAAGTTACCTTAGAATTATTGGCTACTTTGAGTTTTTTCTTGGTTTTGAGCTAACTTTTGAAGGTGCTTTTTCAGGAATTGGAAAAACATTTCCTACAGTTTTAATTTCAACTCCTTTAAACCTTTTACGAATTCCTTTGGCAATTTACCTCGTTGATTTTTATGGAGTTGATGGAATTTGGTGGGCAATTGGAATCACGACTTTTTTAAAAGGGATTTTCCTCGCAATTTGGTTTGGTAAAACCAAAATTAATTTTTTAGCTCAGTGAAAAACTAATTTTAAAGCAAAATGGTGAGCAACAATTTCCATTCTTTTTCGCAAGTAAAAACGGTGAGCAAAAAACCGTTGAACCCCAGAATCAAGGTTAAAACTTTCGCAGTTGTTCTCTTTTGCAAAACTTACCAACCAATCAAAAAGCTCATCGCCAAAACCTTTGGAACGTTCTTTTTCGTCTGTTACGAGGTCGTCAACGTAAAGGCATTTTCCCCGTGAAAGCATCTGAAAAATTCTGAAACCTGCAACGGATTTTACTTTTCCGTTTTTTTGCAGAAAGACGAGTTTGTAACCTTCTGCGTTTTGCTTTCTAACTGTTTCAACAAAATTTTCTTCTGAAAGGTGAGGTCTTAGCTGAAAAATTATTGGGAAACAATTTTTTATTTCCTCTTCTGTTTCGGCAAATTTTATCATTTTTAATCCTTAAATTTTTAGGAATGAACAACTTTCTCACGGCAATTTTCAATTACTTTTTCAGGTATTAATTTCAGAGCTAAAAAAATGAGCAAAGGAACAATTACAGCATCGTCAAGATGACCGATAAGTGGAATAAAATCAGGAATTAAATCAAACGGTAAAAGCACGTAACCCATCGCAATCCAAAGTAAAATTCTGGCAAAAAAAGGTGTTCTTTCATCTTTTAACACAAGCTGGTAAACTTTGAGTTCAGTTTTTAGAAGTTTGGCAATTGCTTTGAGTTTTTCAAGCATTTTTTAAACCTTCATTGAGTAAACGCTGACGATTCCAAAAGTAAGTGGTAAAACTTTAATTTCCGTGAAACCAACTTTCCCAAGTATTTTCAGAAAGTCTTCTTTTTCGGGAAATTTCATTACAGAAGCAGGGAGGTAAGAGTAAGCATTGTTGTGTTTTGAGAAAATTTTTCCAACCAAAGGTAAAATTGATTTGAAGTAAAAAAGGTAAAATTGCTTGAAAACTGCTTTTTCAGGTTTAGAAAACTCCAAAATTAGAACTTGAAATTTTGTAACTCTGTGCATTTCTGAGAGTGCTTTTTCAATGTTTTCGCAGTTACGAATTCCGAAAGCAATTGTTGAAGCGTCAAAAGTTTTGTTTTTGTAAGGCAAGTTTTCAGCGTCTCCACAAGCAAAAGCAATTTTTTTGCCTTGAATTTTTGCAAGCCCTGTTTTGAGCATTCCTGAAGCGATGTCAGTTCCAAAAACGTTTGCGTCAAATTGTTTGTTGATTTCAATTGCAAGGTCGCCGGTTCCCGTCGCAAGGTCAAGAACTTTAGAGTTTAAATTTAAGTTTTTTAGTTGTTTAACAGCAATTTTTCGCCAATAAAAATCAATTCCAACACTCAAAAAATGATTTAAAAAATCGTAAGAGTGAGCAATTGAATTAAACATTCCTTTGACGTAGATTTTTTTGCCTTTTTCGGCGCCTAATTCGTAATCCAAAATTTTAAAGTTTCCTTTTTTAGTTTCCCAAAAATAATCCAAAAAAACAAACAAACAAACGGGCAAAATTTGGAAAATTTTTCTTAAAAAAGTGATAAGGTTTCATTTTCAAAAGCTAAAAATTTTTTAATTTTTCCTGGTTGAGCCCAATTCATAGTTCCTTCCATTTTTAAGGAAAGCAAGTAGTTTTCAATTCTTTTATCTAAGAGTAATTCAAGGATTTTTTCAGCTTCGTTTAGGGATTTAAGTGGGATAAATGCTTGTAAAGATTGGTTAGCCTGCCAATCTTTTTGAAAAATTTGTGGACAAAATTTTGTTTTTCCGTATGCTTCCCAAATTATTTTGTAAGGATAAAAGTTGTAAGCACCTACACCGAGCAGAGACCACCAATTTCCTCTGCTAATCAAAGCATTTAACATCAATCCTTTTCTGTTTTGAAGAATAATTTTATGGTTAAATAAAAATTCAGCTAATTTTTGTTCTTTTAGAATTTGTGTAAGTTCAAGAACTTTACCGTTTGAATTGTAAGGGAGAAGTGCCCATTTTAGGGGATTTTTTTTTTCTTCCCTGAAATTTATGCTCGTTGCTAAAGGAAAAAGGTATTTTTTAGGCAAAGGTGTTTTTTTTATTGTTTTGTTTGCAACTAAACAAGTTAGCTCGTCGATTTCTTCGTAAGTATCAAAAAAGAAAATATCGTTTGCACCACAAGTGTTTATTCCTTGTCTTGGAACAGAATCTTTTTTTAGAGTAATCGGTTCAAAACTTTCTAATGGATTAATTTCTAAATCTGAAAAAATACTCAATGGATCAGTAAAATGAAACATTGGTTTTGCAAAATAATTTATCCATTTTTTATTTTCACATCTTGAGTATGGAATTGGAAATGTTTGCTTTTTATCTCTTAAAAAATGAACTAATCCGTAACGGGTAGCAACACCGTCAAAAGCATTTGTATCATTAAAATCAAAAATTTTACTTATAAGATAAGGTGTAGAATTTACCTTGTAGGTTCTAAAATATTTGTTCGCTCCATCATTAAGCAGAAGGGAAAGTGGCATAAAAAAAATTGCTTCGCCATTTTTTTTGAGATTTTGTTCAATAGTTTTCTGAATTACTAAAGCAGCTAAATCAATTCTTGAACCACCTAACAATAAATCTTGTGAATTACCAATTAAATCATACTTAAAAAATTGAGATTTAATTTTTTGTTTATATAAATCTGGCAGGTCAACAAAATTTTGCCAAGGCGGATTTCCAAAAATTATGTCAAAAGAGAACTCTTTGTGTAAGAAAAAAATATCTTTGTTAATAAAATTGTTTTGGGGCAAGATTAAATTATATTGTTTTTGTATTTTATTTAAAAAATTATTGTAATATTTTGAATTTAATTCAACGCCGTAGAGGTTTTGAATTGGAAGCTCTTTAGGATTAATTCCTTTTCTAAATCCCAAATTAATAAAAGCTTCCAATAAATTTCCTTCGCCCATTGTTGGGTCAAAAATTGTTGCTCCATTAATCCATTTATCAAACAAATTAAATTCTTTAATGGCAAAATTAGCTAAATTTTGTGGTGTAAAAATCGCACCTATTGAAAGTTCATTTGTTTTATTTAAATCTAAAGTGTTCATAATTATTTTTCTTAAATTCAATAATTGATTGGATTCTTTGGTCAGCGTCAACTTTTACTCTTTTGTAGTGTGTTAATGCTAAATCGCAAAAAATTTCAAAAAAATCTCTATAAGTTCGTTCCCATTTAATCTCATTCCAAACCTGGTTGATGGTGTAATTTAACCTCACTTGCCCTGTTCCCAAGTTTTCAATTCTGTAAGTATCATTTGGTAAGGTATGAAATGGTGCGATACGAATGTACTCAATGTCTCTGCTTTCATTTTTTACACCTGATTTGTTGTGCCCAAATTCGGCAATGATGAAAATTCCTTTATCGTTTGCGAGGTACTTTAAAAAATTACCAACCGCACAAACTCCTCCGTCAGAATATTTTGTTGTGTCTAAATCTTTTGTTTTTATATCAAATCCAAAAAATTGATTATTAATTTTACACGCAAAATCAAAAATTGTTCGTTTACCAGGAATTTTTAATGGCTCGTAACCCAATTCATTACAAATTTTTTCCCAATTTTGGGTTATCCGCTTTTCAATCATCGCACCGAAAGCTCTTGAATCTTCACGTTCTGCAATACCTGAATGAATTTCCGCAAAAAGTTCTTTTATTTTATCTTCAATAGAAATTGAAATTTGCTTAAAATTCATATTTTTTCACCTTACAATATTTTATTCATTTTTTAAAGTTTCCTTTCTTCTTCCCAAAAATAATCCAAAAAAACAAACAAACAAACCCTAAAATCCTTACGCACTTTCTAATTTTCGCACCACAATTTCCGCTGTTTCTCTTACTTTTGGCGATTGGCTTTGAGCCGCAAAGTTCACTTCTTCAATTAATTCTCTAAATTTTAGCTCACCAACTACATCAAGTGCTAAAACTTTTAGCCAGTTGTCGTTGCCTTTCAGCAGCTTTGCAACAGCACTTTTTGGTGTTGAGTAATCATTCCCAAGTTTAAAATAGTTTGCTCCAATTCTCAACTTTGCCTGAACTGAAATTTCATCTCCATTCACAATTGGCAAAATTATTTGCTTGATGTTTTCACCAGCCAAAAATGAATCAAGAAATTCCAAAGCATTTGCTCTGATAAGTTTGTTTGCACTTTTTAAACCGTTAAAAGTCAAAAACATGTCTCGTAAATTGTAACGCAAACCCAAAAGCCTGAAAATTTTTTCGTAAGTTAGTTCAAGTTTTTCACGAACTGCTTCACCAAAAAGTTTTTTTGCTCTGTAATTTTCTGAAAGTTTACCAACAGCTTTTTCCACCAAAAGCAATTTGTAGTAGTACTCTGCCTTGTCAACAATCTGTTTTTCAATGAGTTGTGAATTAAAAACCAAATTAGGATTTTTTTGCTTGATTGAGTTCAGTGCCTTGATAATTCTGTAATCAACCAAACTGTCGTCTTGCCAAACAACTTTTAGAAGTTCGTCAACAACTTTTTGGCTGCTGATTCTTCGCAAAACAAAAGGAATGTTCCTGCGCAAGTAAAGATTTTCAGATTGATTGGTAAGTGTTTTCAGCAAAGGCTCAACTACAAAATCTTCGTAATTTACAAGCGAATTTGCCGCAAAAATTCTTAGCTTGCTGTTCGTTAGCTTGCTGACAAGAATTGGGATAAAATCCTTGTTTTTCAGTTTTCCAGCACTCAAAATTGCTTCTTTGGAAACCGTAAAATTACTGCTTTCAATTAGTTTCACGAGGAATTTCGTTGAAGGCGAATTTTGTGGTAAATTGCCAAGTGCTTTTGCAATTTCAACTCTAACCCTTTCTTCCGTTTGGCTTTCAATGATTTTTTCAAAAGCTAAATTCTGCAAATTTTCGTCGTCAAAATGTTTCAGACAATAAATTACAGAAGCAATTTTTAACGTTTCGTCGTTTTGTTCAAGTAAATTTTTCCAAAGATTTTTATCCTTTTCAGAATTTTTAGACAAAAAACAAATCGCTTCTGCAACAATTCTTGGGTCTTTTTCCGTCAGCAAAGGTCGCACAAGTTCAACAATTTGTTCGTTTGTTTCTTCTGCTAACAAAGAAATTGCTGCAAAACGGATTTCAGGGTTTTCGCTTCTGAAAAGTTTTGCAATTGGCTCAACAAGGTTTGTTTTTTTGGCAGAACGAACTAAACCCAAAACAAAAATTATCTGTTTTTCAGTCCCGTTTTCAAGTGTTTCAGTAACAAGTTTCAGGCTCGCAGAATCGTCAAAATCAAGCTCAACAGAAGAATCAATTTCAGGTTTGTAAAAAGTTTTTCGTAAAGCCTTCAAATATTCAGTTTGAGTTAAAGCAAGTAAAAACAGCCAAATTCCTATAAAAAAAATAATTAAAAAAGCAATTTGTGAAAGTGAAAAACTTAGGTAAGTAACAAAAAATAAAAGTAAAAAACCTGCGATTCCCGTTGCAAATCTATCCACAAACATTTCAATAAAAGTCTTGACTTTTTTCTTAATTCCTGTTGAAAGTGGCATAAAAAACAGTTCCATAACTGATTTATTTATTGAAGTTGTAAAAACTCCTTCGCTTCCTTTTAAAAAAATTCCAATCCAAATTCCTGTTGAAAAAAGTATGAAAACTGAACTGACAAGCATCGTAAAAGGCAAAATTAACCCTGAAAATCCAACTCCAAAACGTTTCAAAACAGGGCTTGTGAAAAATAATTGAAAAACAAAAGCAACAATTCCAATTGCTGTGTAAAATTCACCAAAAAAATCCGTTAAAGTGTCTTGATTTTGGTAAGTTTCTTTTGCAATCACTTTGAACTGAAAATCAACAATTGTTGAAACAACAACCGAAACAAAAACAATCCCTGCAATAAAAAACAAGTACCTTGATTTAAAAATCAGTTGAACTGGTAAGTCTTTGTTAGATTTTTCCTTTTGAGTTTTTGGCTGCAAAATAATTTTTTTGCTCGTAAAAAAAGTCAGGAAAGTTGAAACCAAAAGCAAAAAAGCACAAACTAACAAAAGGTTCTCAGTTCCAAAAAAATCTGCTCCCTGGTCAGCAATTTGTCCACCAAAAATTCCACCTGTAATTGCTCCGGTTCCGATAAAACTAAACAACCGTTTTGCTTCACGGGGATTGTAGATTGAGTTTGCAAAAAGCCAAAACTGGGAAGTTGTAAGAATGCCTAAAACTCCTGAAAAAATGTAAAGAACAAAAGGTAAAGAAGGATTTTGAGTTAGCTTAAACAAGCCAAAAAGCAAAATCAAAATTGCACTCAAAATCAGGTTTGTAGCAAAAATCATCTTAAAAAGGTTGAATTTTTCGCTAATCTTTCCGTAAAAAGTTGAGACAAAACCGACCACAACGGCAAGCAAAATGTAAAGGTAAGGAATTTCACCAACACTAAAATTTGTGAGAAAAACTGCGTCTCTAACGGCTTTCAGGATTGTAAAAGCTGCAATCACTAAAAAAATTTGGAAAAACATCAAAAGTGCGACTTTGTGTTCGCCTTCTTTTAAGCCGAAAAATTTTTGTAAAAATAGTTTCACTCTAAAAATTTACCTGATTCTTGATTTTTGGGCAAAGGTTTTGTAAAAGGAAATCAAAATTGTTGGGTTAAAATCGCCGTTTTTGTTCCAGGCAAGTTCAATTCTTGAAACGTCAACCGAAGGCAACAAAAAGTTCAAACCAAACCCAAAACCTTGTCGCCAACTTTCTTTGCCATAATTTTTTAGCGAGTTTGAGGCAGTTCCAAAATCCGTAAAAGCAGTGATTGAAGCACCTAAACGATAGTTTAAACCAAAAAGAGAAATGTTTTGTTGTGGCACAAAGTTGTAGCGATACTCAAAAGTTCCGATGAACTGGTTTTTACCGGAAAGCTGGTTTTCACTTGAAATGTCATAACCGCGGACAGAGTTCACACCGCCGATGTGGTAATCAAGGTTGTAAGGAATGTTTTTTCCCATTTTCCCGTTCCGCAGGTTTGAAAGCATTGCAATTTGGATTGTTTGCTTTTTTGTGATTGGAAAATATTTTTCAAGGTCAAGCCCGAAAGTCAGGAAATTCGCTTTTCCGCCTGAAAAACCACCTGTTTTTGAGATTTTCAGTTCGTTCCAGGAGCCGGAATTTGGATTGTTAAAAACATCTCTTGTGTCGTAAACAAATGAAATTCCAAAAGTTGGTAAGTTATCGGCATTTTTTCCTAAAGTTACTTTTTCAAAAGTTCCGTCGTTTTGTTTGTGAATCGTGCTTGAAGAGTCTAAAATTCCGTCATTTTTAATGTGTAAAAACTCAAACTCACCAAAAACACGGTAATTTTTTCCAAGGTAAGAGCCACTTTTCAAAAAAAATTCATCTAAAACTTCGTTGTAATTATCAATCAGGTTTTCTCTAATGATGTGTCTTGCATAAAAATAAGCTGAAACGTGGTTTCCAAAAATCCAGGGCCAATTAAATTCCATTGCGTACGAGGTAAAACCGCCAAAAAGGAAAAAAGCATTTAAAGTAATGTCTCTGTGTAAAAAGTTTACGGAACGAACAGCCGGACCTAAAGCAAGCCCGTTTTCATCCGAAATTTGGTAGCTGACGTAAGGCAAAGCCCAAAGAACTTCCTTAAAATCAAAAACCAGTTCAACTCCGTTTTCATTTTGCACTCCACCAAGCACGATTTTGCTAAAAATATCTAAGTTTTCAAGCCGTTTAATGTCTGCTTCAAGCGTTTTAATTTCTAATGGTTTTCCAATTTTGGTTTCAAGTTCACGTTCAATAATTTCTTTTTTGGTTTTGTTTCCTTTGAAAATTATGCTTTGAACTGTTTCGCCTTCATAAATTTTCACAAAAGTAAGAGATTCGTTTGCAAAAACTTTCATTCCGAAAAGCAGGACTAAAACCAAACCGAAAATTTTCAACCGTTACTCCTTTGAGCCAAAAAACACTCAAGATTTATGGATTTTAACACGTTTGCAGACACAAGTTTCTATTTTAATTTTTAGGTTTTTTCGCCTTACTGATTTGCGATTCTAAATTTTTTTTGAAATCTTCAAATTCAATTTCTAAATCAGCCTCAAAATCTTTAATTCCATTTTTAAAATCGGAACTAAAACTGTTAAACTCAAACTCGTAGTCGTGTTTGGTTTCACTAACTTCTTTTTCAAAAAGTTGAAACTGAAATTCAAGTATTTTTTTCAGGTTTGCGGCTTCAGTTTTATTTTCTAAACTTTCAATCTTTGTGAGCAATTCTTTTTTTATTTCCAAAGCATTTTTTTGCATTGCCAACTCAAGTTTTGTAAGCTTTTCAGTAGCTTGTTTTTTTTGCATTTGTCAATCCTTAATATTTTGTAAGTTCCTCAAATTTTCTACCTGCAAACCTTACTGCCAAAATCCAAAGTAAAAGTAAGACCACACTCAAAACTGAAAGGTAAGGAATTGTTGAAAAATCTGTAAAAATTAACGTAATCAAAAGGCTGAATCCAACAGCCAAAGCCTTTGCAAAACGTTGTACAAACATATCAATGAAGGCTTTTGCCTTGTATTTTTCGTCCTGGCTTGTTGGAACGTAAAGAGTTTCTTTTGCTGATTGGTTGATTGAGTAGGAAAATCCGTTGTCGGCAGTGTTCAGTAAACTTCCCGTTAAAACTGAAGGAAAAAACAAAAACCCGACTGAACCACTTAAAGCACAAACGGGTAAAACCAAAAGTGCAATCCCAACTCCGAAACGGTTCATCACAAAACTTGTGAAAAACAGTTGTACAATCATTGCAACGATGTTTGTTGCAGCAAAAGCGGTTGCAAAAGCATCTCCAATTTTCTCTTTTGGAACAAGGTTCACGATTGCAGAGGAAAATTGAAAATCCATAATTGTTGAAACCATTTCGTAAAGCCCGACAATTGCAACGATTGAGAGAAGGTACTTTGAGCTAAAAACAAGTTTCCCACCTTCCAAAGCAGGATTCTCTTTCGTTTTTTTCTCAATGGCTTCAGTAACAAGTTTCAAACTCACTTTTTTACTTGCAAAAAATGAAAACAAAATGATTAAAACCATCACTCCGGCTGAAGCTAACAAAAATCCTTCGCTTGAAAGGACTTCTGCTTTTTGTAAAGTTTTTAGAGTTGTTGTACTGAAAACTCCACCAAAAACTCCACCAAAACCAATCAAACCATAAAGTTTTTTAGCATTTTCAGGAGTTACGGAATCGTTTAGAAAAGCAAAAAAAGTTGCAACCATTAAAGTTGAAAAAAGGTCGCCGTAAAGGTAAAAAGTCCAAACTGTTACGTCAGAAGGCAAAGAAATTAGCTGGCTGTACACAACCAAAGTAAGAATGAAAAATGCGGAAAAAATGTAAACGAGTTTTTCACGGCGAAATTTGTTTGCAAGCAAGGAAAAAGCCCAAACGGCAAAAAATGCCACAACCAAGTTTAGAATTTTTGCAAGCAACTCTGATTGTTCAGCATTAAAATTTATCCCCAAAAACGTAAAGCCACTTTCTTTGTAAAACGAAAGGAAAAGGCTTTTTTTGATTGGTTTGAGTATCCAAAAAACAGTAATTACCAGAAAAAAAACAAAACTCATCATCAAACTTCTTGGAAGTTCTGTCTTTGGAACTGAAAAAATATCTTTTAACGGGTTCATTTTTGCATTCTTTTTAGTTTGAAAAGCTGGCAGGAAATTAATACAATTTTTACAAGATTAAAAAGTGATTAGTAAAAAAATATTCCTTAAATTATGCTTTAAAAAGAAAGTGGAAAAATGTTAAAACCAGAAATTTTAGCTCCTGCAGGAAATCTTGAAAAACTAAAAGTTGCTTTTGCTTACGGTGCAGACGCAGTTTACGTTGGCGGAACGGAATTTGGGCTTCGTGCCGGAGCAGGAAATTTTAATCTTTACCAACTTCAGGAAGCGGTTGACTACACAAACAAACTTAACAAAAAAATTTACCTTGTTTTAAACGTGATGGCTCACAACGAAGACATTGACAGGCTTGTTCCGTACTTAGAAAAACTGAACGAAATTCAACCTCACGCTTTTATTGTTGCAGACGCAGGAGTTTTGGAACTTGCACGAAAGCACACAAAAATTGAGCTTCATCTTTCAACTCAAGCGAGTTCAACGAATGCTTTTGCAATGGAATTTTGGAAAAAACAAGGGGTTACAAGAATCGTTGTTGCGCGTGAAGTTACGCTTGAAGAAGCAAAAGAAATTCGTAAAAACGTTGACGCAGAACTTGAAATGTTTATTCACGGCTCAATGTGTACTTCTTACTCCGGAAAGTGTACAATTTCAAACTACACGGCAGAACGCGATGCAAACCGTGGAGGTTGTGTTCAATCTTGCCGTTTTGAGTACGATTTAATTGACGCAGAAACAAACGAACCTGAAGACAACGCAAATTTGATGAACTCAAAAGATTTGATGGCACTTTCAGTAATTCCTGATTTTATCAGGTGTGAAATTGATTCGCTAAAAATTGAAGGACGAATGAAATCAAACCTTTACGTTGCAAACACAGTTGCAATTTACAGAAAAGCTGTTGACCATTTTTACGAAAAAATTTCAAAAAATGAACCGTACGATGATTTTGACTTAGTTTTTTGGCAAAACCAACTTTCTGAAGTTTCAAACAGAACTTTTGAAACAGGTTCACTTCTAAAAACTGCTCACGGAAACACAATCCGTTACGAAACAGCTTCCTACAATTCAGAAGTGGATTTTATTGGAACAGTGAAAGACGTTGTTGTTGGAAAATTTTTAGTCGTTGAGGTAAAAAGCCCTTTTTCTCCTTTTGAAAACTTACAAATCCAACTTTGCACAGGCGAAAAAATAAAGTTACAACCACAAAATGTTTTTTCAATCAGTGGCGAAAAACTTGGAAAAGCAAAACCAAACAGCCTTGTTTTGCTTGATTGGGTTGAAGGAGTAAACAAGTTTTGTGTTCTCAGCAAACTAAAAGTTGCTGCTTTAAAGGGATAAAACTTCTGCATTCGTTAGTAAAATCTTGTTTTTTAATTTGTTGGCTGAACCCGTGAACGTTGTAAACTTTAGTTGGGAAGGGATTTTGTTCTCATTTTTTTAGTACAAAAAAAATGCCTTCTTACTTTGGAGAGAATGCAAGAAGGCATAAAATGCTGAATTAACTTTTAATTGGCTTTAGAAAAGTATTCTTTAGAAGCATCAACAGTTGGTTTAATTGTGTCTGAACCAGGTTTCCAGTTTGCAGGGCAGACCTCTCCGTGCATTTCAAAGTATTGAAGAGCATCAACCATTCTGATAGCTTCGTCAACGCTTCTTCCAAGTGGAAGGTCGTTCACTACTTGATGTCTTAAAACTCCATTTTTGTCAATCAAGAAAAGTCCCCTTAAAGCAATTCCTGCATTTTCAAGCAAAACTCCGTAATCTCTTGCGATTGATTTGTTAATGTCAGCAATCAAAGGATATTTGATGTCGCCAATTCCACCTTGTTTCCTTGGAGTGTTTTTCCAGGCTAAATGTGAAAAGTGAGAATCAACTGAAGCACCAAGAATTTGAACATCTCTTTTTTCAAATTCTGCAATTCTATCTGAAAAAGCAATAATTTCAGTTGGACAAACAAAAGTAAAATCAAGTGGATAGAAGAAAAGAATTACTGTTTTTCCTTTGTAGTCTGAAAGTTTAACATTTTTAAATTCGCTTCCAACTACAGCTTGAGCTGAAAAGTCAGGAGCAGGTGAAGCAACTTGTATTGTCATTTTTTTTTCCTTTTTTAAGTTTAAAGTTAATTGTTTTTATTTTGGCAATCAGGACAAATTCCGAAAAATTCGTGATTCTGGTCGTCAATCAGATAATTGGTTTGAGTTTCTACAAACTCTTGTAAAATTTGGTTGTAAGACAAAGAGATGTCAACAATTTTGCCACAATCATTACAAATTACGTGGCTATGCAAATCTTCAACAAAACCATCAAAATGCCTTTGTTTCTCAAATGTTAATTCATTAATTAAGCCTTCAATCGTAAGCTGGCTTAAAACTCTGTAAACAGTTCCAAGACTAATATTCGGCAATTCTTTTCTTGATTGCTCGTAAACCCAATCTGCTGTTGGATGGCTTCTGGTTTGTTTAATAATCTCAAGAATTATTTTTTTTTGTTTTGTAAGACGTTTACCCTGGTTTTTCCAGCCTTCGTGAATTTCTTCAATTTGTTTAATCATTTTTATCCTATTGATAATTGTTACTAATAGAAGATAACAACAAAAAAAAGTGAAAGCAAATGTTTTTTTAAAAAAATTTAACAGCAAGCTCCGTCAACACAACAACCACTCACAAATTCATCCGGCATTTTATTGCCTTCAACAATCAAAAATGCTCCTTTGTAAGGTTCATTTTGCAGTTTTTGTGCTGTGTCTGTGCAGATTTCAATTGCTTCACCTCTTGGGAAAAAATGTCCTTCTTCGTCCATAATTGATTTAAAAGGTCCTTGATAAATTGCTTTTTGTCCAATAAAAACACAACCTTCCTTTTTCTCAAACTTGAAGCCTGAAACCGTTACAGAGAAAAATTTGTAGCCTTCCACACTTTTCCAGTAAGTTTTTTTTAGAGTTGCGAGTCCGTAAAAACCTGCTTCTTCAAGCATCGAAACAAAATCCCTTTCAGTCAAAGCTCCTGACAAACATTCTCCCCAAAGGACAGGATTTACTTGTAAGTAAGCTGGAACTTCAACTTCCGAAACAATGTCAGAAATTACAATTCTTCCGTGGTCCTTAAGAATTCGCCACATTTCAGCAAAAACTGTTTTTTTATCCGGTGAAAGATTAATTACACAGTTTGAAGTAATTAAATCCACACTTTTTGTTTCAACAGGGACTTTTTCCATAAATCCTTCACGAAATTCACAAACATCAAAACCAAGATTTTTAGCTACAAGTTTATTGTGTTTTTGTGCTTGCTCCAAAGATTGAAAAGTCATGTCAACACCAATCACTTTTCCGTTTTTACCTACTTTTTTAGCAGCAATAAAACAATCAATTCCTGCTCCCGAACCAAGGTCAACAACTGTTTCGTTTTCTTTCACTTTTGCAATGCTCATCGGAGAACCACAACCGTAAAACCTTTCCAAAACCTCACCCGGAATGTGGTCAGTATCGGATTTGTCGTAACTTGCCGGACAGCAAAGCTCCGCTTGCGGAGTTTCCATTGCTTCGCCGTAAAATTCCTGCATTTTTTGGTGAGACTTTTCATAACTAAGGTCAAGCACACAATTTGAATGCAAAGTATTCACTCCAAACTCTCCCAAAAGATGAACATTTTCTTCCTCGTCGCCACAAGTTACACCAAGTTCTCCCATTGAGTAAAAAATTGTTGGAGCGTCAAAACCTGCTTTTGTGTTTAGTTTTCGCCTGTTTTCAACGTAAAATTTATTAATTGCTTCATCCATCAAAAAATCATAAACTTCATTGTAAGGGTCTGCCCCAAGAATGTTTCCTTTTCCCGTAATTGCTTTTGAGTAGTAAAAACTGTGTTCAACATCTCCACCACCACAAAGGAATTTCCGCGAATCCGAGTGTGAAACAGCTTTTTTTTGGACAGTTGCGTTCAAAAACTCCTGAACAACTTTTGAGTTTGCTAAAATTTCTTTGAGCGAATTTTCGTTCACGTTTCCACATTCAAGTTCTTCAACCTGAACAAAAGCTGCGGAAGGATAAACTTTTCCGTCAGAATAAACACAAAGCGAAGAAACTCCGGCAACACTAAGGTCATTTTTCACATTTTTTTGCCCGTTAATTCTTAGCTCAAATTCTTCAAAATTATCAATTACCACTCCAAGTGAATTTGCAAGTGTTTTGATTTCTTTAAGTTTACCGATAATTTCATAATTTTCAACTTCGTAACCTGAACCAATTGCCCGACCTTTCCTGTGAAGCCAAAGCAAGTGAAACCTGTTCACTTTCAGTTCTGAAAGAAGCCGGACAACGTCGTCAAGATTTTCAATGTTTTGCTTTGTAACCGTTGTTGTGATTGTTGGCTGGTAACCAATTTCAATTAAATTTTTTATCCCGTTAACAATGTTTTCAAAACTTCCCTTGCCACGAATTGCGTCGTTAATTTTAGCGTTTGAGCCATCAAGCGAGATTTGTAACGTGAGTTTTGTTTTGTCGTAAGTTGCTAATTTTGAAAGAGTTTCTCCTTTAAAAAGTATTCCGTTTGAAAGGATTGTCAGCTCTGCTTTTGTTAGTGCGGTGTCAATTAGTTCAAAAATATCTTTGCGGAAAAAAGGTTCTCCACCCGTGAAGTACATTTTTTTTACGCCAAGCGCTAAACCTTCACGAATGACACTCAAAACTTTTTCAGTTGGAAGCCCTTTGTGTTCTTGCGAAGAAGAATTTACAAGGCAATGTTCACAGGCAAGGTTACAGGAATTGTTCGTGTGAACCCACATTTCTTTGAGAATTGCGGTTTGTAAAAAATCTTTTCTGCCAAAGTAAGGAGCGTAATTTTTAGGTTTTTCAAAAATAAATTTGTGGTAAATCCCTCTTTTAATGAAGTGGTTCACGTGAAGCCAGGATTTTTGCAAGTCTAAACCAAAAGTTTTGCTGTACTCCCGTACAATTTCTTCAGTTGTATTTTTACCGCTTAGAAGGTTTACAATTTTTGCTCCTTTTTCATCCGTCAAAATCCAGTTTGGAGCCTCGTAATCAAGGAAAAAATAGCCTGAGTCATATTTTTTTTGTTCGTAGTCTGGTGTGTAAAATATTGTTTTTGGTTCAAAAGAAATCATTGTTACCCTTCTAAAATTAGTTTGCATTTTGGAACGGAACTTAAAAACAGTTTTGGCTAAAAACTATTCCAAAAAATTAGCTTTTTCTTTTTAGCCTTTTCTAACTTAACTTTTCACGTCCAAAATTAACTTTAAAATTATCCGATGAAAAAAATTACGCTTTACACTTCAAAAAGATTTTTACTTTACTCTCTTTTTTCACTCGTTGGTTTCATCGTCATTTTTTTGACTGTGAATTTAATTGAAACGGGCAAAAAATTTATCCTCAATGAAACGCCAAAAGACGTGATTTTAAATTACTATTTTTACTTTTTACCACAAATAGTTTCGCTTTCTGTTCCTGTTGCCTGTTTGCTTGGTTCTTTGTTTACGATGAGCGGGCTTTCAAAAAGTAACGAAATTACTGCAATGAAAGCTTCTGGAATTAGTGTCGCAAAAATCGTTAATCCAATGCTTTTTCTCTCACTTTTAATTGCGGTCGGCTTGTTTTTTTTCACTGAAACGATTGTTCCTGACTACTCACGCAAAAAAGATGAAATCAAAGAAGTTTACATCAAAGGTGGAAGAGCCTTTGCAGAAGTGCGGGAAAGGAACCTGACAATTCGTGCAGGTGAAAACAAAAATTTGTTCGTTGCAGGATTTGATTTCAAAAAAAATGAAGGTTACCAGGCATCTTTTCAAGAATTTGAAGATGGAAAAATTGTCAGAAGGTTTGATGCACAAAAAATTAGTTTCCAAGATTCAACCTGGGTTTTTGAAACAGGAAAGTTCCGCGAAATTTCAGACCATAAAATCAAAGTCATTGATTTTGAAAAAATTGACACAATCAAAATTAACATTAGTCCGTACGACTTAGTTTTGAGCCGTTACAAACCTGAAACTCTTGGTTATTTTGAACTTACAAATTTTATTGGAAGGCTGAAAAGCATTGGTGCAGACTACAAAAAATGGGAAATTGAGAAGTTTCACAAAATTTCCTTCCCGTTTGCAGCTTTTATCGTTACGCTTGTTGGAGTTTCGCTTGGAAGTGAAAGAAACAAAAGCGGAGCAGCTAAAAATTTCATTTTTGCGTTCTTTTTTCTGTTTGCTTACTACGGAATTTTTAAGTTTACAAAAATTGCAGGCGTCACCGGTGATTTGTCTGAAATGGTTTCAGCGTGGATTGCAAACGTGATTTTTACGGCTGCCGGAATGGTTTTGTATTTTAGAGCTAACAGATAAAACCATGAAAAACAAAATTTTACAGCAGGAAAAAGTGCCATCGGCAAACAAACTTTTTTTTGCACTAAAAATTTTGGTAGCGGTTTTTCTGTTAACTACCATTTTTTATTTGATAAACCCACAAAAAATCTTTGAAGTAATTTCTAAAAAAAATGGTTTTTACTTTAACATTGCTTTGCTTTTACTCATCCCAAACATTTTTTTTCAGGTTTTGAAGTGGAAATTGCTTTTAGAAACCTCACAACAAATCAGTTTTTTTAATGCGACGAAATCCTTGCTTTTTGGAAAAACCTTAGCTTCACTAACTCCAGGTGGCTTTGGTGAACTTGGAAGAGGATTTTTTTTAGACGGTTTTCCAAAAACTGAACTTGTTAAATTAGCATTTTTTGATAAACTACAAAACACAAGTTTGATTTTAGTTTTCGGTTTTTATGCCTACTTTGTCATTGTTTTGAGTTTCGCCGTCAATTTTTTATTATTTTTTTTGTGTTTACTCTTGTCTTTTGCTTGTATTTTTATATTTTTGAAAGCATCGGTTTTGAGCAAAAAGTTCAAGAATGTTTTTGATTTCGGCATTAAATTTCAACTTGAAACTTTTGCTTTAAGTTTATTGTTTTACTTGACTTACATTTTGCAGTTTGCTTTTTTGGTCAGGTCTTTTTCGCAAAAGCAGGAAATTTCAGAACTTTCTTTTGCGTCTTCACTTGCAGTTTTGGGTAAAATTCTTTTACCGGTTAGTTTTGGAGACATCGGAATTCGTGAAATTACAGCAATTTTTTCTTTTACAAAAATTGGGGTTTCACCTGAAGAAGCAACTTGTGGAGGCTTGGTTTTATTTTTTTTGAACATTCTTTTACCCGCATTGTTTGGGTTTTTGCTAACTGTTCCACATTTTTTGAAAAGTAAAAATTTGAAAGGATAAAAAATGAAAAACACGTTTTTAATTGTGTTTTTTGTGGTTTTGGCAGGCTTTGTTTGGTTTAAAAAAGAAACTACAACTGCAAAATTACCACAAGACCTTGGAGTAACTTTACCAATTGACCAAAATTTCCAAATCTTAGAAACTGACGAAAGTAAAAATCTTGTCAAAGCAAAACTTGAGTTAATTCCAAAAATCGCTTCCGAAAACATTAATTTCAGGTTTTTGGAATTTCCACAAGGAGTCAGGTTGCTTTCAGGAACAAAAAACTGGCAAGGAAAAATTGAAAAAGGAAGCTCACAAACTTTTGATTTTACTTTTTTAGTTACGACTAAAAAGGCATTGTTTTTACACCTTCGCACAACGCTTCAAACCACTGAAACACAATTTTCAAAAGGTTCAGCAATCCAAATCGATTTTGGTGAAAAACAATCTTCAAAACCTGTTGTTGAAAAAATTGAAGGTTACGAAGGTGGAAACGAACTTTCTGTAATCAAAAAATCAGAAAGAAAAAGGTCAAAGGAGGCTGAAAATGAAAATTAAAATTTTGTTGGCAATGTTTTTTAGTTTTTCTCAAACGGTTTTTGCAAACTACACAGTCAGCGGAACTTTTCAGTACCGAGACTTAACGATTAGCATTAATGGTTTCACAAATCCAAAACCTTTTCGTCCGGTTCGTTTTGTTGACGTGGCGATTAAAGACGCAAACTCAAACCAAACTTTAGCAACAACTTACACAAATGCAGACGGCTTTTTTTCCGTGAACGTCGTTGACTCACAGACTCGTAACCTTTCGGTTCTTGCGGTTGCAAACACGACAGCAGGACAACCTTACAACATTAAAGTTGTTGAGTACGCAAGTTTTGGAAACGGTCCGGTTCACGCTTTTGAGCTTGACGCAATTCCAAATCACTCACCAACTCAAAACATAAATCTTGGAACTGTTAACGCTGATTACCACAACGGAGGCGAAACTTTTAATCTTTTTGACTGTGCAGTTGACGGAATCAATTTTTTAGCGTCGCTTGGAGAAACAAATCCGTGGTCTTCGCTGACGATTAAGTTTACTTTGGACAACAGCAACTTTGCGTTTGCGAGTGGCGGAAGTGTCAACATTGGCGGACTTTACGGTTACGACGACACGATTTTACTTCACGAAATGGGGCACTGGTGTCAGTTTAATTTTGGCGGTTTTTCCGATAATCCCGGCGGAACGCATTTTATCGGAGATTCAAATCAAGACCCAAGACTTTCGTTTGGAGAAGGTTGGCCAACTTTTTGGGGAACAAACGTGAGAAATTACTACAACTTACAAGGAATTGCAGGCTACTCCAAACCAAACATTTACTTTAATTCCAACGGCGACTCAACTTCAGGAGTTTACAATTTTTCTTACGACCTTGAAACTTCTGCCGACGCAAACAACTCTCAACAGGGAAACGGCGGTGCTTCAAACGAAGTCTCTGTTCAGGCAGCGCTTTGGGATTTGACGGACAACGCAAACACAGACGACTACTCGCAAGGAGTTGAAGACGAAACAGGTTTTGAGCTTAGCCAATCTTTTCAAAGCCATTGGAATTTTATAAAAACTTACCTTGCTCAACCACCTTTCAGCGGACAAATTGCTTTTGACGATTATTTTATGCTTTGGAACGCAAACGCCACAAATCCGGAAACCATAAAATTTCAACAAATGATTATCACAAACCACAATTTTGAGTACTACTCGGATAGTTTTGAAAACGATAACAACGCAAACGAAGCCTTACCTTTGAGCGTCGTTGAAGTTGGCGAAGGAAAGATGTTTTACCAAACAATTTATCCGCTTGGTGACAGTGACTGGAAAACTTTTAACGCAATCGCAGGAATCACTTACCAGGTTTCAACCTCAAACCTGAACAACGGGCTTGACACTTACCTTTACCTGAAAGACACAAGCGGAACTGCTTTGGTGCAAAACAACAACTCAACAAGCACAACTTACGCTTCAACAGTCAGCTACACTCCAACAACAAATCAAATTCTCTACTCACACGTTACAATTCCAACTTCTCCCGAACCTTACGCAAAACTTGGAGGCTACACTTTTGCAGTTTCAATCACAAACGTTCCGTCAACTTTTCCAAACATTGTTTTAAACCCGAGCGGCGTCGTTTTTCAGGTCGCAAACACAACCACAGGTTACTTGCCAATCAAAAAAATAACAATCCAAAACAGCGGAACTTCTCAAAACCTGACTTACACAATGGAAACTTTGGATTACTACACTTTACAACCTGCGACTTTTAACTGGTTTAGTGTCAGTAGCCCTTCAGGAACTTTGAACGCAAACCAGCTTGACACACTTTCAATTAATTTTAATGCAAACTTTGCAGTTAGTGGAATTAACAGAGCAAAATTAAGAATTAACACAAACGACCCTGACAATCCTCAACACGATTTATCAGTTAATTTGAACAACCTTTTGCCTTCTGGTGTTTTAGAAAGTGAAAGTCTCACAAGAGATTTCAAACTTAGTCAAAATTTTCCAAATCCTTTTAACCCAACGACAAAAATTGCTTACGAACTGAAAGCTAAAGGGAAAGCAAAACTAACAATTTTTAATGTTGTTGGTGAAGTTGTGAGAGAGTTTGAACTTGAAAATCAAAACGGTTTTGTTGAGTGGAATGGGAAAAACAGCTTTGGAAAGCAGGTTTCAAGCGGAATTTATTTTTACAGACTTGAGGCAGGAAATTTTAGCGAAGTGAAGAAAATGCTTTTACTCAAGTAAAATTTTACAAAGAAAAAATTTGATATTTTTTTTACTGACAATTTTTTTTTACCTTTAGCCGATAAGTTTAGTTTTTGCAAACACAAACAAATTAGGTTTCAATGAAAATTTTCTCAATTTCTCTTTTAGTTTTTATCATTTTAAGTCAAAATGCTTTTTGTGGTTCTTTGATTAGCCAAAATGGAATTGGCGAAATTGTTTACTCTGCGAATGTTCGTTCAGCAGGAATGGGCGGAACGGGAATTTCTTTTTACGATTCTTACACACTTAACACTTTTAACCCGGCTTCCTGGACAAGCGTAAACAACGTAAGGTTTTCGGCTGAATTTTTAGGTCAAACAAACAAAGTTTCAGGTTCAAGCTCTGGAAGTATCAAAACAGGAACTTTTAACGGAATTACCTTTGGAGTTCCAATCAAAAACAAAGTTTTTTTAGGTTTAGCTTTAGTCCCTTACTCGGATTACGGATTTAATGCAAAAAACTCGGGAACAAAAACACTCACAACAAGCGACACAACCACAACTTACGATTTTCAAGAAACAATCAAGGAAACAGGTGGACTTAGCCAAATTCTTTTAGGAGCGGCGGTAAAGTTTAGTCATTTTTCTGTTGGAGCAAAGGCAGATTTCCTTTTTGGAAAACTTCGTGAAGAAAGGACAGTAGTTTACGACAGCATTAACGGTCTTGGAGGACTTGACAACTATTCTAAAGAGACGGAAGGAAAAATGCAAGGTGTAGCTTTTACTTTTGGAATTGTTGCTTCGCCAGTGAAAAATTTGACTTTGGGAGCGACTTACACTTTACCAAAAACGATTGATTACGAAGTAGAAAGTTTTTACGATTATGATTCGTACTACAACGAAGACACAAAACCAGTTCACATTGACTCCTTAAAAATGAAACTTCCAATTTCATTTTCAGGTGGAATAGCCTACAAATTTTATAGCCGTTACCTTGTTTCAGTTGAATATTTTCAGCAAAATTTTAAAAGTTTTGAAATTGTCGGCGGAACACAACACAATTACAAAAATAGTTCAAGGGTTAAATTTGGAACTGAATTTGACTTAAAGGAAAAAGGTAAAAACCAATTTTGGAGAATGTTTAAGTACAGGGCAGGATTTAATTTTGCGACTCTTTACCAAACAGACAAGAAAAACAACAGTATCAATGAGTACTTAATTTCATTTGGTTTAGGATTTCCTTTTGCTTACAGAAGTTACGGAGCAAGCCAGATTGACTTAGCTTTTGAGTTTGGACAAAGAGGAAGTGAAACAAAAAATGGAATTAGTGAAACAATTTACAAAATGACTTTAGGAATTACGGGTTTAGAAACCTGGTTTGTTAAACAAAGAAGAAGATAAATTTTGAGGTGATAAAATGTTAAGAATAAAAATTCAAAATTTCGTAAAAACTCTGACTGTCGGAAGTTTGTTTTTTGCAGGTTCGGTTTTTGCTCAACCTTGCGAATTAGACGTCGCACAAAGCTACGCAAATCAATACGTGAACAACAAAAATTACGAACAGGCAAAAGAAAAAATTTATGAAATGCTTGCGATTTCACGAAAAGGAAACTGCCCGGACACTGAAGGTAAAAAACTTGCCTGGGCAATTAAAAAAATGATTTTGATTTACGGAACGATTGAGCAAAACGCCGACAGTACAATCCATTACTGCCAAATGGGAATTGACAAAGCTAACTCAACAAGCTCTAATTCTTACTACTACTCACAAATTGGCTACTACCTTGAACTAAAAGAACAAAAAAAAGAAGCACTGCTTGCTTACGAAAAAGCAATTCAAAACACTCCTGCTGACCAGATTGAATCAATTGTTGACAACAGAAGAAGAATTGCAAATATTTACTACGTTTTCTTTCAGCAAAGCCAAAACCAGGAAGAACTGATTAAAGCAATTGAACAAATTGAAAAAGCACTTGAAATCAAATCTGACGACGAAGTTCTGATTGCTCAAAAAAATGGCTGGCAAAACCTGCTTGACCCAACAGAGCTTGTAAAAAAACTTGAAGAACAATTAGTAAAAGAACCCGATAACCTTCAAATCAAAAAAGAACTTGTTAATTTTTACCGCCAACAAAACGAAGACAAAAAAGCAAGAACTTTGCTAAACGATATTTTAATTGCTGAGCCTTCAAACATTCCATTTCTTGAGTACAGAGCAAGAATGAGCTTAAACGATTCACGTTACCAGGAGGCTTTGAGAGATTTTAAGGCAATAAATTCAGCTGCTCCTGAAAATGGTAACGCACCTTTTGAAATTGCAAGAATTTACCAGGATTTTTTACAGGACAAAAGTCAGGCAAGAACCTGGGCTTGGAAAGTAATTAACTCAAACAATCAAGCAGACAGAGGTTATTTTTTACTTGGACAAATTTTTGAGTCTTTAGCTCAAGAGTGTGTGAACTCAAAAGGTGGTTTTTCAAAATTAGACCTTAGCGACAGACTTGCTTACCACATTGCTTACGCTTGTTACCAAAAAGCAGGACGAAGCGGAAGCGGAAAAGCAAAATCACTTACAGAAGTAATTGTTACCAAAAGCGAAAAATTTATGGACGCAAAAACTAACTTCCCAAAAGCAGCTTGTTACAGTTGGATTGATTCAAGCTGGCCAGAAATTAAGTGGATGCAGGAAGACTGGGAAAAAATCTAAAAAAAAATTTTAAAACTAAAAAATCCCTTTTCTAATTCGCAGGAAAGGGATTTTTTGTAAGAGTTAAATAAATGGCAGAAGAACAAACGTTAAACTTTCGCATTGGAAACTTAAACCAACCTCAAAAACTTTACGATTTTCTGATTTCAAAGTACAAAGCCTTCAACCTGCTTCCCGTTAAGCAAATTTTAAACGAGCAAAGAATTTTGGTTAACGGAGAAATTTCCGATGAGAACTCACTTGTAAGACCAAATGATTTAATCACTTACAAGCACTCTAAAAAATACGAAACCACTCCCGAACCACAGTTTAAAATTCTTTTTGAAGATGAAAATTTATTAGTTGTTTCCAAAGACAATTGTGTTCCTGTAACTCCAATTTCTTTTACTTACTTCAACTGTCTGACAATTTTTTTACGTGAAGAACTCAAACAAAATGAACTTTCGCCAGCAAACAGGCTTGACATCGAAACAACAGGAATAATTCTTTTTTCAAAAGACAAAAGCTTCACTTCATTGCTTCACAAGGAACTTTTTTTAAAAAATAAAATTTTGAAAGAGTATTTTTGTGTGTGTTTTGGAAAAGCAGGTTTTGATGAAATTACGGTTAAAGGCAATATTTTTAATGCTGGAAAAAGTAAGATTTTCACGAAACTAAGTTTTGAAGCAAATGAAAACGGAAACTCTGAAACAAAATTTAAAGTTTTGCAAGGGAGTGAAATTTTGAAGGTCAGAGAAATTTTGGGTTTTGAAAAAGAAGGTAATTTTGAATTTTTAAAAGCAATTCCAATTACGGGAAAAACAAACCAAATTCGTGTTCACGCGAGTTTTTGCGGGCTTCCAATTGTTGGTGATAAAAAATATTTTCCTGATGAAAACATTTACCTTGAGTGGTTTAAAGAAGGTTTTACGGAAAAAGTAGCCGAAAAACTTGTGAGCAAAAGACAACTTTTACATTGTTTTAAAACAGAGTTTGTTCATCCTTTAACAAAGGAAAAGCTTTGTTTTGTAAGTAATTAAAACCTTCAAGATTTTAAGCATTGAAGGTTTTAATAAAATTAGTTTGTGATGATGTAAAGAATTCTTGAGAAAGGAATGATGTGAGAAAGATTTGATTTATCTTTTGCGATTATGCAGTCGTCATCAACTTTTTTAAGAATAAATTGTTTTGCAGGTGATTCGGAGCCGATACAAAAATTCATTGCCGCACTGTCTTTTTCCTCAAGTTCAAAAACAAAAGGACGACCTTCAAAAGTTTTCAGATGTTCAATAAAAGTCATTTTTACCTCCCAAAGTTTAGTTGTTTTTATTTTAGTAAGCGTTCAAAAAAGTCAAACGAAGTTCTCTAACCATGTTATCACTTTTGTTTTTCAGAACGTCTTTAAGCAAGAATTCGAATTCAAAAGTTTCACTAATTTTCCACCTGACGCCTAAATTTAAATAATTTCCATCCACTTTAATACTTTTTTTATTGTCGTTCAAGCCAAAATCATACTCTGCCAAAACTATCAATTCTTCATTTATGTTTTTATCTATCCCGCAAAAAAGGTTGATTGTTTTGTCGTCGTCTTTGTCTTCAAGGCTTTTGTTAATTCCTGCGTGTAAGCCCAAATTCCCAAGTAAATAATAATTTTTACTTGCGACAGCATAAAAACCTGTTGATTTTACGTAAAAACGATTTTTGTTGTTATCGTAAGTTCCGTAACCTTGGCTGTTAAAACCAAGTGAAAGTGCAGGAAAAGCCTCATTTTCATCAAAAACTCTGTAGGAAATAAATGCTCCCGGATAATCGTACCAATCAACTTTTGAAGAGCCAATTATTCCACTTGCTCCGTAACCAAGACCAATCATCAATCGGTCAGAAATTCCAACTTTGATTTCATTTTGCAAACCTCCTCCTTCAAAAAGTCTTGCATTTACAGAATAACTCCCTTTTGAAAGTGTTCCGGCTGTTGGTTTATCAACCAAAGAAATTGGTGCTTCTTGTGCGAATAAAAAATTAAAACTCAAAAAAGTTGTAAAAACAAAACTTACAATTAATTTTTTCACTATTTTCTCCTTAAAAAAATTTAATTTAAGACTAAAAAAATTTATTAGCCCATGCTTTTAAACATTGGCTAATTTAGTAAATTCTTAAAATTTAATTTGTTTAATTTTATTTTCTAAGGTAAAAGTTTTTTTAGTTATCTTTTAATGGGAAGTAAATTTGTTGCTAACCAAAACCTAAAGATTAAAATTGAATTTAATGAGTACGCCAAACCAAAAATTACAACTTGCAAGAATTGCCTTTGAGATAGAAGACTACGAGAAAGCAAAACTACTTTTCCAGCAAGCACTTGAAGAAATTGAGGAAAAAGAACTCCGTTCCGAAATTTACATTGAATTGGCTCATTGTGAATTTGAAAGCAGCTTCCAAAAGTGCTCAAAACTTTTCCAAAAAGCAAAATTAGAAAATCCAAACTCACCAAATCCAAACCTTCAAAAAGGACTTTTTTTTCAGTACTTAAAAAATAATCTTCAAAGAGCTCAAAATGAATTTGAAATTGGGCTTGAAAAAGATGCCGGCAACTCTGCTCTAAAAGAAAAATTATTAAAAGTTTACATTGAAAAAGCAGTTGAAAACCGCTACTTCCGTTTTTGTGAAAAAATAAATTCTGAACTGAACAGCCTTGTTTTCAGAAACCAAATTAGTTCTGCCGAAAATGATTTTATAAAATTTTTTAGAAATCTTGCTTTTAGTGAGCTTGAAAGCGAAAAACAGGCTTTACAAGAAGAGTTTGCAATTCTTTCCATTCAAGGAGATACAGATTTTAACGAACAAGAACTTGAAATAAAAAAAATTCTTGAAGAAATTGCAAACGAACCAAAAAAATGGGAACTAAAACTTAAACTTGGTAAAATTTACTTTGAGACCTGCAATCTTGAGTTTGCTTGTGCAGTTTTGGAAGAAGCTCACCTTTTAGCTCCACAAAATGAAGAAATTAATTCTTACCTGATTGAGCTTTACCTTCCACCACCGGAAAAAAGAATTGGAATTATCCGCAACTTGCCAATTCCAACCAAAAAAGAAGGGATTTTACGTTTTGAAAAAATCCTGAAAATGCCAAACTGCCCCGAAAATTTGCACCTTCGTTTTGGACTTTATTTTGTGAGAAAAAATTGGCTTTCGCTTGCACAAAAAACTTACGAATCAATTCCTGAAGAAAAAAAAGATGCTGAAATTTATTACGCACTTGGAAACCTCTACCTAAAACTTTACCAAAGACACGGAAAAGACACTCTTGAAAATGCAATTCAAAACTACGAGAAGGCAAAAAAACATAATTACTCAAATTTTGATGACATTGAAATGCACCTTTCAGAGTGTTTTCACCTAAAACGAATGAAGGAAGAACTTGCATTTTCAAGACTCCAAATGATGAATTTGCCGGGAATTTTGGTCGGAAAATCCAAAGGAATTAGTTTGCTAAAAAATAAAATCGCAAACCTGACTCACTCAAACAAAGCAATTTTACTTGTTGGTGAACTTGGAAGCGGAAAACGGCTCGTAAGCCAGTTAATTCACGATTCATCAATCAGACACGATAAACAACTCATTGAAATTGATGCTTTAAAATTCACTTTTGCACTTGTTGAAACAAACACGGCTGAAAATAACGAACCTAATTTTTCTGTTTCAATCAGGAACCAAACAGAATTTATTAAACTTCTTGAAAAAGCAAACAAAACTACTTTGCTAATCCGAAACATTAACAGACTTCCCCGTGAACTTCAGGAAATTCTCGTCAGCATAATTGAAAATGGCAAAATTTCACACGCAACGGGAATTAAAAAATTAGACATTAACCTGATTGCAACAACTTACACTTACCAAACACTTTTAAGTGATAAAAATTTTAGTGAAGACTTGTTAGACTTGTTTTCAGACTCAATCCTTGAAGTTCCAAGCCTTAAAGACCGAAAAGAAGATTTAGGTGTTTTGGTAGATTATTTTCTTGCATTTTATTCCGAAAAGCACAAAAAAAACAGGCTTGAAATTTCAGACACTGCTTTTAAATACCTTGAAAAATATAATTTTAAAGAAAATATCAGAGAACTTTCAGCCCTCATTGAAAATACCATTTCTCAGACACAGGGAAGAATTATCAAAACTTTTGAGGATGAAACACAACACTTTGAACCTGCCCGCAAGGTTTTACGAAGTAGCCAAAAAATTATTGAAGCTTTAGAACAAGCTGACGGAAATATTTCAAAAGCAGCTGAAATTCTCGGTTGTGACAGGTCTGGTTTGCACAGAAAACTGAAAAAATTTAACATCGACCCTAAAAATTTTAAGAAAGTAGTTTAGCAGCAGCTCAATGCAAAACAAAAAATTATGACAGAAAAAAATGTGTTACTTTTGTTTCCAACAGAAAAAATAAGAATGAAAATCAAGTTTTTTCTTTCGGAAACATCTTATAAACTTTTGATTGCAAAAACGATTAAAGATGCTTTAAAAGAGTTTAAAGAACAAAAAATAGCTTTGGTGATTTTTTGCGTTACGGAGTTTTCGCAAGAAACAATCACACAAATTTCAGAAGCAAAAACAGACACAAAAATCCTTTTTATCACAACCTTTCAAACTGCAGGTGAAGTAACTGCTTACACCTGCAAAAATTCTTCTAACTTGCTTGTAGAACCTTTTTCTGACGATGAACTTAGCGAAAAAATCAACAGCCTTTTAGGTCCGGATAGTTTTTCAGAACAGGAAAACACTTCGCAAACCATTGATTTTTTAGAAGAAGTGGTAACTTTTCAAGGAATAATTGGCTCGTCGCAAAAAATGAAAGAAGTTTTTTCACTCATTGAAAAAGTATCCAAAACAGACACAACTGTTTTAATCCGTGGTGAAAGCGGAACCGGAAAAGAACTTATCGCAAAAGCAATTCACAACCTCAGCTCACGAAAAAATAACCTCTTTTTAGCAGTAAACTGTGGAGCTTTGACAGAAACTTTGCTCGAAAGCGAACTTTTTGGTTACGAAAAAGGTTCTTTTACAGGAGCTTTAAACAGAAAAATCGGGAAGTTTGAGGAAGCACAGAACGGAACAATTTTTCTTGACGAAATTGGAGACGTCAGCCAAGCAATGCAGGTTAAACTTTTGAGAGTTTTACAACAAAAAGAAATCACAAGAGTTGGTGGAAATGGCGTAATTCCTGTGAATGCAAGAGTAATTACTGCGACAAACATTAACCTTGAAAAAGCAATAATTGACGGAACTTTTCGTGAAGACCTTTACTACAGGCTAAACGTTTTTCCAATTATGCTTTCGCCACTCAGAGAACGTAAAAAAGACATCGAACCTTTGGTAGAACATTTTGCTAAAAAGTTTTCAAACGGAAAAATCATTTTTACGAAAAAAGCACTTGAATCCCTGCAAAACTATACTTTTGCAGGAAACATTCGTGAGCTTGAAAACATTGTTGAAAGGAGCCTGATTTTGTGTGACGGAAAGGAAGTCAAGTTTGAAAACTTGCCTGAAAATGTGCAAAACTCTGCAAAAACAGAAAACGCTGAAAACTCAATCAATGGTTTTGAGCGTAGTTTAGTCCTGAAAGCACTTGAAAAAGCTAACGGAAACAAGGCAGAAGCCGCAAAGCTGCTTGGGATTTCCAAAAAAACATTTTACGAACTGCTTGAAAAACTTTCCTGAAAAAATAAATCCCTACCAGACTAAGAATTTTGCTAAATTTTACCTGCTTTTTTAAAATTAAATTCTGTTAAAACAAAATTTTAGGATTAAACTTCAGATGAAATACTTACCAATTTTTCTTTTACTTTTTGTCTTTGCCTGTAGTGAGGACGCAAAACGACTTTCCCAACTTGAGGAAGAAAACGCACAATTAAAAACTGAAAACGAAGGTTTAAAACAGTTTTCGGAATCTAAAAAACAGTACGACGAGTACATCGCAGAAGTAACCCAAACAATTCAGGAAGTCCAGGACAGCCTTGAGACAATCCGCAGCAAGGAAACAAGCATAAAAATCATCTCTGAAAACGTAGAAAGTGGAAAAATGCCACCAACTCAAAGAGAAAAAATAATTTCTGCAATTTCAGAAATTGGTTCAAATTTGCGGGCAAACAAGGATAAAATTGCACAGTTGCAGAACAAACTTAAATCTTATGATTTTAAAATCAAAGGTTTGAACACTCTTGTAGAAAACCTGAACAAAACAATCATTGAAAAAGAAGAAAACATCGCAAAACTACAAGACGAAATCGGCATTTTAAACGAAGAAATCAAAGGTTTGCAGACAAAAGTTTCCGAAAAAGAAGTTACAATTTCTGAAAAAGAAAAAGTGATTGCCGACCAAACCAAAGAAATGAACACCTGCTACTACGTCATCGGAACACAAAAAGAACTGGAAGCCAAAAAAATTATTGGTGAGTCCGGTGGTTTTTTGGGAATCAACAAAAAAGTTTCTGTCAAAGAACTTGAGCGGGATAATTTTAATCCAATTGACATCACTCAACAAACAGAAATCCAAATTGGGCACGAACCTGACAAAGTAAAAATTCTTTCCCAACAACCAAAAACCTACTACGAACTGGTTAAAAACGGGAAAAAGGCTTCAACTATCAAAATTAACAACGTGCAGAAATTTTGGGAATCCTCAAAGTATCTCGTGATTTTGATTGATTAGCTTTCAAAGAAAATCGTTAAAACATTAATTTTACCAAAACCTTCAGGAAAAACCCGAAGGTTTTTCAGCCAACCAAACTGATTAAGTTGGTACTTTGTTTTTAAACAGTTTAATTTCATTCTCACTTTCATCTTTTTAAAATTTCTTTCATCTCAGAGTTTTTAATATTATCTTTGCCACTTATTTTTAATGCTAAAAAGGTCTTGACTAATGTTTAAGCAAGTTGACAAAAATTTTGATTTCGCAAAAAAAGAAAAAGAAGTGCTTGATTTTTGGAAAAATGACAACACTTTTCAAAAAACAATTGACACCAAAAAAGAAAAGCCGACTTTCACTTTTTACGAAGGACCGCCAACTGCCAACGGAAAACCAGGAATTCACCACCTTGTAGCCCGTGCTGTGAAGGATTTGGTTTGCCGCTACAAAACAATGCAAGGTTTTCAAGTTTTCAGAAAAGCAGGTTGGGATACTCACGGACTTCCGGTTGAACTTGAAGTTGAAAGGCTTCTGAAACTTGACGGAAAAACCGAAGTTGTCAGGTTTGGACTTGAAAAATTTAATGAAGAATGCAGAAATTCAGTTTTTAAATACCTTGACCACTGGCAAAAATTCACTGACCAAATGGGTTACTGGGTCGATTTAAACAATGCCTACATCACTTTGGACAACAACTACATTGAATCGGTTTGGTGGGTTTTGAACTCCTTCTACGAAAAAGGAATGATTTACAAAGGCTTTAAAATTATGCCTTACTGTCCTCACGATGAAACTCCACTTTCTTCTCACGAGGTTTCGCAAGGTTACAAAGACGTAAAAGACCCTTCAGTTTACGTGAAAATAAAACTGAAAAACGAAGAAAACACTTACTTTTTGGTTTGGACAACAACTCCCTGGACACTGATTTCAAACGTTGGTTTAGCAGTTGGAAAAAATATTGATTACGTAAAAGTCAAAACTAACGATTACTTTTTGATTTTAGCAAAAGAACGGCTTTCAGTTTTAAAAGACGCTTACGAAATTATTGAAGAGTTTAAAGGCTCGCAGTTTCTCGGGCAAGAGTACGAAAGAATTTTTGATTATTTTGAGGCTGACAAAAAAGGCTGGTTTGTTGTTTCCGCTGATTTTGTAACAACAACTGATGGTTCTGGAATTGTTCACTTAGCTCCGGCTTACGGCGAAGAAGATTACAAAACTTGTAAAAATAATGATTTACCTTTTCTTCACCCCGTAAACGCACAAGGTAAATTTCCTGTTGAAGTTACAGATTTTGCGGGAATGTTTGTCAAAGATGCCGACGAAAAAATAATTATGAACCTGAAAAAACGGCAAATCCTTTACCGTTCTGAAAAGTTTGAACATTCTTACCCTCACTGCTGGCGATGCAGAACTCCTTTGCTTTACTACGCAAGAGAAGCCTGGTTCATTGAAATGACCAAAATCAAAGAACAAATGCTCGAAGCAAACCGCGAAACAAACTGGTTCCCGAAAGAAGTCGGTACAGGACGTTTTGGTTCCTGGCTTGACAACCTCGTTGACTGGTCTTTGTCAAGAGACAGATTTTGGGCAACTCCGCTAAACATCTGGATTTGTGAGGCTTGTGAACACAGAAAAAGCATCGGCTCAATTGCTGAACTCCGCAAACACGGAAAAAATGTTCCCGAAAAACTTGACCTTCACAGACCTTACATTGACGAAGTTAAACTGACTTGTGAAAAATGTAACGGCGAAATGGCAAGAGTTCCTGAAGTTATCGATTGCTGGTTTGATTCAGGTTCAATGCCTTACGCACAACTTCACTACCCTTTTGAAAACAAAGAGCTTTTTGAAAAGTCTTTTCCGGCGGATTTTATCTGCGAAGGAATTGACCAAACACGAGGCTGGTTTTATTCTTTGATGGCAATTTCAACCTTTCTTTTCGGAAAATCTGCCTACAAGAATGTCGTTGTAAACGAGCTTGTGCTTGACAAAGAAGGGCAAAAAATGTCAAAATCACGCGGAAACGTTGTTGACCCTTTCAAACTGATGGATGAGTACGGAGCCGATATTTTACGTTGGTACCTTGTAACTGTAAACCCGATTTGGATTCCGATAAAATTTGATTTAGGTGGTGTTGAAGAAGTAAAACGTAAATTTTTTGGAACGCTTTTTAACACTTACTCTTTCTTTGTTCTTTACGCAAACATTGATAATTTTGACCCGAAAACTCAAAACATTCCTTTGGAAAAACGACCTGAAACAGACCGTTGGATACTTTCAAGGCTAAACACGGTTGTCAGCGAAGCTACCAAACATCTTGATGGTTACGATTTGACAAGGGCTTACAAGGAAGTTTCTTACTTTGTTGTTGAGGAAGTTTCAAACTGGTACGTTCGGTTAAACAGAAGGCGTTTTTGGAAAACTGAAAACAACGACGACAAACTTGCCGCTTACCAAACTTTGCACGAAGTTCTTGTAAAAATCAGCCAATTAATCGCTCCTGTTGCTCCATTTTTTGCGGAAGAGATTTTCCAAAATCTAACTCAAAACCAAAACAGTGTTCACCTTAGCAATTTTCCGAAACCTGAAAAGGAAAAAATCAACTTTGTTTTGGAAGAAAAAATGGAATTAACACGAAGAATTGTTGAGCTTGGGCGTTCTTTGCGAACAACCAACAGCTTGAAAGTTCGCCAACCGCTTTCAAAAATTTTCATTGAAAGCGAAGGAAAAGATGTTTACCAGGACTTAATTAAAACCGAACTTAACGTTAAAGAAATTGGTTTTATTGATAAAGATTCGGAACTTGTGCAAAAATCTTCAAAAGCAAACTTCAGACTTTTAGGCAAACGTTTTGGAAACAAAATGAAAGACGTCGCAAACTTAATCTCTAACCTTTCACGAAAGCAAATCATTGAGTTTGAAAATTCGGGAAGCCTGAAAATTGAGTTTAAGGGTGAAGAAATTGAGTTTAGCGGTGAAGAAATTGAAGTTGTTAACACTCAAACAGAAGGAATGGTTGCCGAATCAGACGGAAAAATTATGGTAGTTCTTGACACAAAACTAACGACAGAACTTGTTGAAGAAGGTTTTGCAAGAGAGCTTGTAAACAAAATCCAAAACTTGCGTAAGAGTTCCGGTTTTGAAGTTACGGACAAAATTAAAATTAAAATTGTTTGTGATGAAATTTACAAAAAGGCTTTTGAAAAATTCTTTAATTACGTGCTTAACGAAGTGTTAGCTACTGAATTAAAATTTGGAAATTCTACTTTTGTAAATTCAGAAGAATTTGAACTTCAAGGTAAAACAATTAAAATTTTCATCGGAAAAAATTAAAAAACAGGAGATAAAAATGCTGACAAAAGAACAACTTAATCACTTTAAGCAACTAATCATTGAAGAGAGGGATAACTTGCTTAAAGAACTTGGTTACCTTAACGAACCAAGTTTGGCGGATGCTTTAAATGAATCCAGCCAAGGAAGCAATGCTTACGCTTACCACATTGCAGACCAGGGAACAGATTCGCAGGAACGGGAAAAGGCTTACATTTTTGCGGCAAGAGACAACCGTTACCTGAACCAGCTTGCAGAAGCACTTGAAAGAATTGATGAAGGAAGTTATGGAATCTGCACAACTTGTAACAATGATATTGAAATTCCAAGACTTGAAGCGGTTTTAGTTGCCAAACAACACATTCAATGTAAAAACAGAAAAATTAAATCTTCTGACGATTCTACTTTTACAAAAGAAGAACAATAAAAAATATGAATTCAAAAGGCATTGCTAAATTTTTAAGCATTTCACTAATTGTTTTTGTCCTTGACCAAATCACAAAATTCATCGCCATAAATTCGCTCAAGGGGAATCCACCAATCGAAATTTTTGGTGAATACTTTCGCTTAACTTACGTTGAAAATCCTGGAATTGCTTTCGGCATTACAATTAATGGTGGTTCTGTAATTTTTACTGTTTTGGCAGTTTTTATAGCTTTTGCAATACTTTACTATCTTTTTCAACTTTCAAAACACGAAAATTTTATTCTTCCTAAAATTGCTTACTCGTTGATTTTAGGTGGAGCATTTGGAAATATTTTAGACAGAATGCTTTACGGAAAAGTCGTTGATTTTTTTGACAGTGAATTCCCGGACATCGTAATTCCTGCTTTTTCGCTTTTAGGTTTTGATTTTAATGGCTACGACCTTTACAGATGGCCTGTTTTTAACATTGCAGATTCGGCAGTTTGTGTTGGAATTGTAATCTTATTTTTTGCAATTTCAAAGGAAGACCCAAGTGAACTCTCCACAAAACCATAAAATTTCTGTTACCGAAGAAGGCTTAAGATTAGACAAATTTTTAACTGAAAAGTTTTCTGAACTTTCCCGCTCAAAAATCCAGAAAATCATTGACGAAGGATTAGTCAAAGTAAACGGAAAAACTAAAAAAAGTAGTTACTCAATTGAACTGAACGATGAAATTGAGTTTTTACTTGCGGATTTTTCACCAAAAGAAATTTCAACTGAGCCTCAAGACATTCCTTTGGAAATCCTTTACGAAGACGACCAAATTCTTGTGATTAACAAAAATGAAGGGATTTCAGTACACGCAGGAGCAGGAAATTTTGATAAAACGCTTGTGAATGCAATTCTTTTTCATTGCAAAGAAAGTTTTAAGTTTGAACAAAATTTCCGACCCGGAATTGTCCAAAGGCTTGACAAAAATACAACAGGAGCAATGGTTATCGCCAAAAATGACTTTTCGCAAAACAACCTTTCGCAGCAATTTGCACAGCGAAAAATCTACAAAGAATATTTTGCAATTTGTTTCGGACACTTCAGCGAAAAAGAAATTTCCATTGAAACCAAAATCTCAAGGCATTCAAAAGACAGAACAAAAATGGCTGTAAACCAAAACGGAAGGCTTGCTTCAACAAAAATTACAGTTCTTCAGAAATTCCCGCTTTTTTCATCACTGAAAATCACAATCCAAACGGGAAGAACTCACCAGATTCGTGTTCACTTGGCACACTTAAAACATCCAATTTTAGGTGATGAAACTTACGGTGGAAGGAACCCGAAATTTGGCGGGCTTGAAGGAGTTAAAGTGCAGTTTACAAATAAGTTGCTGAAATTTATGCCTTACCAGGCACTTCACTCAAAAACTCTTGGTTTTTTTCACCCAACAACAAAACAATGGGTTGAGTTTGAAGCACCTTTCAAAAAAAATATGGTTGAAACTTTAGATTTTTTACAAAAGGCTTCTGAAAACCCGACTTACGATGAAACAGTTTTTTAAATCACCAAATTTCGGTTAACTTTAATTAAAATTAAAGAAGAAAGTTTTTAATGTTAAATTTTCAAGAAGTAATTATTGGGCTTGTAGTTCTTGCTTTTAGTGTAATTATTCATGAAGTTGCTCACGGTTTTGTTGCCTTCAAACTTGGCGACCCAACTGCAAAAATTAATGGAAGGCTTACTCTAAATCCAATTCCTCACGTAGATATTTTTGGAACGATTGTTTTTCCGATTGTTTGTTTTTTACTTCCGGGTGGTTTTATGCTTGGCTGGGCAAAACCTGTTCCGATTAATCCAAGCTTTTTCAAAAAAATAAAACGGGACGAAATTTTAGTTTCCGTTGCCGGACCATTTTCAAATTTGATTTTAGCACTTTTTTTCACGACCTGGCTTGGTTTTCTTTACCTTCTTTTGCCAGAATCTTTCCTTTCCAGGTATCCGGGTTTTGAGCTTCTTTGTTGGCTCGGAATAAAATGGAACATCGTTTTAGCAGTTTTTAATTTGCTTCCGATTCCACCTTTAGACGGTGCACACGTTCTAAGAAACACTCTGCCGGAAAAATTAGGAAATAATTTTGCCAAACTTTGGCCGTTTGGTTTTTTGATACTAATTTTACTGATGAATTTTGGTGTGCTCAGCAAATTAATACTTCCGTTAATTGACATTTTTTTGGATAATCCTAACGGAATTATTTTCAAAATTCTAAATTTATTTGTCTGAAAAGGTAAGTTTATGTTTTTGAAACAATCAAAAATCAGAAAGTTTAACGTTTCTCCAAGGTCGTACAGCAAACTTGAGGAAGAAAAACAAGCTAATGGAAAACGTTTTAATTTTCAAGCCACGCGAAGATTTCAGTTTCACGAAAAAGGCGAAAATAACTACAAAGAACAAGCAAAACGCAAACTAAAACTTTACTTTGCAGGGATTTTGATTTGCTCGTTTTTACTTTATTATTTTAGACACTAAAGTTTAGTGTTTCAATGATTTACAATTTTTTACTCCACGTCGCCTCTAAGGTAGGAAGCAAGTTCATTTTTTGTGAATGTTTCTACAAGTCCTTTTTGCAGGTATTTTTCTTTAATTTCTTTTGTGTACTGTGTTGCCGGGTCGTAACCGTAATATTTTACGAGATGATTCATTGCGATTACTTCTGCAATCACTGTGATATTTTTTCCCGGAAAAATAGGAAGTTCAATGGTTGGAATTTTTACGTCAAGAATTGTAGTTACTTTTTCATCAAGTCCAAGTCTGTCAAAATTCGCTTTTGGATCCCATTCTTTTAGTTCAACAATTACTTCAATCCTTTTTTGATACCTGACTGCCCGCACTCCAAAAATACAACGTAAGTTTATTAATCCAACACCTCTGAACTCCATCATATTTTTTGTTCGTTCAGTTGCACTACCAATCAGAATGTTTCGCTTGATTTTTTTTGTTGTAACGATGTCGTCAGCAACGAGACGATGACCGCGTTCAACTAAATCAAGTGCAACTTCGCTTTTACCAATTCCACTTCTGCCTTTCAACAAAAGCCCAACTCCGTAAACGTCAACAAGGCTTCCGTGCAAAATTTCTACCGGAGCAAAAACTTCGTTTAAGTGTTCCGAAATTAAATTCATAAAATTAGTTGTGCTTAGTGGAGTTACAAAAAGTGGAATTTCATTTTCCTTGCAAAGTTCCAAAAGCCTTTCAGGTGCTTTGTTGTTATGGGTTAAAATGAAACAAGGAACGTTAAATTCAAAAATTTTTTCCAAACATTTTTGTTTTTGTTCTAAAGCCATAGAAGCAAGGTAACGAATTTCAGTGTTACCTAAAACCTGGATTCTGTGGTAAGTGAAAAGCTCCACAAACCCGGCTAAAGCTAAGCCAGGTCTGTGTAAATCACTTTCAATAATTTGATTTTCTAACCCTTCTTCACCTGCAAGAAGAGTCAGACTGAGGTCCTTTTTAAGCTCAGTAAAAATTTGTCTAATTGTTATTTTCATCATCGAGTGTTTCTTTAACTGTTGAAAAAACATTAACCGACTTTGTTGGGTCGTGTTTTTGTTTTGCTTTTTTAAGCTGTCGCTCAAGTTTTATGACACAATCAGAAACAGTTTTGTAAAGATTAGTTCCACTGCATTGTGCTACAAGGATTTTAGGCTTGACGTGAACAGTAATCTGCACTGCAAAATTTTGTTTTTCTTCAGTAACATGAATTTCAGCATCTAAAATTCCATCGTGATACTTTTTTAATTTTTTAATTTCGTTTTCAATGTCAATTTTTGAACCATCAGAAATTTTGTGGTTTTTAACAAAAAAATTCAGTTTCATAGCAAACTCCTTGGTTTTTTAATTTTCATTCAATGGGAAAAATTCCCAATTATTTACAAAAGTTTGTCAAGGTGATGAGTTGCGTCAATGTAGCGGATAGTTCCTGTTTTTGAACGCATAACAATTGAGCTTGTTTGCAAAGTTTTTCCGTAAATTCTTACGCCTTTAAGCATGTCTCCGCTTGTAACTCCTGTCGCTGCAAACATTACATCACCTTGAGCAAGTTCTTCAAGAGTATAAATTTTATTTAAATCTGTAATTCCCATCTTTAATGCACGTTCTTTTTCATCTTCTCTTCTGAAAATCAAACGTCCTCTGAAATCTCCACCCGTACAACGAAGCGCGGCAGCAGCTAAAACACCTTCCGGAGCTCCTCCACTTCCCATCATCACGTGAATTCCTGTTCCGTCAACAGCAGTTGAAATTGCTCCCGAAACGTCTCCGTCTGAAATTAACCTTACTTTTGCTCCTGCTGAACGGACTTTATCAATTAAATCTTTGTGCCTTTCACGCTCAAGGATTACGACCATTAGTTCAGAAATTTCGCATTTGTGGGCTTTTGCAATTTCCTTTAAATTTTCTTTTGGTGTTGCTTCCAAATCAATTACTCCTCTCGCTTGTGGTCCAACTGCAATTTTTTCCATGTAAGTATCCGGTGCGTGCAAAAAACAACCTTCCTGTGCAATTGCAATCACCGCAAGAGCATTGTTTTTTCCAAAAGCTGTGCTGTCCGTACACTCCAAAGGGTCTAAAGCAATGTCAACTCTTGGTGAATTTTCATCTCCACAACCGACTTTTTCCCCAATGTAAAGCATTGGTGCTTCGTCCCTTTCGCCTTCTCCAATCACAACTGTTCCGTTAATTCTTAAAGAATTAAAAGCTCTTCGCATTGCATCAACAGCTGCTTTGTCTGCTGATTTTCCATCGCCTCGCCCAATCCATTTTGAACAAGCAATCGCTGCTGCTTCTGTTACGCGAGTGCATTCTAAAGCTAAATTTCTATCCATTTTTTTCTTCCCCTTTAAAAAATTAAATTATTGTTTCTCTTTTTCCTGCTCGTGGGTGAGCTTGTTTGTACGATTTTTTTAGTTTTTCAATTGAAGTGTGTGTATAAATTTGTGTGGTTGAAAGGCTTTCGTGCCCTAAAAATTCACGAATGTATTTTAAATCTGCTCCTGCGTCAAGCAAGTGTGTCGCAAAACTGTGCCGTAAAGTGTGTGGTGAAATCCCTTTTCTGTCCGTAATTGTTTTCACATAATTTTTTAAAATTGTGTAAACTTTTACCCTGCTAATCGGTTTACCTTTTTCGTTTGTAAAAATCTTTTCGGGTTTTGTTTCAAGAATGCCATCTCTGATTTTCAGGAAATTTCTCAGTGCTTCTTCAGATTTTTTACTGAAAGGAACAATTCTCTCCTTTGAACCCTTACCAAAAATTTTCACCGTCTCATTCGCAAAATTAATTGAACCTAAAGTCAAATTTACCAACTCGCTAACACGCATTCCGGTTCCGTAAAAAATTTCAAAAATCGCTTTGTCCCTGAGACCTTCAAATGTTTCAGTGTTCGGCAAATCCAAAAGTGTTTCAATTTCTTCCTGAGAAAGAAGCTTCGGTAAATTTTTTTCAACTTTGGGTAAAGTGAGCGAAGAAGTTGGATTTTTTTCAATTGACCTGTTAACTTGTAAAAACTTGTAAAACATTCTCAAAGCAGATAATTTTCTTGAAATTGATTTTGCTTTTAAGTCTTTTTCACTCAAAAAGCCTAAAAAATGGCGAATTGAGTTTCGGTCTGCTTGCTCAACACTTAAAGAAGAATCGTAGCTTTCCATAAATTCTAAAAACTGCTCAACATCTTTTTTGTAAGACAGAATCGTGTTTTGAGAGTATTTTTTATCAACTTCTAAAGTTAAAATGAATTTTTCTAAGTTTTTATCCAATTTTTCGTCCAATCTCTAAAAAACTAAGTATTTTTAGTTTTGCACTGCGGACACTCAACAAACGTTCCATCCTTAGTAACCTTTTCTGTAAGGTAAGAATTTCCACAATTTTTACAAGTTTCATTAATTACTTTATCCCAGGAAACAAAATCACATTCCGGATAATTTTCACAGCCATAAAAATTTTTACCTCGTTTGCTTCTTTTGGAAACAACTTTCCTGCCACACTTCGGGCAATCCGTTTCAGAAGGCAGTTGAGCCGTAAAATTGCATTTCGGATAGTTTGAACAGCCGATAAACCTACCATTTTTGCCACTACGAAAGACTAAATCCTTACCACACTTTTCGCATATTTTTCCAACAAGTTCAGCTTCCTTTTTCTCTGTTTTTTTGTCTTCAAATTCTTTCGCACTCGTTCCCAAAGGTCTTGCGTAACGGCATTTAGGGAAGTTTGAACAAGCGATAAATTTTCCGTTTCTGCTCATTTTGTAAAGCAACTCACTTCCACAATCCGGACACTTTTCGCCAACTGCTTCGTGAACTTTTTCTTTTTTAAGCTCTTTTGGGTTTGCTTTTTCAAGCGACGCACTAAAAGGTTTGTAAAAGTTTTCAAGTATTTTTACCCAATTGCTTCCATTTTCAATTTTATCAAGTTCGGTTTCCATCTCAGCTGTAAATTTCACATTGAAAACATCATTCAAAGTCTCAACTAAAATTGAAGTTACAAGTTTTCCAAGTTCAGTTGAAACCAATTTCTTTTCTTGCTTTTCAATGTAACCTCGCTCAAGGATTGTAGAAATAATGCTTGCGTAAGTGCTTGGTCTTCCAATTCCCAAAGCGTCAAGTTCCTTGATTAAACTGCTTTCAGAGAAAAAAGCAGGTGGTTTTGTAAAGTGTTGAGAAGTTACAAGCTCTTTTAAATTAAGCAAATTGCCTTCTTTCAGCGAAGGCGGAAGTTTAGGATTTTGGTTTTCAGTTTGTTCGTCTTCTTCAAAATCCTCAAAAGCAGCAAGAAATCCCTTAAATCTTAAAACTGAACCAACAGTTCTAAAAAGATAATTTTCGCTTGCGTTAATGTTTACAGTTGTTCTGTCTTCAATTGCAGAAGCCATTTGTGAAGCTACAAAACGATTCCAAACCATTTCGTAAAGTCTGAATTGTTCTTTTGTCAGGTAGCTTTTAATTTTTTCAGGGGCTAAATCCATTGAAGTTGGTCTGATTGCTTCGTGAGCTTCTTGTGCACTTGAAGAAGATTTGTAGTAATTTGGTTTTTCCGGTAAAAAATCTTTTCCATACTTTGCTAAAATTGTATCCCTCACGGCTGAAATTGCTTCCTGTGAAATTCTTAGCGAGTCTGTTCGCATGTAAGTTATTAATCCTGTTGGAGTTCCGGTTCCAACTTCAAAACCTTCGTAAAGTTGTTGGGCAATTGCCATTGTTTGTTTTGACGAAAAGCGAAGCCTTTTTGCACCTTCCTGTTGCAAAGTGCTTGTGATAAAAGGTGGATTTGGATTGCGTTTTACGGCTTTTTTTTCAATGCCTGAAACAATAAAATCGTGTTTTAGAATCTCATTTTTATGGAATTCAGCACCTTTTCCGTCCTCAATTCTGTTTTTATCCGTGTCAAGAGTTTGAGAATTAATTTTTACAAGTTTTGCCTCAAAAGGAAATTTATCTGTTTGAGTCAGAAGTTTTGCCGTGATTGACCAGTACTCAACCGGCTTAAATTTTTCTATTTCCAAATCTCGTTCAACAATAATTCTCAGTGCAACTGACTGAACTCTTCCCGCACTCAAACCTTTGGAGATTGTTTTCCACAAAAAAGGTGAAACCTGGTAGCCAACAATCCTGTCAAGAATTCTTCGTGCTTGTTGAGCATTGACGCGGTTTTCATCAATTTTTGTTGGTTTCAGGATTGCTGAGTTAATTGCATTTTTGGTGATTTCGTTAAAAAGCACTCTAAAAATGTTTCCATTGACTTTTTCAACAACGTGGGCAACGTGCCAACCAATTGCTTCTCCTTCGCGGTCGTTATCAGTTGCGATGAATATTTTATCGCATTTTTCAGCAAGTTCTTTGATTTGTGAGATGACTTTTGTTTTCCCGACAGAAGTTACGTACTTGGGTTTGAAACCATTTTCAATATCAACACCAAGTTCCTTCTGAGGCAAATCACGAATGTGTCCAACGGAGGAAGTTACAACGTAATCGTTTCCAAGATACTTGTTAATGGTTTTTGCTTTTGAAGGCGATTCTACAATGACTAAAGATTTTTTCATAAATTCAATTTCAAATTAATGTTTTTCATTAGTAAGTTAATTAGAAATTGAAAATTAAGGAAAAAGATTTAGCAGATTTTTTAATTTAACCAACTACTTGTTGGGAAAATTTAGTCGGAAACCTCACAATTTTTACGAGAGAACCTGTTTTTCTCTTTCTTTTTTGTGAACGTCTCACTAAAGATTTTATTTAATCAGCACCATTTTTTTTGTTTCGCTGAAATTTTCGCTTTCAAGCCTGTAAAAATAAATTCCTGACGAAACTTTGTTGTAATTTTGGTCTTCACCGTGCCAGTTAATTTTGTAAACTCCTTTTTCCAAGTCTCCAAGTTGCCAGTTTTTTACTTCCTGACCTAAAACGTTGAAAATCCTGATTACTGCTTTTTTGCTTGAAAAAGGAACGTAAAAACTAATCGTTGTTTTCGGGTTAAATGGATTCGGGTAATTTTGAAAAAGCTCGTAATCTTTTGTCAAAACCTGATTTCGCGGGTCGGTTACTTCATTTTGAAGTGCGTCAAGAATGACCGCGTTGTAATTATTGCTTCCGTCGGTGTTTGTAATCCACAATCTGTTTTGAGAATCTTTAAAAGCATTTTGCACACTTTGCATTATTGCTTGTCCGTTTGCGAGTGTGTCGTAGCAACAAATAAAATTATTTCCATCAAATTTCATCAAACCCAATGAATTTTGAATGAAACCAAACCAAATATTTCCTGCATTGTCTTCGCCAAGTACTACGGGCAAAGTTGTTAAAGGAACTTGAGTGGGTCCAAAATCTGCATTGTAGTAGTAAGTCCAGGTTGTATCCTGGTCCCAATAAACTATTGGAAAAGTTGAATTTGGGTCGCTTGAACTTTTAGTTCCCCAAATCCCGTTTTGGTTATCAACAAGCATTGAGTAGTTCATTTGTGAGTTCCAGCCCCCATTTGGTAACGGAACCCACTTGATAAAGAGGCTTCCATCAGGGTTTATCCTGACAAAAGAAATTCCCTGAGTAAACCAAATTTCGCCTTGCGGGCTGATTTGTAAGGAACGTGGGCCGTAAGTAGCATTTCCAAAAAGTAAAGTTGTATCAATCGTACTCCAGTATGTTCCATCAAAAAATTGAAGCCGAAATTTTCCACTTGCAGTTTTACCGTGTGTTATCCAAACACCTCTTTGTGGCTCGTAAAAATAGGCTGATGCTGAATCAGTTGTTGCCAAACTTGAATTTGTTGAATCGTAATAAATAAAAGTTCCCGTTGTATCGTAGCGAAGAAGCCCGTTGAGAGTTGAAAACGGATAACCTCCCGTGATGTAAACTTCACCTTCGTTTGTTCCAACAAGTTCGCAAAGTATTCCAGGCATTAATGGAAGGTTTGAAGGTTTGAATTGTTGCAAAGAATCACTTCCATTCCAACGCATCGCTCCGCAAGC
>JADZEA010000182.1 GCA_020850775.1 bacterium
AATTTTATTTTACTTTGTCTTGGCAGGTTAGGAGAAAAAATGTAAGAAGCCTCTTCAAATTGCTTGTAAAGGGATTTTAGATTTTCTAAGTAATCTTTTGCTTGTCGTTTCCAATTTTTCTTTAGTTTAATTCTCTCGTTTTTATTTGTTGATTGATGAAATCTTTTTAATTGACTTTCAAGTTCAAAAGAATTGTTTCTTTTTAATTGGTTTTCAAGTTTCTCAAGAGTGTCTTCTTCCCTTTCTTTGTGAAAAAAGAAGTCAGAAAAAATTGGTGTAAACAAAGCTCCTTTCAGTGAACTACCCGGAATAAAAGGTTTGAAATTCTTTAATGGGTTTCTTACTATTTTCCAGATTTTTTTGTCTTTTGAATCGATTTTACAATGAAGCGAGGAATTGTAGGTTGAGCAATCCTTAATTTTTTCAAAATTAAATCCTTCGAAATCACTCAAAAACGATTGTTGTTCCCCACTTAAAAAGTAGTTTTTAAGTTTTAAAGTCTGATTTTCATTTTCTAAACAGTCAGAAAAATGATTTGGATGTAAAATAAAAACCTTGTCATCATTTATAAAAAGTTGTGAAGGTTCGTAAGTTTCCCCATTTCCGATGTGAACTGGAGAGAGAGTCGTTAACTTGACTTTGTAGCGTGGCATTTTTTCACTCCTCGTTTAGTGAAGTGAGAATTTTTTCCAAACAACTTGCCAAAATCCCTTCTGCTGTCAGGTCAGGTGAAGCAGCATTTGGGTTTTTCAGACCTTTTCCTGTTTTGAAAAAATCGTTGGTGCGTTTTGTAAACCTGAAATTTTTGAAAGCAACTCTTCCGTTTCCGCGGCTTCCACCACCACCGAGAAAAGAATTTTCAATCGCCGTCAGTCCCTGAAAAACTAACTCCAAACTGCTTTTCAAACAATCTTTTGCAGCACCTTCAACATCAATTTCGTAAAGGTTCAGTGTGATTCTTCCTTTAAAAACAGCACCGGCTGGAACTCTTTCAATGTTTCTTGGGTTTGCTTCTGCTGTAATCCTGTTGATTGTGTTTTCGGTTTTTTCTTCAGTGTAAAAGCCGTTCAGGGCTTTGTGCAGTTCGTCTCCGTTTTTTAAAAATGCGTCGTAAACTGTGATTCTTGTCGGACCATAAATTTTATTGGTTTGAAGTTCTTTTTCGTTTGCACGCTTGCCAAAGTAGTGTGAAACTTCACCTGAAGTGAAACTATCCTTTAATTTTTCTCCTGAAAATTCCACCTCGATTAAGCCGTGAAGCCACTCAAGTCTTTCACGCATTCTGCCTTTTAAAGTTGAGCCGGGAATGTAAGGCTGACCTTTGTGCGTGCCAAAAATTGATTTGATTACAGGCAGGTCAATTCCACCGATTTCAATTGCGTTTGAGTTGCCTCCGACGTGTAAACCTGTCAGGACTTCAATTTCAAAATTGATTGCGATTTGTTCTGTAAATTTGATTGTCATTTTTTGGTCTCCTTTAAAGTGAATGGAATTTGTGGTAAGCGATTAACGCAGTTAAAAACTCAACAAACCTTTTCAGGTCGTCTTTCTCCTTGATTTTTGCTGTGCATTCCGTAACCATCTCATAAAATTCTTTTGGCACAACGCCTCGTCCTGTGTCGTAAGCAAGGTTCATTTCAAGTTTTGCAACTCCACTTTTTATTTCACTCTCATCGCTTGCTTCAAGTTTTTTTACTTCACCAAAAAAGTTCCTTAGCTGGCTCATTTTGAACTTTTCACGAAATTTTTTTTCCTTCATTTTTGTTGAAGCATCTCCGTCTTTCCCTGCAAAGTTAGTTGGATTCCATTCTTTGAGGCTTTTGCAATTTTTTAAACTTTCTAAAACTGACATCTTAAAATCTCCTGATTAAATTTTTGTTTGTCTGAAAATTAATAAACTTTAACTAAAAATTTTACTTTGGCAACCTTGATTTTTCTAAGCTACAAAAAATCAACTTCAAACTTTCCGAAACCAAAAACCGTGTTTTTCCCGATGTGAACAAACTGTCCAAATTCCAAAACCTCCTGAAACGGTGCAAAATCGCCTTCAAAAATTGCAAAACCGGTAAACCCGTCAAGTGGAATTTTCTGCTGCTGTCTGTTTGACCAGCGGTTAACAGAAAATCTGTCAAACTTCTGTTTAACTGTCCTGATGTTTTCGCTAAGTTCGGTGAGCTGCTTGTTATCAAAAAGCAAATCACTGGTTTCATTAAACTTACGAAGGATTAAAATTCTTCGCGCAAGGGTTTTGTAAAAAGTCAGAAAATCAATTTTTTCTAAAGTTATGCCATCTTTTCTGATACAAACAGGCGAAGTAAAAGTCAGAAGGAGCTTTCCCGTCAGATTTTTGGTAACGGTTCCAAAAGGGATTGAGAGGTCGTTTGAAATTAACTCCTGCTTGTCTGAGTAAATTTTTATTTTTTCTTTTAAATTTTCCTGCCAGATTTCTTTTAGTTCGTAAAAATAATTATCAATCATTCCGCGTTTTCCAATTTCAAAAAATGTGTAAACGAAGTAAGGCAGGTAGTTTTTGTAGTTTCCTAAAAGTAAAAGGTGAAATTCAAATTTTGAGTTTTTCCCGAAAACTTCAGTTGTAGAATCGGGAAATTCTAACCAAAAAGGATGCGGATTGTTTCCGTTACTTTGGTTCGGTGTTTCAAAAAGTAAAAAATAGGGAGATTGTGGGTTTTCTCCACCAAGTTTTTTTAAAATGTGTCCGAGACAGCCACGGAATTTGGATGCTTTGAATTTTGGCAGTTTAGTTTCCTGTTGCCAACTTAGAACAAACTTAAACTTAAAGATTTCCATTGCTTTACCCAAAAAAGTCTAAAACTCATTATTTGTTAGCAATTTATTACACTTAAATACTAAAACAAAGCATTTCTTTTATAAATAAAAAAAGCTTGTTAAAACCAGAGTCTTTGACTTCAGCAAGCTTTCGTTAAAATATTTTTAAAATCAAAAATCACTTCAGCAAAATCATTTTCTTCGTTTCGCTAAAATTTTCTGCTTTCAGTTGGTAAAAATAAATTCCTGATGAAACTAAGTTTCCGCGTTCGTCTGTGCCATTCCAAAAAACAGAGTTTTTGCCAAATTTTCCGACTTCGTCAAAAAGTGTTCGCACAACTTGACCAAGAATGTTGTAAACTACAAGTTTTGCCTTTTCCCGCTTCGGTAAAATGAAAATTATCTCTGTGCCGGGATTGAAAGGGTTAGGAAAATTTTGGCTTAAAGTGTAATTTTTCAAATTGTTAAAGTTTGTGTTTGCTTCCGACGGAGCTTTCCACCAGGAATAAATTTTAAAAAGTAAGGTGTCAAAAGGTGTAAGATTTGGGTTCCCATTCAAAGTTGTAATTCCGGAAGATTCAAAACCTGTGATAATATTTTTGTAAGAACTTGTTTCTTTTGAAACTATCGCATTTCCCAAAATTCCTGCCGTTCCATACTTTGCCACAACTGTCCCGTCTGTAACAGAAAAAGCGTCTCTCTGTGTTTGGTCAGGTTGTGAAGTATTATAAATTTTTGAGTTTCCAAATGGGTTTGTGCTGATTTCTTTGAGGAACGAGTTTGTAATTCCCATAGAATCGTAGTTCGCTCCAAAGTAAGTTTGTAAAAATTGCGTGTTTGCCAAATCGTTTGCGATGTTTAAACCGCTCAGAAACAAGTTCCCGTCAGTAACCACAAAAAGCCAGAGATTGAAAATTTCGTTTGCTGAAAGTGTGTTTTGGTTTTCGTAACCTGTTGTCCAAATTACGTTTCTGTTCAGAAGCGAATTCAAAGTGCTAAACGGAATTTCACCTTTTTCGGAAACGTTCCAAACTGAAAACTTGATTCCGAGTGAGTCAAAAACTGTTTTGTAGGCTTGTTCAATTCCGTTTCCGTCAGCAACGAGTAAAACATCAATTCTTGAAAGTGCGTAAGTTTTTTGAGTTGCAGTTCCTGCTAAAATCATCAAACTGTCCGTGAAAATCTTTTCTGAGTAGTTTAAGTTTGGTGTGAGTTTTACAGAGTTGTAGCTAATCAAACTTGTTTGGTTTGGCGAAAGCTGTGTAAAAGTAAAGTTTCCAAGCGAATCCGTAACGGTTTCTAAAAACATCGGAATTCCTGTCAGCGTGTAGTTAAGTTGCACTTCTGCAGAAATTCCAAGCAAAGTAATTTCGTCAACAACAGTTCCGCTCAAAGTTCCGAAAGCTGAAGCAACAAGACTTGTGTCAACTTGTAAAGTATCGTTTGCAAGCACGTTAAGGTTTAAAGTTAGTGTTTCGTAGCCAAGTTTTGCAAAACTAACAGCTTGAATTCCCGGATTAGTTTGTAAAAGATAAAATCCGTTTGTGTCTGTGAGTGTAAATTTCAAAGGGTTTGAAACAATCACGTCAGAAAGTGGATTTCCAAAAACGTCAGTAACAGTTCCGGTAACTTTTCCTGTAAGTGCCAAAAGCAGCGCCTGGTAAGTGTTGATTCTTCCGTAACCGAGTTCAATGTTTTTTGAACCGTTTTCGTAACCATTTGTAAAAACGTAGTTAGCAGGTTTTGAGCAGCTTTTTTCAAGAACGTTTTGAACTTCGTCAGAAGTTAGCCAGGGAGCAACTGAAATTACCAAAGCAGCTGAAGCAGCACCTTGCGGACAAGCTGAAGAAGTTCCGTTAAAAGTTGCTGTGTAATCGCCTGAACTGTAGCCCGAAGCACCGGAAATGTCTGTTGTGTAGATTTTTACGCAAGGAGCAGAAACATCTAAAGAATCTCCGTAAGTTACGCCCCAGTTTTCACCATCGCAAGAGGTTGCTGTTTTCCTTTCGTCACACATTGAAATTCCGCCGACAGCCATCACTTGAGCCATACTTTTTGGCCAGGGAAGAACGCCAACGTCAGTGTTTCCTGAAGACCAGCTTAAAACACAACCGAGTCCGTTCCTTCCTGTAAGTTTTGCGTAAATTATTGCGTCTTCAAGAAACTGATAAAAAATTCCGCCCGTTTGCCAACTGCAACTAATCACGGAAGCTCCGCTGTCTGCTGCTGCGTGAATTGCCAAAGCACGGGTTTGTGTTGAGGCAGAACTTGAAGTCAGGCTTACTCTCATCGGCATTACCCTGCAATTTGGTGCAACTCCTGAAACACCAGTTCCATTGTTGCTTTTAGCGACAACTATTCCCGAACAACTTGTTCCGTGAGCGTCTCCTGAACTTGGAAAAGGGTCGGAATCGTTGTCTGCAAAGTCGTAACCTTGAACAGTTTGCCCAGCTAAATCAGGATTAGTGTAATCAACACCTGAATCAATAATCGCAACAAGAACAGAACTATCGCCCTGAGAGATTGTCCACGCCTGCAAAACGTTCAGGTCAACACCGGGAATTCCGTTAAACTGTGCAGGACTTCCGTCATTTTTCAGAAACCATTGATTTGGGAAAAATGGGTCGTTTGGGTCGTCTTGCCAGTTTGTTTGGATAAAATCGGGAAGCGAGTAAACGACTTTTTCTGTTTCAAAGATTTGGTTAGCAACTTCAAGCGAGGAAAGTTTTGAGGTTTTGTTCAACTCAAAAAAGTAAATATTTTCGTTCCAAATTCTTTGTTCCGTGATTTTTAAGCCAAATTTTTGAGCAATTTTTTGGATTTCACCAAAATTGACAGAGGCTTCAAAACGCACAACCAATTTTCCGTAGAGGTAAAAATCGGAATTTTCAGTTTTGAAAACGGGTTCTGCAAGTTCAACAACCGTTTCCCGGTTAAGTTTTAAAATTAAATTTTTGATTTCATTTTCAGAGAAGTTTTTAGTTAATTCAATCACACACTGTTCAATGAGTTCGCATTCTTTTGGGTTTTTGTGGTAAGGAATGAGTTTGAAACTTTCGTTGAAGGGAACGAGTTCGCTGAATTTTTTCGTGAAAGCTAATTTTTCCGAATCGCTTGTGTTTGTTTTAAATCTTACGGAAAGTTTGGAATAATTTTGCTGTAAGTCTTGTTTTGTTTCGTGAAAGTAGTAGTAACTTTCTCCAAAACAAACACTTGTCAGCAAAAGAAAAAGAAAAATTTTGACTAAGTTTTGCATTTTGGTTACTCCGAAAATTTCTGTTAAATTAAGTAAAAAACTGTGTTTAGAAAACAATTAAATTTTAAAAAAGAGAGGCGGGCTTGTGAAAAAGAAATTACTTTTAACGACTGTTTTTATTGGTTTGTCGGCTTCAGGTTTGTTTGCAGGAGCGTGGACACAGCCAAAAAATAATTTTTACTTTAAGGTTGGACTTGTTTCTTCACAGGCAAGTGAACAGTTTACAAACAAAGGCAAGACGAAGAAACTTGTCTCTGAAAACGAAGCCTACAAAAACAAAGAACTCGGTGCAACAGCTTACCTTGAGTACGGAATCACAAGCTGGCTAACGGGAATCGCAAGTTTTCCCGTAAAATCAATCCAATCCGATACCAAAAGTTTTTTGCGGGAAAGCAAGGGAGTAAGCGATTTGGTTTTTAGCGGTAAAGTTTTGCTGAATCATTTTTTCAACCTGAAAAAAATTGTGTTGGCAAACCAGTTAACTGTAAAAATCCCAACTGGTTACGATAACACAAACACTCCGGCGCTCGGTTCAGGACAAACGGATTTTGACCTGAAAATTTTAGCAGGAGGCTCGTTTCATCCGGTTCCGCTTTACGCAAGTGGAGAAATTGGATTTCGTTACAGAACAGATTTTCCTGCAAACGAAATTCCTTACGCAGCTGAAATTGGTTACACTTTCCAAAAAAGATTTTTAATTCGCGGAATCGTTGACGGAGTTTTTTCTCTTGGAAACACAGACGAGGCTTTTGACCCTTCAACGCTTTCACAGGGAAAACCTTACTTTCCTGAAGCGGTTTCTTACCTGAGAACCGGACCAAGTTTAATTTTTGTAATCAAACCATTTTTGGAAGCAAACATTGATTTTACGACGGTGGTTCTTGGAAAAAACACACTAAAAAGCAGGGAATGGTCGTTTGGTCTTGCTTACAAGTTCAACCCGAAAGGCAGAAAAAATGGATAGAAGAAATTTTTTAAAAGTTACAACTTTGGCAGGATTTTCAGTCAGTTTACTTGGGATTGTTGGTTGCGAAGAGAACACGATTGAACCAAAGTTTCCGGGTCAGGCAAAAGATTTTATCACGAAAAAAGAGGATTTTTTTGTTCAGTTCGGGAACGGAACTGCTCCGGAAGATTACCCGAAATTAACAAAAGCAAATTGGAATTTGCAAATTAAAGGCTTGGTAAACACAGAGAAAACCTTCACTTTTGCGGATTTGGAAGCTCTCAAAAGTAAAGAAACAACCTTTTTAAAAACAATGCGTTGTGTTTTTGATGCAGGTTCTTTTGAAAAATACATCGCCAACGCCTACTGGACAGGAATTTCGCTTAAAAATTTACTTGAACAGGCAGGAGTAAAAGCAGAAGCAAAAAGGTTAAGAATTTTTGGAGCAGACGGTTTTACGACAAATATTTTGCTGTCTGATGTTTTGGAAGAAACTCCTGAAGGTGAACTGCCAATAATTTTAGCCTACAAAATGAATGGCGAAGATTTGACGCAAGAACACGGCTTTCCTGTAAGGATAATTTTTCCGGAAAAATTTGGCTACAAAAATATGAAATGGGTTTCAGAAATTGAACTTACAGACATTGACGAGCCTTTTGGCAAGTATGAAGTTGACTACGGGATTTTTGACAGTGGCGATTTGCAACCGATTTCTTACATTTCTGCGCCGCTTCTGAACGAAGAACTAAAAGTTGGAACTTACACGATTTTTGGAACGGCTTTGGCGGGAAAATCACCTGTGAAAAAGGTTGAAGTAAAAATTGACAGCGGCGACTGGAAAGAAGCTGAAATAACAAGCCTTGACGCAGTTGAGTTTGATTTGACAGAGTTTACGCAAAATCAGGCAGGTAAAAATCCTGAAGATTTTATTGAACAGTTCAAAAACAGAGATAAATTTTCGTATCCTTTTAAAAATGTTTGGGTTGTTTGGAAGTTCCCTTTTGAAGTTAGCGGAACGGGAGAAATTACGATTTCAGCGAGAGTTACAGGTGAAGATGGTTTTGTTCAGCCTGAAACAGACGAAACGGTTGAGGATGGAAACACAACGATACTTTCCGTGAAAGCAAAAAAAATTTAGGTGCTGTTTTTTTGTGTTTAAAATTTAGTTTTTTAAAGATTTAACGATGCCGTCAATTTTTGTTTCAAGTTCTTGCAGGTTCAGTTTGTCGGTTTCAAGGATTGTGATTTTAAACTCGTTTTGAGCTTTACTAATCCAGGTTTCGTAGGCAAGGTTTAAGCGGTTCAGGTAGTTTGGGTCGATTGTTTTTTCGTAGTCTCTTCCGCGCATTTTTATTCTGTCAACAAGTGTTTGAGTTGAAGCGCGAAGGTAAACAATCAGGTCAGGTTTTTTTAGAAAACTAACCATACAATCAAAAAGCGAACAATAATTTTCAAAATCACGATTGTTCATTGAACCTTGTTCGTGAAGCACACGGGCAAAAATTTGTGAGTCTTCGTAAATTGTTCTGTCCTGAATGGAATTTTGGTTTTTATCAACGATTTCTTTTAGCGAAATGAACCTTTTTGAGAGGAAATAAATTTGCAGTTCAAAAGACCATCTTTTCATATCTCCATAAAAATCTTCAAGATACGGATTTTCAATTACAGGCTCAAAGTAAGTTTCCCAACCTAATTTTTTGCCAATCATTTCTGTAAAAGTAGTTTTTCCAACGCCGATGTTTCCTGCAATTGAAACGTAGTGCATAATTTTTTCCTTAATTTTTTGAGCTAAGTTAAGAAATTTTATTGTTTAAGATTTTAGTTTTTCAAGAAAATTTTTTATCCTTAAAGAATTGCTGACGACAGAAACCGAACTCAAAGCCATTGCAGTTCCCGCAAAAATTGGGTTTAAAAAGCCAAAAGCCGCAAGTGGAATCCCGATTACGTTGTAGAAAAAAGCCCAAAACAGGTTTTGTTTGACAATTTTTACAGTGAATTTTGCAAGTTTTATGCTTTGCGGGATTTTTGAAAGGTCGCCACTTAAAATTGTGATTTGTGCGGTTTCCATTGCGATGTCTGTTCCCGTTGCCATTGCGATTCCGATTTCTGCTTGTGCGAGTGCCGGAGCGTCGTTAATTCCGTCTCCAACAAAAGCTACCGTGTTCCCGTTTTTTTGCAGGTCTTTGACGATTTTATACTTTTCGTTTGGTAAAACGGAAGCGAAAAATTTTGTAATTTCAAGTTTGTTGGCAATAATTTTTGCTGTTTTTTCGGTGTCTCCCGTGATTAAAACCGTTTCAATTCCGTTTGATTTTAGCTCTGAAAGAGTAGTTTTTGCGTTTTCTTTTTCATTGTCTGAAATTGCAAAAATGCCAAGAATTTCTCCATCTTTTGCAATTAAAATGTTTGTAAAACCCGCTTCTGAAAATTCAGCTTCGGTTTTTTCAAAATTTTCAAAATTAATTTTGTTGAGTTTCAGCAGGCTTTTGTTACCGATTAAAAATTCGGAATTTCCGATTTTTCCTTTGATTCCGAATCCGGAAACGGCTTCAAAGCTGTCAATTTTTTGTGGAAAAATTTCTTTTTCGTGAGCGAGGTTTTTGATTGCTTTTGCGATTGAGTGTTCGGATTCCTTTTCAAAGGAGTAAAGGAGAGTTAAAACTTCGTTTTCAGTGTGGTTTCCGGCGGTTTTTGAGTTTGTAACTTTCGGTTTTCCTTCGGTCAGTGTTCCGGTTTTGTCAAAAGCAATGGTTTTGACTTTACAAAGTTGTTCAAGACTTTCAGCATCTTTAATCAGGATTCCAAGTTCTGCTGCCTTTCCTGTTGAAGCAATGATTGCGGTTGGAGTTGCAAGCCCTAACGCACAAGGACAAGCAATCACAAGAACGGAAACGGAATTTATCAAAGCTGTTGTGAAATTTCCGTCAAAAATTATCCAGAAAGCAAAGGTCAAAAGTGCAATTAAAATCACTGTCGGAGCGAAGACAGAAGCGATTTTGTCTGTTAGTTGTTGGATTGGCGGTTTGGAGCTTTGGGCGATTTGGACAGTTTTGACAATGTTTGCAAGGAAAGTTTCGTTTCCAATTTTTGTCGCTTCCATTGTGAAGGATTTATTTTGGTTTAGTGAGCCGCCGATGACTTGTTGGTTTGTATTTTTTTCAACTAAGTTGCTTTCGCCGGTAATCATTGATTCGTCAAGCAGCGGTGTTCCTTCAATGATTTTTCCATCGGTTGGAATTATTTCGCCGGGTTTTACAAGAAGCAAATCGCCTTTTTTGATTTCTTGAAGTTGGATGTCTGAAAGTCCGTTTTCAGTAATTTTATGGGCAATTTTAGGCATTAAGTTCATCAGTTTTTGGATAGCTTCTGAAGTGTTGGATTTTGCTTTTGTTTCAAGCCATTTTCCAAGTAAAATAAGTGAGACGACTGTAGAAGCGGAGTCGTAATAAATTTTATCCGTTGGATTACTGAAAAAACTCGGAAAAAATGTTACAAGTGCAGAAAAAACAAATGCTGAACCTGTTCCAACAGAGACTAAAGTATTCATATCGGCAGTTAGCTGAGTTGCACTTTTGAAAGCGTGAACAAAAAAATCTTTACCGCAAAAGAACAAAACAATTCCCGAAAAGATGAATTGCAAAATATTTGAAAAGAACATTTTTTCCATTAAAAAATGCTCAAAAGGTGGAAAAACCATTGGAAGCATTGAAAAAACCAGAACAAAAACAGCGAACGGGAGCGAGGTTAAAAATTTCATTTTTGCTTTTTGTGTTTCGCCGTCTGAATTTTTTTTAAGTTGTTTGATTTCTTTGACTTGGTAACCCATTTTTTTGACAAAAGTTGTCAGGTTTTCTTCAGTAATTTCTTTTTCAAGAATGAGCAGTGCAGAGTTTGTAGCAAGATTTACTTTTGCTTCAAGCACTCCGTCAACTTTGCGGAAGCCTTTTTCAACCCTCGTAACACAAGAGGCACAAGTCATTCCTTCAATTTCAAAAATTTTTTCCATCACTTAACTTTACTAAAAGCATTTGGTCAAAACAATAATTAGGCTTGAATTTATGAATTAAAGGATTAAATTACACTTTAAAATTTTTTCAAGTAAAGATTAAAGTTGCTTAGTTTAGCTTTAAACAATTAAAAAAGGTTTTTTTTATTATGAGAATTGCTTTATTTTTAGGAAGCAATAAACTTTAGGAGAAGGATTTTGCGAATTTTAATAGCAGACGATGACGCGGATATAAGACTTTTATTATCAAAGACTTTGCAAAGATGGGAACACGAGGTAATTACAGCTTCCAATGGTGCGGAAGCGTGGGAAATTTTGCAAAAAGATAAAATTAGCTTTGTGATTAGTGATTGGATGATGCCTGGAATTGACGGACTTGAGCTTTGCCGCAAAATTAGAGAAAGGGATGAGGAAACAAGTGGTTACACTTACGTAATTCTTTTAACTGCTAAGGATGCAAAGACAGAATTGATAATGGGAATGGATGCCGGAGCTGATGACTTTGTAACTAAACCTTTTGACAAAGACATTTTGAAGGTTCGAATTCGTGCAGGTGAGCGGATTTTGGATCTGAAGGGAAACCTTGAGAACAAAAACGAAGAACTAAGCATTGCTTTAAATAAAATTGAAAAAGACCTTTACTTTGCGGCAAAAATCCAGAAAGGTTTGTTGCCAACAACACCTTCAAATCTTGGGCAAATTCGTTTTGAATCAATTTACGTTCAGTGCAGTTTTGTTTCGGGTGATATTTTTAATTTTTTTCAATTAGATGAAAATCACGTTGGATTTTACCTTTTGGACGTTGCTGGTCACGGGATTCCATCAGCGATGCAATCGGTAACTTTGAGCAGGATTTTGTATCCGGTTCCTGAGCAAAGCAGTTTATTAAAATATTACGTTCCAAATCCTTCGCATTACGCAATTACTCCACCGGCAAAAGCAGTTGAAAGATTAAACGAGCATTTTCAGGCTGATGACGATACAATGCTTTATTTTACAATGGTTTATGCAGTTGTAAACACAAAAACAGGTTACACAAAAATATCACAGGCTGGTCATCCTTCACCGATTCATTTTAATAAAAATGGTGTTTCATTGATTGGAACTGGAGGTTTTCCTGTTGGAATGCTTCCAAATATTGAGTTTGAGGAACACGAATTTTATTTGGAAAAAGGTGACAGATTATTCCTTTACTCTGATGGAATTACGGAGTGTGCAAATAAAAATGCAGAACTTTTTGGCGACAACAGGTTTTTAGAATTGCTTAATGAAGGTAAAAATATGCCTTTAAATCAATTGTTAAGTTTAATTGAAAAAAGGTTGCGTAAGTGGAATGGCAAAGATGATTTTGATGACGATGTTACTTTACTTGCAATTGAAATTACCTAATTAATCTGAAGTAGTATTTATTTATGAATAACAGCAATATTATAAAATACACTTTATGGGGAATTTTTTGTGGAGTTCTTTTCCCTGTTTTTGCTACTTTGATTGAGTGTTTACAACTGAATCAAGGCATTACCCTAACTAATTTATTAGCTTTGCAAAAAACAGAACCATTGCTTTGGATAATTGATTTTGCTCCTTTGATACTTGGTTTTTTCGCGAGCCTTGCAGGAAAAAAATATGATGAACTTGAGAAAGCCCACAAAAAACTTAAACATATTATTCAATCAAGGGATGAAATTGCGAAAGAAATTTCAGAACGAAAACGTGCTGAAAGATTGATGCAACAAGCAAAAGAAGAGGCTGAAGCAGCAAACCGTTCCAAAAGTGAATTTCTTGCAAACATGAGCCACGAAATCCGAACTCCAATGAATGCAATTATTGGAATGACAGAACTTGCTTTAGAAACAGAACTAAATCATGAACAGAGGAGTTTTTTGAAAGTTGTTCACGCTTCTTCAGAATCGCTTTTGAGGGTGATTAACGACATTCTTGATTTTTCCAAGATTGAAGCAGGCTTGATGGAAATTGAGCACGTAACTTTTAATCTTAGAGAATTGATTGAAAATATTATTGATATTTTTAGTGTTAAAGCAAACGATAAAAACCTTGAACTCATTGGCTACGTTGAAACGGAAATGTCTTACTTGTTTAAAGGCGATACAAACAGAATTCAACAGATTTTGGTCAATCTTATTGGAAACGCAATAAAATTTACTGAACAAGGCGAAGTTGTCTTAAAAGTAGAACTTTCAGAGCCAAAAGATGATAAAATCAAACTCCATTTTACTGTTTCTGACACAGGAATTGGAATTCCAAAAAATAAAACAGACAGAATTTTCGAAAAATTTTCACAGGCAGATTCTTCCACAACCCGCAAGTATGGAGGAACCGGGCTTGGTCTTTCAATTTCAAAATCAATTGTAGAGCTAATGAACGGGAATATTTGGGTTGAAAGTATTGAGCAAAAGGGAAGCGTTTTTCATTTTACTCTTGAGTTAGCTTATGAAAATATTGAGCAGGAAAATTTTGAGTTTAGTTATCCCGATTTTAAAAACATTTCAGTTTTAGTAGTTGACGATAATAAAACTAACAGATTTATTTTGAAAAAAGTGCTTACCTCCTGGGGTTTTTTAGTTGAGGAGGTTTCAAGTGGCGATGAAGGGCTTGAGCTTTTAAAACAGTTTCCTGATAAATTTGAGCTTGTAATTTTAGACCATCAAATGCCACAAATGGACGGAGTAGAAGTTGCAAGAAGTATCCGTAAAAACCTTAAAAATTCTAAAATCAAACTAATTATGCTTTCTTCCTGGGGTGGAATTACCTTGAGTTTAATGAAGGAATTAGCAATTTCTGATTCTGTTACAAAACCTGTAAAACAATCAAGTTTATTTAATATTTTAATGAAAGTTTTTAGGATTGAAAAACCAGTTGACGAACAAGAGCAAATAAAAAAGGAAGTGATTAATCAGGAACAGAAAAAAATTAATGAGCATTTGAGAATTTTGTTGGCAGAGGATAACATTGATAACCAAAACCTTGCAAAAAAAGTTTTACAAAAATCAGGTTATCAAATTGATGTTGCGGAAAATGGAAAAATTGCTTTTGAAGCCGTGCAAAGATTTCATTACGACTTGGTTTTAATGGATATTCAAATGCCAATGCTTGGTGGATTTGAAGCAACAAAATTAATCCGTAACTGGGAGAAAACAAATCATAGGGAAAGAATACCAATAATTGCTTTAACTGCTCATGCTTTAAGTGGTTACAAGGAAAAATGCCTTGAGAACGGTATGGATGATTACGTCGTTAAGCCTTTAAAAAAGACAGTTTTGATTGAAACTATCCAAAATTGGATTGATGAGAGACCTTTAATTCTTGCTGTTGACGATTCCGAAGACAATAGAAATTTACTTTTAAACTATTTTAAAAAAGCAGTTACTTACAAGTTAATTCTTGCGGTAAACGGCGAAGAAGCACTGAAAATTTTGTTACAAAGAAATGTTTCCTTAGTTTTAATTGATATGGAAATGCCAATAATGAATGGTTATGACACTGTTCGTGAAATTCGTAAACTTAACAATGGAAAAACCATTCCTGTCATTGCAATGACTTCCCATAACGGCTTGGGTGAGATACGAAAATGTATTGATGCCGGTTGTAGCGATTACATCGGAAAACCACTCAGAAAAGATAGTTTGCTTGAAATAGTTGCTAAAAATATGGAAAAACAAGTTATTCTGAAAGATGAGTTGCTAACGGAATATCTTGGTGACGATTTGGAAATACAACAAATGACTATGGACTTTTTATCAAATCAAAAAACAAACCTAGAAAAAATCAAACAATTAATTGCCTACGAAGATTTTAAAGAAATGGAAAGAATAGGGCATTCAATGAAAGGTTCAGGTGGTTCCTTTGGTTTTAATGAACTAACCAAAATTGGAGCAGGAATTGAAGAGGCTTCACACCTTAAAGACATTCAAAGGTTAGAAATTCTTGGAAACGAACTTTCTGACTATCTGGAAAAAATAAAATAATTTTTTTGAAATTTTCAATACTTTTATTCGTTTAAAAAACTATCAATTTTATCTGAAAGGAGAGTTAGAAAAATGAAAACAGAACAATTAATCTGGAACGAAAAAGCCGGTTGGAAAACAATCAAGCCTCAAGCCTTAAACCCACAACTGGTGCTTTATTTTGGTTCAAGAACTGTTCTTGAAAGCAAGGAACGTTTTTACGAAATCAAAACACGTTACCCCGATTCTTTGCTTGTCGGATGTTCAACTTCAGGCGAAATTATGGGTGAAGAAGTTTTTGACGAAACAATTGTTTTAACAGCAATTGAGTTTGCAAAAACTCCAATAAATGTTGCTTCACTTTTGGTTCAAACTGTAAAAGACTCCGATGAAGCAGGAAAAATGCTTGGTAAACAATTAAAAAAAGAAGATTTAGCGGGAATTATGATAATTTCCGACGGTGCAAAAGTCAACGGAAGTGAGCTAATTCGTGGAATTGTTAGTGTCGTTGGAACAAAAATTCCGATTACAGGAGGTTTGGCAGGCGATGCCGGACGTTTTCAACTCACTTTAGTTGGTTGCAATGCTCCGCCTGAACCCGGAAAAATCGTTGCAATCGGTTTCTACGGCAGCCAAATTAAAATCGGACACGGTTCTGTCGGTGGTTGGGATGCTTTTGGTCCGGAAAGGCAAATTACTCGTTCTAAAAGCAATGTTTTGTACGAACTTGACGGGAAACCAGCTTTGGAACTTTACAAACAATACCTTGGCGAACAAGCTGCAAAACTTCCAGGAAGCGCTTTGCTTTTTCCTTTAATGGTTCGCCCAAAAGGGCAAATTGAACACGGAATTGTCAGAACGATTCTTTCAATTGATGAAAATGAACAAAGTATGACTTTTGCCGGGGATGTTCCTGAAGGTTTTATCGCACAACTTATGCGTGCAAACTTTGAAAGGCTCATCGAAGGTGCAGAAGAAGCAGCAAAAATAGCTAACATTACCGGAAAAAATGAAGATAAACTTGCGATACTGATTAGTTGTGTTGGCAGAAAAATGGTTTTAGGACAAAGAACTGCCGATGAAGTTGAAGTCGTTCACGAACTGCTTGGCGAAGATGTTGCACAAATTGGTTTTTATTCTTACGGAGAAATTTCACCACACAAAACACTGAAAAATTGTGAACTTCACAACCAAACGATGACGATTACCTTGCTTGCGGAAGACTAAATTTTGTTTTAAAATTTTAGCAAACGATGGAAGATTCCAAATGCACAAACTACTTGAAAAACAATTAAAAAAATTATCTAAATTTTCTCTTGACGGTGAAATTGATTACTCGCTTTTGATGGAAATGGTTTCTGCAAGTTACGAAGAAGCTGACCAGGAACGTAAACTAACTGACCGTTCCATTTCTTTAATGGCTCAAGAACTTTTAGAACTAAATCAAAAAGTCGTTGCACAAAGCGAGGCAAGAATCCACGCGATTGTCAACAATGTTGGCGATGGAATCGTTACGATTGATGAATTTGGAACGATTGAAACGGTAAATCTTGCGGTTCAACAGATTTTTGGCTACAAAACTGAAGAACTTATCGGGAAAAATGTAAATATTTTAATGCCTCAGCCCTACAAAGATGAACACGACACTTACTTAAAAAATTACAAGGAAACAAAAGTAGCTAAAATTATTGGCACCAGAAGAGAAATTACAGGGCTTCGTAAGGATGGAACAATTTTTCCGCTTGAACTTGCGGTAAGCGAGCTTGTTTTAGGTGAAAAGCTGATTTTTATCGGTGTGGTACGGGACATCACGGAACGAAAGGAAGCAGAAAATAATTTGCGTGAAACGACGATTCGTTTTAGTTCGCTCATTGAAAATTTACAGGCTGGAATTTTGGTTGAAAACGAGTTTCGTAAAATCATTCTTGCCAACGATGCTTTTTGTTCAATGTTTGCAATCCCGGTTGAACCAAAATTTTTGGTAGGGATGGATTGTTCAAACTCAGCTGAACAATCAAAAGGGCTTTTTTACGATTCGGAGCTTTTTGTTTTAAGGATTGATGAAATCCTTGAAGAACAAAAGGTTGTCGTGGCAGAAGAACTGAAATTGATTGACGGCAGGATTTTTGAGCGGGATTACGTTCCGATTTTTGTTAACGGAGATTACCGCGGGCATTTGTGGCAGTACAGAGACATCACGGAACGAAAAAAAGCCGAAGCAGAACTTCACAAACAGGATGTTTTGTTGCAAGGTGTTGCGGAAGCGACGAACTATCTTTTGTCTGAAAGCGATTACGTTTTGATAATTAACAGAGTTCTGGCGATTCTTGGCACTTCAACTTCTGCGGACAGAGTTTTTGTGTTTGAAAATCATTTGCTTTCGATGACTAAGGAAAGGGTTTGCAGCCAAAAATTTGAGTGGACAAGGCACGTTATTCCGTCGCATTTAAATGAAAAAAAGTTTCAGAACATGAAACACTCGGATTTAGGTTTGGCACGTTGGGAAGAGCTTTTTGAGACAGGTGAAATTGTGTGTGGTTCTGCAAAAGATTTTCCCGAAAGTGAGCGGATTTTTCTTGAGGAGCAGGGGATTTTATCAATTTTGGTTTTGCCAATTTTTGTTGAAAATGAGTTTTGGGGTTTTATCGGTTTTGATGATTGTTTGAAGGAGCGGGTTTGGTCAAAAAATGAGATGGCAATTTTGCTTGCTGCGGCGGGAAACATTGGTGAAGCGATTACTAAAAAGCGTGCTAAAGATAAACTTATCAAAGCATTACGTGAAGCGGAATCGGCAAACCGTTCCAAGAGTGAATTTCTTGCAAACATGAGCCACGAAATCCGAACTCCGCTTAACGCAATCATCGGGATGACAGAACTTGCACTTGACACTCATTTAAGCTACGAGCAGCAGGGCTTTTTGCGTGTCGTTCAGTCTTCTTCGGAAGCACTTTTGAGAGTAATCAACGACATTTTGGATTTTTCAAAAATTGAAGCTGGTCAGATGGAATTTGAAGAAATCAGTTTTGAACTGCGTGAAGTCGTTGAAGGTGTGGCTGAAGTTTTGAGCATTCGCACACACGAAAAGAATGTTGAGCTTGTTTGTTACGTTGAGCCGAAAATTCCCAATTTTTTTATCGGTGACCCGAACCGTTTGAGGCAAATTTTGATGAATCTTGTCGGGAATGCAATTAAGTTTACCAACGAAGGCGAAATTGTTATCAAAGTTTTGTGCGAAGGAAGAACGGAAAATAACAAGGCAAACTTGCGTTTTGTAGTTTCAGATACTGGAATTGGTATTCCGAAAGACAAACAGGAGAAGATTTTTGAGAAATTTTCACAAGCTGACACTTCAACAACCCGCAGATTTGGCGGAACAGGACTTGGTCTTTCAATTTCAAAATCACTTGTAGAACTTATGGGCGGGAAAATTCAACTTGAAAGTGAGGTTGGAAAAGGCAGCGTTTTTTATTTTAATCTTGAACTGAACATTTCTGATGAAAACAAAGTTGAGTTTGATTACCCGAATTTTGAAAACATTTCAATTTTAGTAGTTGATGACAACCACACAAACCTATTTATTTTGGACAAGATTTTAAGCGCCTGGAATTTTAAGGTTGAACAAGCTGACAGCGGAAAAGAAGCACTTAGCTTTCTTGAGAACGAAAAATACGATTTGGTAATTCTTGACCACCAAATGCCTGAAATGGATGGCGTTCAGGTTGTTCAGAAGATTCGTGAGAATGAAAAAATAAAGGATTTAAAAATCATAATTTTATCTTCGTGGGGCGGACTTAAGTCTAATTTAATAAAAAACTTGGGAGTTGCTTATTCGCTGACAAAACCCATAAAACAATCCAATTTGTTTAACATTTTGCTTGAAGCCTTCAGAATGCAAAAATCAAACAATTCTGACAGACAGGATTTTAATGCGAAACAAGTTGCAAGGAAACGTGTGCCTAAAAAAGTTTTACTCGCTGAGGATAACGTTGATAACCAAAACCTTGCCGTGAATATTCTGAAAAAAGCTGGTTTTGTGTGCGACCTTGCCGATAACGGAGAAATTGCAGTAAAATTAGCAGAAAAATTTAATTATGATTTAGTTTTGATGGATATTCAAATGCCTGTAATGGATGGATTTAGTGCAACGAGAATCATCAGATTTCTGGAACAATCACAAAACCGTAACAGAGCACCGATAATCGCTCTTACCGCACACGCAATGTCCGGTTACCGTGAAAAATGTCTTGAAAATGATATGGATGGGTACATCACAAAACCGATAAAAAGACAGTCATTGCTTGAAATTATAGAAAATTACTTAGATTTAAGATATAAAATTCTTGTCGTTGATGATTCTGTTGATAATTGTAACCTAATTGCTAACTACCTCAAAAAAGACGAAAATTTCAGGCTGTTTTTTGCAAACGATGGTAAAGAAGCCTTGAAAATTTTCGCACAGCAGACGATAGACTTAATCCTTTTGGATATGGAAATGCCGATTCTCAACGGCTACGAAACCGCTGAAACCATTCGCAAAAATGAACAGGATTGCCAAGTTCCAATTATCGCTTTAACCGCACACCAAGGCGTAAGCGAAATCAAAAAATGCCTTGATGCCGGTTGCTCCGATTACGTTTCAAAACCTGTCCGAAAACCACAACTTCTGGAAACTATCAAAAAATATCTGTAATTTTTCTGAAATCTTTTATCCTTTTAAAAGGTTTAATCTTTTAGTAGCAACAAATAAAGGCTAAAAATGAA
>JADZEA010000183.1 GCA_020850775.1 bacterium
AAAAAACAAAAGAGGTGCAACGCCACCCACAAGCCGACACACAGTTGCACCACATTTGTTTTTTCCCAACGCTCAAAAGACACGATACTATGCCATTAAGACCAATCGTTCTAAAAGGAGAACAAAAGCGAGTTTTATTTTTACAAGTAACAGACCCAATACAAATTAAAGGTGTTGCAGGAAGCGGTAAGACAACTGTTGCGTTATACAGAGCAAAGCATCTGCTTGACACACAATCAAATTTATTTCAAGAGGCGAAAGTTGCAATCTTCACTTACAACAAAACTCTTGTAAAATATATCAATGCGATTACACCACAAATATCAGGTGGCTATCAGGCAGACAGTGAAGAAATAAAACCTACTAAACCCAAAGGAATAAATGTTTTTGTAACAAGTTTTCATAAATGGGCTTACCATTTTATTGAACAAAACGGAATTTCACTTTCCAAAGTCGTTGATAATCGAAGAGTTTTTAAAACTATTTCGGGTGCAGTTCAAAACAATATCGTTTCAACAATAAAGGCAAAATATTCATCTCAAAATATTGCGACCAAAACAGTAGATTTTTTTGTTGAAGAAATTGCTTGGATGAAAGGCAAAGCCTTTCAAACCAAAGAAGAATATTTTGAAGCTAAAAGAGCAGGAAGAGGAACGAATGACAGGGTAACCAAAGCAGACAAAGAAACAATTTGGAATATTTACACAGATTACAACAATCAACTAAAAACTAATGACCAAGTTGATTTTGAGGACTATGCGTTACTTTGTTTAAGAATTATTGCATCAAATCCGAAATTACAAAAGCCATTTACTCATATAATTGTTGATGAAGCACAAGATTTGAGCAAAGCTCAAATTCTTGTCATTTCTCAAATTGTTTCTGAGGAAACAAAAAGTATATCAATCATTGCCGATGCGGCACAAAGAATTTATAAAAGTGGTTTTACTTGGGGCGAAGTTGGTTTGAATGTTAGAGGGGGAAGAACAATTGAATTCAAAAAAAATTATCGTAATACTGTTCAAATTGTGAGAGCAGCACTTTCACTTCTCGAAAAAGAAGGTGATAAAAGCGATTTTACAACAGTTGAAACAGCCCGAAAAGGTGAAGACAAGCCTATTGTTGGCTACTTCTCAAATTGGATTGAGCAATGTGCTTTCCTTTTAAAACAACTGAACAAATTAAAAGCAGATGGTCATATCAATTCTACGGTTATACTTCACAGAAGCCACAGCGGAATAAGAAATGTAAAAGACTTTTTAGAAAGCAACAATTTTGAAGTTCAAGAATTGTTAAAAACAGACGATATAGATTTTGAAAGTGACTCTATTAAAGTTTGCACATTATCATCGGTTAAAGGACTTGAATTTGAGAACGTTTTTATAATTGACTTGAATGATGATGTTATTCCTTATCCACCAGGATTTAATGATGCAGAAGATGAGTTTCACATTTCAACAGAAAGACGTTTGCTTTACACATCAATGACAAGGGCAAGAGAGAGACTTTTTTTAGTTTCAAGTGGAACCCCAACAAGGTATCTTGCTGAAATAGATGCAGATTTACTTGAAAGAGTTGGAAATGCAAGCAGCCCAAAAATTGCTACAAATGACGATTTACCATTTTAAATACTATGGAAGAAAAACAAAATCATATAGAATTTAAAAAGGAAATTTCGGATAGAGGAATTGAATACTTAATTCACTTTACACCGACAATAAACCTATTAAGCATTTTTGAACAAGGCAAACTACTTTCGAGGGCTTTGCTTGAAAAAAATGACATTGACGACACATTATTAGATTTTATTGAATTTTTGGATAGCATCCGTTTTGATGATAAGAATTACATTAATCTTTCTTTGTCATCACCGAACTACTTTCTATTTAATCGCTTTCGAGAACGCACCCAAGACAAACCATATATAAATTGGTGTGTGTTAAAAATCAATCCAAAATATATTTACAAGCCTGATACACTATTCTCTGTTACAAATGCAGCATCTTCAATAGCCAAACATACTTATGGAATTTCAGGAGATATTCAAAAATTCAGAAAACTTTTTGAAAATGGAATTACATCAAAAGTTGGTAATCTTCAAAGGGGAATTTTGAAATCAAAATATCCAACAGATGTTCAAGCAGAGGTTTTAGTAAAGAATGAAATACTTCTTTCAGATATATTACAAGTCTGCTTTAAAGATGAAGCTGATTTAGCAAGAGGAAAAGCTGCATTAAGCGATTACAATACAAGCAATTTTGTCGTAGATGCAACACTATTTACAAACACAAGAATATAATGAAGCCAGAAACCAAATATAAAGGAAGTATCAAACTATCAGCCATTGGCGATGCCTTAGGTTGGATAACTGAATTTGAAAAAAATCAACAGTCATTAAAAGAGAAATTCGGAACAGAACGAATTGAAAACTTTTATACTTGGAAAAAAACGGTCGGTGGTAGGTTTTATGGTTTCATTGACACAATCAAAGCAGGTTCATATTCAGACGATACACAATTACTTTTAGCCGTTGCAAGAAGCATTAAAAAGGATGGCAATTTAGACCATAATTATTTTGCTAAAATCGAACTTGCAAACTGGTTAGACTATGCAAGAGGTGGCGGAAGGACTGTAAAAACAGCAGCAGATAAAATATCGAGAAAATCAACAAAGTGGTTCAACAACTTTTACAACTTCAAAGTTAACGGAGAAAACTACGATTACAAACAAAGCGGTGCAAACGGTGCAGCGATGAGAGTTTTGCCAATTGCATTGGCAAATCTTGGAAACACAGAAAAAATAAAAGAAGAAATATTTTGCAATAGTATCGTTACCCACGGACACCCAAGAGCAATTTTGGGTGCTATGCTTTACGGTTACGCAGTTAACCAAATTATCGTTTTCAGACCCGAAGATTTCAATTGGGGAAATTATATAACTCAAATTGGCTTAGACTTTCCTAAAAAGTTTGAATTGTCATTTATCAATAAATTAGAAATTCGAGAATGGTTAAAGGAATGGAACAAATCAAGCAACAAAACTTTTGAAAGTGTTTACGCTGAAACAATCACCGAAACACAAAACCAATTAAGATTTGTATATCAAAGTATTAAACAAAATACACCAGTTCAAGAAACACTAAAAAAAATAGGTTGTTTTGACCCAGCAACCAAAGGTTCAGGTATTGCGACAGTTCTTGCAGGTATATACTTGGCGACAAAATTCCACGACAAACCATTAGAAGCCATTATTCAATCCGTAAACGCTTTGGGTTCAGACACAGATAGTATTGCAGCATTTACTGGCGGACTTGTTGGAGCATTACACGGACACAGCATTATTCCAGACAGATGGAAAACTGTTCAAGACATTGAGTATTTAGACAAAGTAGCTGAAAGACTTTTGGCTATTTCAGAAGACAGCCTTGAAGAAAATTCACAGCCGACTTCTACAAACTTAAAACTACTTAATAGTCCAAAAAAGGACGACTTTAATCTTGACGAACTAATTGAATTTATTCCGTTAGGTAAAGGTAAAATCACTTTCATAGACAGACAACCAACTTTGACAAAAGGCAAGTATAATTTACTTCTTGAAGCACTATTAGACAACGGACAAAGCATTTTAGTTTCAAAGCTATTTGACGACCAAAACTTTACACCTAAAACAGACGACCCAAACGAAATAGAAACCTTATTACAATTGGCAAGCGACAAACTAAAACCAAAGACATTAGAGAAACTTAAAGAATTTATTGGCAAACAAAAGAAACTACCAAAAGGACAACTTGAATTAATTATGACACTAATCAAAAACGAAGAATAGCCAACGCATTTGGTAGCACATTTGTCCTGAATTTGCCGAAGGAAGCCAATATTTTTAGCTCCAAACAAAAAAAGCCCACTTTTGTCAGTGAGCTTTTTTGTCGTGTAAAACAAACTAAGTTTTTAGCCTTTTTTCCGCGTGTAAACAACCTTGAACTGCTCAAGCGAACTTTTACAACCACTGCATTCTTCCCTTAACAAATCAGTTTGGAATGCCTCCAAAACCACTTCGTAGCCAAGTTGCGTGTAAGTGTCAACCGCTTCTCTGCACATTCTTGCGTCTGCAAGGTACCGTAATTCCCAGCCTTCAGCGATAAGTTTTTGGTTCGGAGGAGTTTTACAACCTGTAGAAATGCTGAAAGCAGAACATTTTTTTTCAACTTCATTCATTGTGAGTCTGTCCTGCATTTACAAATTCCACAAGCAAAGTCTGGATTTCCGAGTCCGCTAAAAAAGGAACCTGATACTTTTGACAAAGCTCCTTAGTCATTCCAAGAAAAATTGAATGTCTGTTTCCACCAGACTGAAACTCAAATTTTTTAAAATCAAGGAGCATTTTGTCCATTATTCCTTGTGAAAGGTTTTGGTTAGCCATCTTGTAAAGAATGTTATCCTCTTTGTAAATGTGTCCGCGCAACAAATCAATAAAATCACGGGCAGCCAAGTTAAAATTTTTGATGGCTTCAGAGTTTCCGGCAGCAGCTTCTTTCAGGTTTTTTCGCATCTCACGAACGAGTTTTCTGCCGGTTTCGTGTTCGCTGAGCATTACGCCAATCGGTCCAAAATCACGTGAAAAGCCGTTTTCTTCCATCACAACAAAAAGGATGTCTTCTTCTTTTGCGTGGTGGCAAACGTCTGCGAAATCGTGGATAAAATTCATAGCAAGTAAACCTGTTTCTGCGTCAAGTTTGCTATTTTTTTCGGTTTCTTCGGCAATTTTTTCAAGGCAATCAAGAACCCTTAAAATGATTCTGTGCTCTTCAGTCAAAATTTGTGTAGGTTTCATAATATTTTTCCTTTGTTCTACATTAAAGTTTCGTTTCCGGATGTTTTCAGCCTCAGGTGCCCAAGAATTGCACAACCTAAAGCTGAAGTGAATTGTGCCAAATCACCTTCGGGAACGTTTACTTTAGCTTTTAGTTTCTCACCAATAACTTCTGCCATACTTTTCCAACGCATAATTCCACCAATCAAAGTGTACTCAGGCTCTGCTTTAATTCGTTTCATTAATTGTACAGAACGTTCTGTAAGCGATAAAATAGCTCCAAACATAATGTCTTCTGGTGGCACACCTTCAGAAAGATGACTGATAACTTCGGATTCAGCAAAAACTGCACAAACTCCCGAAATTGGTACCTGTGATTTTGAAAGCTCCAAAAGTTTTCCAATGTCTTCTGTTGAGTAACCCATGTAACGAACGGTTTTTTCCAAAAATGCTCCCGTTCCTGAAGCACACTTATCGTTTAGCCTGAAAGTTACGACTTTTTTGGCATCGTTAATGTGGCTTGCTTTCATTGTTTGACCGCCGATGTCAAGGATTGTTCTTGTGTTTGGAAAAAGAAAACTTGCACCTCTTGCCGCTGCCGTCAAATCCGTAACCTGTAAATCTCTGAAAGGAACCAAATGCCTTCCGTAACCTGTTGTAATTGTGTAAGAAACGTCTTCCAAAGTCAAGTCTTCTTCTGCGAGAACCTCTTTACAAACCTGATTTGTAACTTCAACTAATTTTGAGCCTGTTGGCAACATTTTTTTGTTAACGATGTGATGATTTTCATCAAGCACAACTGCTTTTGTGTAAGTTGAGCCAACGTCTAAACCTAAAGTGTAAATCATTTTTCCTCCTTTGGTTGTCTGCTTGTAAAAATATGCTCAAGTGCAAACAAAGCTGCTCCTAAAGCTCCCATAAAATGCGAGTCTTCGCTAACATTAATTTTGGTTTTCAAACTGTCTTCAAGTGCTTTAATCATTCCGATGTTTCGTGCAACTCCACCGGTAAAAGTGATTTCTTCCTCAATCCCAACTCTTCGCAAAAGCCCGATTGAACGAGCTGCGATTGATTGGTGAACTCCCAAAAGAATGTCCTCAACTTTTTTACCTTTTCCAAGCCACGAAAGGATTTCCGATTCCGCAAAAACAGTACAAGTCGTACTAATTCTAACAGGTTTTTCAGCGAGCAGGGAAGTTGGTCCGATGTCGTCAAGCGGAATGTTTAATGCAACAGAAGCAGCACCAAGAAACCTTCCCGTTCCTGCGGCGCACTTGTCGTTCATACAAAAATCAACGATTTCGCCTTTTTCAGAAACACGAATTGCTTTGCTGTCTTGTCCGCCCATGTCAATTACGGTGCGAGTTTTTGGAAACATTTGAGAAGCACCTTTTCCGTGGCAGGAGATTTCGGTAATTTGTTTGTTGCCAAAAGTTACTTTGTACCTTCCGTAACCTGTTCCAATTACGTACTGCACTTCGTCTTCGCCAATTTTAGCTTCTTTGACGGCTAAATCAAAAGCATTTTGTGCAGCCTGAGTTACGTTTGCACCTGTGTAAATCAATGAACGACCAATAATTTCTCTGTTTTCATTGATGATTACGGCTTTTGTTTGTGTTGAACCAACATCAACTCCAGCAGTGTAAGACATAATTTTTTCCTTTCCTAAACTTGTTTTGCCATTTGTTTGCGTGAAATTATCCCTTCAAAAAATGCGTCAATTCTGTTTTTCATTTGTGCTTCAGAAACAACACGTTTATCCATCATGTCTGATTCAATGAAAAGTGTGGAAACATTTTTTTTGTCCATAAAATATCTTCTTCCATCTGCAAGTCCTGTTGAAACTGTTCTGCAACTTTTTATCGGGTGGTAAACAACGCCGTCAATTTTGTAAGGGTCAACCATTGATAAAAGTGCCTGTTCCTGATGAAACATACTGTCCATCGCATCGCGGACACTGATTAGCAAACCTTCCGCAAGGCTGTCAACCGGGTTTTTCAGGTCGTACTCAAAACCAAGATTTGTTCCGCCTGCCGCAAACCACAAGTAAGTTGAGTGAACAAAAACACCTTTCCATTCCGTAAAAAATTCGTTAAAACGTCTGAAAATCGGGTAGCAGGGAACTCCAACAAAAATCAAACGAAATTCCTCTTCGGACAGAGTTCCAATCCCGTTTTTAGCTTTAAATTCCATTTCTTCAACAAGGTTTTTGAAGTAATCACTGCCTTCTTTTGTTCCGCGGAAACCGTTAGCGACACCAAGGTAAATTGTTCCGTCAGTCAAAGCGTTGAAAAGTGCGGGACAGCTTTTGTTCAGTTCCAAAATACGTTTCCACGAACGACTCATGTCGTTTGCGTAGGAAAGAATTTGGCGAAATTTATCAATGTCAAACTTTTTTCCCGTAACTTTTTCGCAAAGTGTGATTAATTCTTTAATTTGTGCAGCAACGTAACGTTTGTCGTTTTCAAAATCCGTGTTGCCTTGCCAGGTTTGTTCGCAAACTGCACGCGTTCCGGGAACATCAAGCGTAAAAATCGGAACGTGGTACATTCTTTCCCAAATTTCTGCCCATTTAATGTAAGTGTTGCAGGCATTTGTCAAAACGGCAAGCGTTGGTTTTGGAATTTTTCCCATCGGATGTTCGCCATTCCTTAGTTGGACTGCAACGTCTGCTTTCACGTAACCACAGATGTCCGGCGAGTAACCGTAATCTTCAGCTTCTGTCAAAAGCTCACCTGAAACTTTACGAACTGCTGTTTGCAATGAATTAATTTCAGGAAAAACAACAGGTAAATCAAAAGTTTTCAGAATTTCATTCAGGCTTCCCATCACAAAAACGTAAGCATTTTGCCCATCATTTTTTGCAACGTTTCCAAGTTCCTCAAACCACTCGCGAAATAAGTTTCCACCGTCGCGGTTTCCTCTTCCTACAATATTTTCAGTCATTTTTTCCCTCCGTTAATCAAAAAGTAAGTTTTCTACAAACGTCTCAAGTTGAATTCCCAAGTGGTCAAAAGTTGTTTGATTTTCCTCAAACTCACTGATGAAGTAAGGAATTTTTTCTGCGTCAAGCATTTTTGAGTAAGCAACTTGTTCCTCAAGTCCCGGTTCACACATTTTTGCTGCCGTAACAATTACAGCTTCAGCACGTGAATTTTTTACCCGCTGAAGAAGCATTTCCTCTTTTATTTTTTTCAAATCGTGTTGTACCGGACTGTAAGAGGATTTTTCAATGTAAGCTTCGGCAAGGTTTTTCAAAGCATCACCTTTTTGTGGAACGTCTTCAAGAATGTAACGAAGTCCAATCATCAGGTCATCGTCAACAATGTAACAGGAACGACCAATCACCTGAAGCAAATCCAAAGGAGGTTGCTCGCAAAATCCACCTTCAAAAACAACACGCATTTTGTCCTGTTTTTTAATGGTTTGAGCTTTAATCATTGGTAAAATTGCTTCCATAAATTCGTTGTACTCTTCTTTTGGAATAAATCCTGCAATTGCAATCAGTGAGTAAGCATCTTCTGCTGCAACAAGCCAGGGAGTTTCGTTTTTGATTTTGTAAAGTTCGCGCATCAGTTCACGGCTTTTGTTGTAAACCTGAATTGAGTTCAAAATCGCTTCGTTGGAAATTTCTTTACCTGAAATTTTTTCAAGGTCCCGTTTTAATCTTTCGTACTCGTTGCTTAGATAAATAGTTGAATATTCTGAGTTTGGATTTTGTGGTAAGTAAAGAATCTGGCACTTGTAAGGGAAATTTCTTCCCCAAATCGCACCAAGATTTCTTGCCGCATCACAAATCGGATGGGTTACAAACATTTCCATCTCAATTTTTTTGGTTAAAGCAAGTTCCAGTGAGGTTTTAATCACTGAACAAAGGTAAGAACCAAAGTGAGACTCTGCTTCCATTCCTTCAACCTGTGCACCGCAAACTTTAAAAGGTAAAAAACCTCCTGCGTGAGCAATTTCTTCGGGAAAGTAAACCTGAAAGTGTCCGATGACTTTTCCACCTTGCTTTCTCCACTTGCTGACTGTCGGAAAATCGGCATCTTCAACAAGGTCTCTGCAAAGTCTGAAAATTTCTTCCAGTTTTTTTCCCTTCCAGTCTTCAAAAACTTTTTCCATTTTTCCTCTACTTTTTTATTTAAAATTTTGGTTTAAACGTACTGTCCGCCATCAACTTTAATTACTTCTCCAGTGATGTGTTTCGCGAAACCGGAACACAAAAAAATGATTGCGTTTGCGATGTCTTCAGGTTTGGCGAGGCGACCCAAAAGTGTTTCGCTCAGTGCATTTTCAAGAATTTTTTCAGGTAAATTTTTTGTCAGTTCAGTTTCCACAAGTCCCGGAGCAACTGCGTTTACGTTTACGTTACTTTTCCCAAGTTCTTTGGCAACTGTTTTTGTTAAGCCAATCAAACCTGCTTTTGAAGCTGCGTAGTTTGCCAAACCAAACTTTCCGCGCAAGCCGTTAATTGATGAAACGTTCACGATTTTGCCGGATTTTTTTTCACGAAAATGCTCTGAAACGTGATGAATAAAATTAAAAGTTCCTTTCAAATTCACGTTCAAAACATTGTCCCATTGTTCTTCTGTCATTTTCCAAATCGGAGAATCTTGCGAAATTCCTGCGTTGTTAATCAAAAAATCAATGCTTTTTTCTGTTTCAAGAATGTTTCTCACACACTTTCCAATTTCTGAAAAATTGGAAACATCAACTTCAACAAAACGACAATTTTCAAGATTTATTTTTGGATTTTTCAAATCCGCACAAACAACTTTCGCGCCGTTTTCAAGAAAAAGTTTAGCAGTTGCCAAACCAATTCCGCCACTTCCACCTGTTACAACGGCGATTTTGTCCTTAAAATCAAACATTAGCAATTTTTCCATTCAGGTTTACGCTTTTCGTTGAAAGAATTAATTCCTTCGTTTGCGTCGTGGGTTTCCATCAGTTCGGAAAGGTAAATTTTTTCAAGCAAATCAATGTTTTTCAGGAAGTTTTGGTTAAACTCAAAACGTGAAGCCTTTACGCCAAACTGTAAAGCAACAGTGCTTTTTGGCAAAATATTTTTTGTGAGAAAGTCATCAAGTTCACTTTCAGGATTTTCACTGACAAAAGAAACCAAACCAATTTCTTTTGCAGTGTTTGCCGAAACTGAACGGCCGCTCAAAACTAAGTCGTCAGCTTTTGCCTGACCAATCAAAGCTGGTAAAACTAACGAGGCGACAGGTGGAAAAACGGACAAAACAGTTTCAGGCTGACCGAAAACGGCATTTTGAGAAGCAAAAACGAAGTTACAAAAAGTTGCAAGTTCCATTCCGCCACCAAGACACTGACCTTTTACGAGTGCAAAAGTTGGTTTGCCAACTTCAATGATTTTTTTAAACAGCCCGTGAAAACCTGCAAGCATTTCTTTTGCAAATTCTTTTTGGTGTTCAGGAACGCTTGCTCCAAACGAAAAATGGTTTCCTTCGCCTTTAAAAACAATTGCTTTAACATTTTTTTCTTTTGCAAACTCAAGCGATTGGTTTAGCTCGTTCATCATTTCTTTGTCAAGAACGTTGCCTTTTGGAGCGTTTAAAATCAACGAAAGCACTTGGTTTTCGTGTGTGTAATCAATTTTTATTTTTTGAAAATTCATTGTTTTCCTTTTTTATTGTTAAGTAAACATTTGAAAGCAGGTTTCCGTTTCTCAATCCAAAAGCTCAAGTTCAAGTTCAATGAAAGGTCCGGCTTTAAAACCGGAAGCCCTGAAAAAACTAAGGACAGAAACTTCATCTTTGCGGACTAAAGTTCTGATTGTATTAATTTTAAGTTCTTTAAATTTAAGGCAAACCTGACGGCACAAAGCCAAAGCAATTCCTTGTCTTGCAAAATTTGGATTTACGGCAATCGCAAAAACCCATCCACAAAGTTGTGAGCCAAATTCCAAAGCTCTTGCTTCGGCAAGAACGTAAGCGACGATTTTTTCATTTTCAATTGCGACGTAACCTAAAGCATTTGAACTTTCAAAAAAATATTTGAACCTTTCGTTCCAGTAGGCAGGTTTTTCTTCGCCGGATTGCATTGCGTCGATTTCAATGATTGACTGAGCATCTTCTTTTTGGATTTTTCTGATTGTAAAACTCACAAAAAAACCTTTCTACTTTGAACTTTTTGACGGTAAAACGGATTCAATTAATTCCTCATCCCATTTTTTACCTTGTGCTAAAGATTGTCTCAGAAGCACGAAATCCACTTCACGTTTTTCTTTTGTTCCTTCGTTAAAAGCTCTGAAACCAGCTTTTGCTTCGGTAAGCATGTTTAAACCTAACCAGGAACGGTTTGTTTCGCGGTTTTTATCCCAGTGTTCAAGTTTGTGTTTGCGAACTGACTCAATTGTTTTTGAAAGGCAGTTCGGGAAAGTCATCAAAAGCGAAGTTGCAAGTTTTTCAACGCCTTTGTCTAAAAGTGTCAGGTCAATTTCACATTCTTTCATCAAGTCCTTAGCTTTTTGTTTTTCCTCGCCTTCGGCAAAATTTCCGTAAACGATTTTCCCGTTTTCAATCCATCTGTCAGTGATTACCAAAGGATTTGGGATAAATTTTCCGTCTTTTTTCAGAGCGGGGAAAACATCAGTAACAAGTCCAAGTTGGTGAGCTTTGTAAGCTGACCAATGCTCGCACAAAGTGCAGCTAATCATTGCGTTTTCCATTCCGACGAACAAAGGCAAAAAGTCTGTTGAACCTCCGTCAGGAGCGGAACCGTGTCTTGGTCCGGCTTGTCCAAAATTTGCCAAATCGCTTGTTACAGTAAAATCACAAGCCATTCCGATTTCTTGTCCGCCGGCGATTCGCATTCCGTTCACACGGCAAATCACAGGTTTATCACAGTGCAGGATTGCAGTAACCATATCATTGAACAAACGCATGTATTGTTTGTATTCTTCAGGTTGTCCTGCGTAGTACTCGGCGTATTCTTTTACGTTTCCGCCCGTGCAAAAAGCTTTTGTTCCTGAAGCGGTGAACACAACACAAACAACGTTCCGTGAATTTGAAGCTGTGCGAAAAGCCATAATTACTTCTTTAACCATCTGAGTTGTGTAGGAATTAAACTGGCTCGGATTGTCTAAAATTATCCAGGCATTAAACAAGCCTTCAACTTGGTTTCCATTAAAATCCAAACAAGGTTTTAGCTCGTACCTGATTTCTGTAAAGTTAAAATCGGGGTCTAAATCGTGATTTTTGAACATTTTTTTTATCCTTAAAAATTAATTTTAAAATCGGGAATTAAAATTGGTCTTTTTGTAATTTCGTGGTTGTGAAGTTTCTCAAAAACCGTGTTAATTTCGCTTAACGGAAAAGCCTCTACAAAAGGCGCCAAACGGATTTTACCACTTTTTACAAGTTGCAAAACGTCTGCGTAGTATTTTGGATGACAGCCCCAGTTTCCGATTGCTTTTGCATCGTAAGCCATTAAATTGCTTAACCGTAGTTGCAAGGTTTCGGTTGTGAAACCAACTACGCTCAAACTTGCTCCAAAAGTTAAAAGGTTAAAAGCTAACTCCTGACCTGCTTTTGTTCCTGAAGTCTCAAAAATTTTCCACTCGTAAGGAGAAACTTTATTTTCGCTCACAAATTTTTGAATGGCTTTTTTGATTTCTTTTGTTTCCATTTCTTTTGGATTAAAGGTTACGTCTGCTCCAAAATCCTTCAGCAAAGTTAGTTTTTCAGGCTTTACGTCAATTGCGACTACTTTTGCACCGAGTGCTTTTGCAATCTGAACTCCAAAACCACCAACGCCGCCAACTCCAATAAAAATTGCCAAATCATTTTCTTTAAGTTCAGAATTTTTAATTGCCTGGTAAGGAGTTGTTATCGCGTCTGCAATCACTGAAAGTTCCCGCAAGCTCACACCGGAAAGCCCGAAAGTTTCTGTTTCAGTTTCAACTTCAACTTTACACAAATAAGTTTGTGGAACTACAACGTGGCTTGAAAAACCTCCGTTCACGTGGTTTCCAGGCATTTTTTGGTTACGGCAAATCGTTCCACGTCCTTTTTTGCAAAGTTCACACTCGCCGCAAGGCATTACAGCAGGAACGATTACAGCTTTACCAAGCCATTCTTTAGCTTTTGAACCAGCTTCCTGAACAAATCCACTGATTTCGTGTCCAAGTGTTAAAGGAAGTTCTTTTACAGTTTTAACTCCGTCGTAAAAAAAGCCCAAATCTGTGTGGCAAACTCCACAACCAACAACACGAACCAAAACCTCGTTTTCACCTAAAGAAGGCTTTGCAAGTTCTGAAAGTTGCATTGGTTCGCTAACTGAAAGCATTTGCCAGGATTGAATTTTGTCCATTTTCTCCTCAATTTTTTAAAATCAGTAAATAATTACTTGTTTACCAATTTTAATTTTTAGAAAAGGAAAAGTCAACAAAATTTTTCGTGATTTTAATTAAATTTTGCTGTTGGAAAGCAGAGTAGCAATTGAGATTGATTTTAGAGTGTAGTAGGCTTGTTCCTGGATTTCTAAAAATACTTCGCCAATTTGACAAGCATCTTTTTGTGAGCAAACAGTTTGTGAATCGGAAAGGTTGCAAGAATTTTGTGGTAAGCGAGGTTCAAAAACTTCCACAACATCAAGCATTGTGAGTTCTTTTGGATTTTTGGCAATTTGAAAGCCACCATTAATTCCGCGAATTGAGTGAACCATTCCAATTTTTGCAAGTTGTTGCAAGACTTTTGCGACGTGGTGTTCAGAAATTCCGTATTTTTGAGCAATTTCACTTGCAGCAAGTATTTTTTGTGGATTTTTACTTAGCTCAAAAATGGAGTAGAGTGCAAATTTTGTGCTTTTATTGAGTTTAAACAAATTTTTATCCTTTCGTTTGGCGGAAAGTTACAAAAAACTTAATGAGTTTGGTTAGCCAAAAAAATATTCATTTTTAGAAAAGTAAGTTTTAATCAGGAGTTTTTTCGTTTAGAAATTTCGCCCAAAATTTATTGTAAGGGTGAACTTTTTTTGTTTTTTTTCCGTTACGAAAAACGGGGAAACCTTTGTTTGACCAATAAAAAATTCCACCGTAAAGATTAGAAACATTTTTAAAACCTGCATTTTTCATTTTTTCAATAATTTTGGAACTTCTGTAACCAACAGAACAGTAAACGACAAAAGTATCGGTTTTAGAGAAGTTTTTTAGTGAATCCAAAGAAAAATTATTGTAACCAACAAAAATTGCATTTTCTAAGTGGCTGACTTCAAATTCTTCATTTTCGCGTGTGTCAAGAAGGATAAAATTTGGTTTTAAAGCTTCAGGTTGGATTTGTTCAACCTGAAAACCTTTGTAAAGTTCTGGTAATACATTTTCCAAAGCATTTTGTCCACACGAAAAACCCGGTAAAATGGAAAGAAAAACAGAAAAAAACTTTAGATTAATTTTCAAGAAAAAGATTCCATTAAAACTATTAAGGCAACAAGAACCAACATAACAAAAGTAATCGTTAAAATTATTTTATTTTGCATTTCGTTTTGATTTGTAGTTTTTGCTGTTGTATTTTCCGTGTAATTACAATTTGGATTTGTACAAGCGTGATTATTGCGAAAATAATCACTTAAGACATTAACCTTAAAGCCACAAAGCGGACATTTATAACTTTTATCAAAAGCAAGCATTTTTTTGTTCCCTGTTAAAAACCATTTAAATACTAAGAGATTTTCATGAAAAATTCAAGAGTAAAGATTAAATTTTCTGTTTTTTTTGTAATACTTTTAATACCAGTCAGCCTTTTCGCCCAAAACAATCTTGTTTACGATAAAATTAAGGTTGGTGAAGATTCAGTTTTGGTAATTCGTGAAAAATTGCAAAGCGAAGAAGTCATTATCACTGCGACAAAAATTCAGGAAACAGTTTTTCAAGCCAAAAACGATGTAGGAGTTGTTGGTGAAGAAGCAATTTTACGCCAAAATTCAACAACAACTCCTGACATTTTAAGTGCAACTCCTGAAGTCTTAATCCAAAAAACTAATGCCGGAGCAGGTTCTCCAATAATTCGCGGGCTTTCAGGAAACAGAGTTCTAATTCTTGTTGACGGGATTCGGCTAAACAATGCAACTTTTCGCAGTGGAAACAATCAGTATTTTAACACGATTGACCCGCAACTTGTTAGTAAAATTGAAATTGTGCAAGGTCCTTCTTCTGCGTTGTACGGAAGCGATGCACTTGGAGGAGTTATTCAAGTTTTAACTAAAAAACCAGAGTTCAACTCTAAAAGTTTGGTTTTTTCTTCAAAAATTTCTACAAACTCACTTTCAAACTCAAATTCCTTGCTTGCTAATTTTTCCGGCAACTCAAAATTTGCTGTTAATTTTGGAGCAAGTTTTAAAGATTTTAATACTTTGATTGCCGGTGAAAAAATTGGAAAACAAACTCCGACAGGTTACACGGAACTTGATGGAAACATTGCACTTAGCTACTTTCTAACACAAAAAACCCTGCTAACTTTTTCAAACCAGTTCACAAGCCAAAAAAAAGTTGACCGTTACGACAAACTTACCGGCGAAGGTGCTGACGATTTAAACAACGTAAATCCGCAAAGAAGATTTTTGTCTTACTTGAATGTTCAAAACGAAACCGAGTTTGGTTTTTGGAAAGGTTACGAACTTACAACTTCTTTTCACAAACAAACGGAAGAAAGGCACAGAATTAAAGGTGGACAAACAAAAGAAACGATTGAAAATGATGTTGTAAACACTTTAGGAGTAAATTTTCACGGAAAACTGTTTTTTAACAAGTTTTTTAATATTATTTCAGGTTTTGATTTTTACGGTGATTTTATCAGCAGTAAATCAATGGAAAAAAATACTGTTTCAGGCGAAGAACTAAAATTGGAGCGTGGAAAATTTCCAAACGACGCAAGTTCAAAAACTTTTGGCTTTTTTGCTGAAAACAAAACTTCCCTAACTGAAAAACTTAGCTTTACAACAGGTTTAAGGTTCTCAAATTATTCAATGAAAGGAACGCTTGCGGATGAAACTGAAAAAACTAAAACCGATAATTCTTCGCTAACTTTCAGTGGGAATTTAGGTTTTTTGCTAACTGAAAACTTGAATTTTATTGGCGGAGTTTCGCAAGGTTTCAGAAGCCCAAATCTTGAAGATGCTTTTTCTAAAGGTGTTGGAAAAAAAGGAACTTACGACATTCCAAACCCAAAATTAAAACCTGAAACAAGCACGAGCTTTGAACTTGGAACAAAATTTCAAAACGAAAGAATTTTTGCTTCTGTTTTTGGATATTTTTCAAATTATGAAAAAATAATTGAACGAAATTCAACCGGAAATTTTACTGAAGATGGCGAGGAAATTAAACAGTTTCAAAATCGCGGTAAAGCAGAAATTTCAGGAGTAAACGGAGTTTTTGAAATAAATTTTGAAAGGGAAATTTTTGTCAAAGGAAGCCTGAACTACACTTTTGGTGAGAACAAAACACTAAACGAGCCACTAACAAGAATTCCACCTTTGAGAGGTGTTTTTTCTGTGCGCAGAGTTTTGGGAGATTTTTGGTTTGAGTACTGCAACGAGTTTGCAAGAGAACAAAAAAGACTTTCAACTGAAGACAAATCCGACACAAGAATTGGAGAAAATGGGACAAAAGGCTACTTAACTTTTAATTTACGAAGTGGTTTAACGCAAAAGCATTTTGACGTAACCGTTAATTTTGAAAACCTTTTTGATAAAACTTACAAAACTCACGGTTCAGGAATTTTCAGTGCCGGAAGGACTTTGATTTTTGGGGTTACACTCCGAAACTGATGAAGTTTTTACTGAAAACAAAAAACCTCCAAGGTTAAAGGAAGCCTTGAAGGTTTAGTTAAAAAATTAGTGATGAAGCTAAAATTTTTATTTTAGTAAAATCATTTTTTTAGTGTCCGAAGTTCCGTTTGCAGTTTCGAGTTTGTAAAAATAAATTCCGCTTGCGACACTTTTTCCGTTTTCATCTGTTCCGTTCCAACTGACTTTGTAGTTTGCAGGAACAAGTTTTTCGCTAACAAGTGTTTTGATTTCCTGTCCAACCGTGTTGTAAATTTTTAGGGTTGCAACAGTTTCTCTTTTCAAAGTGAAAGCGATTTCAGTTGTCGGGTTGAAAGGATTTGGAAAATTTTGTTCCAGTTCAAAACTTAAATTCTTGTTTTGTAAATTTTCGCCTTCAAGTTTTAGAGTAATTGTTCTGTCAAAATCACTGTGAATGTTTCTAACTCCGTCAAAATTTACGTCTGCAAGTCTGTAAATATAAGTTTTGTTTAGCTCCGCTGTTTTGTCTGTAAAAGAATAATTTTGGGTAAAATTAGAGTTTGAATTTTTACTTTTTAACTCAAAATGAGTTTCGTAAGAAGCAATTTTGTAGAAACTTTCAGTTTGTGCGTCTGCTCTGTAAATTACAAAACCGGCATTGTTTTCTTCTGTTTCAGTTTGCCAGCTAAGTTCAACATTATTCCCAACTTGCCTTGCCTCAAAAGAAGCTAATTTTATTGCTAAAGGGTCGTCTCCGACAGAACCGACTGTCCATTCGCTAAAGCCTGTAACTCCGTTAGCTTTCAAATGAGTTCCGTCAACAACAGAGATTGAGCCGTATTCTTGCCAGTCAGTTTCGCCGTCTTCTCTGCGTAAAATCCTCAAATTATTAATATTATTGATTCCACCGGCATCAGCAAGGTCAAAAGTGATGTCAAGGTTAAAAGTAGGAATTGTAGTTCCAAACCTCCAAAAATGGTTTGTAATAATATTGTTAATTCCACCAGGCAAATTTCCGCCAGGATTTCCGTTGATTCTCATTCCCATAAATTCTCTGTTGTCGTTAGCGCCGTAATCTGCACTGTTTGTCCAAAATTCAGCACCAACACCTGAAAAACCAACAAGTTCTCCCATTCCTGCACCAACCATTGTGTGGTTGCTTATGCTTCGTGTTACCGTACCGATTTGTCCAACAGTCAACGAAACATCGTAGTAGCCGTACCAATTACTGCAAAATGGATCAGGAAAAATATTTACAACTTGTGAAATGGAAGTAAAATTAAAATTAACCAAGCCAGAACTTGTTGGGTCAAGTTCGGAAACCCAGGCAGCATTGCTGGCTCCAACGTCAATTGTTCCTTGTCCAAAACCAATGGAGAAATTTCCGGTTCCGTAAGGAGCAGGGTAGTTGACTTCAAGTTCAAAAGTGGTGTTTGTTGTTCGTAAAACTAAGTCCCCATTAAGTCTGATTTCGCCAATTCCATTTGAATAAATTCTGTTGTCTCCCATTGAACCAAAATTGTTTGGGTTAAAATGTAAAAACTGAATTAAGTCAAACTCTCCGATTGAAAGCGTAATTCCTCCGGTTCCTGCGATTACAGCAAGGTTTTCACCAGTGCAAACTGCACTTGTTGCCGCTTCTCCTAAAGGTCCCAAGCCAGAATTCCAGTTAAATTCTTCAAAGGCAAAAACATTTTCGCCAAAATAATTGAGCATAAAAGGTCCACAAGACGGGTTACCGTAAAGATTATCAACGTCAAAAGAGATTGACTGAGCGTGAACCGTGCTAACAAGAACGAAAGTTCCTGCTACAGTGAGTGAGTTTTTCAAAACCGAAAAAACTCTTTGTTTGTTGTTTGTAAGGTTTAACATTTTTCTTTTCCTTTTTTAGTTTGATTTGAATGTTACTTTTTCAAACAAAATTATTTCAAACAAAATGCCAAAGCAGAAAAACAATTTTGATTGGTTTAAAATGATGTTTGTGATTTTTGTAACAAAAAAAAGCCTGATGAAATTCCGTCAAGTTGAAATTTCATCAGGCTAACAGAGGTCAAAGAAAAAATTTAGTTTTAAAGTCCAAAAACATAACCAACATTGATTCCGAGGTAGGTAAGGTCGCTTCCGTCAGCAAAATTGTAATTAACACTTACATCGAGTTTGTTAGAACCCATTGGCATTAAAAATCCTGCGCCAGGTGCAAAACCAAATTTTGTTTCGTCGGTAGATACTTTTACGGTACCAATTTCAAATTCAGCGCTGTTCATGTACATTCCAAGGCTGAAACTTCCGTAAGGCATAAATTTTTCGCTTCCGCCGAAGTAGTAGTTTACAGTTCCAAGTATGGGAATGATAGAAAATGTAGTGTTATTTTTTTCACCAAACATTAAGTAAGAAGCACCTAATTTAGCTGACAATTTACTTGAAATAGATTTTCCAACGCTTACACCAGCACCAAAACCAAATCCTGCAGCATCAGCAAAATCTCCTGTTGGCATTGCTAAGTTTCCGTTTACTCCGATGTCCAATCCAGCAGCATTTACGTTTGTTGTAGCTAAAATTCCAACAAATGGAAGAATGCTTGCAATTTTTAGAAGGTTTTTCATAATGTTTTTCCCCTTTTTTAATTTGTTCTAAGTTCAGAAGCAGCTTTTACTTCTGTGTTTAATTCTTTTATTTTTTAGATTTTAACAATGGCTTACTTTCTAAAAAGTAAACCACTGTTTTTAGAGGAGACGAAATTAACAATCACTTGAAACGCCTTGAGCATTCCATTGAGTGCAGTAATTTCCTGTTTGGTGCTGTCCGCTTACGTTTGTATCCCAGCTTGCTTCTGCTTTTCCGGATTTGTCAGCATTAATTGTAACAGTTCCGCCATAATTGTAGTCAAATTTATAATTTTGACCTGATTGGTTAATGTTTCCGGTAACTTCTGAACTGTAAACCACATTAAGTTTTCCACTTTCAGTGATTGTAAAGTTAGCCTGGTAGTAACCATCGTACTCATAATTTTCGGTTTGGTTTGAGTAAACATCCCAAAAAATACCGTAGTTGTATTTCATGTAACCAGCTCTTCTGCTTTTTAAAATTACAGCTTCATAAAAAGTTCCGTTTATGGTTTGACCCGTTGTTTCTGAAGTTCCGTTTGCCTTGTAAGTCATTTGGACTTTTGTTCCCAAATCCTTCATTTCCATCGTGAAAGTTATTCCGTTGTAGGAGTAAGTGTAGGTTGTGTCGGCAATTTGCGAAACATCTTTTCCTAAAATTGGTGCAGGCATCGCTGAAAAAATACTTGAAAACGAACTTGTTACTGCTTTTGCCTGTCCGATTGCTGCCGCTCCGTTTGCGTCAGTAATTGTTGGGATTGAGTTCATCGCAAGGATTGAACTTGCTTCTGAGTTTGAAAGTGCTGGTCCTGAGACTTCTTCAACTGTAGTTGGAACGTCTCCAATGCCGCTTGAGCTCTTTTTATCGTCATCACCGCAAGATGATAAGAATAAAGATGATGTTGTAATGCTTAAAAGCATTAATTTTGTAAAAATCTTCATAAGTTTTTTTCCTTTTTTAAAGTTAATAAAATAAAATTTGTTCACGGGCTAAAACTATTTTCAAGTAATGTGCCAAAAAAAATAAATTAAAAATAACATTGCCTAAAGTCTTATGTTTTCTAAATATAACTAAATTATTTAAAATTAAAAACAAAATTTTATTTTTGCCTTGTAGTAAGGCAAAATAAAAAATAACTTATTTAAGCTAATGTTTTTAATTGGTTTGACGAAATGTCTTGTCGTAGTGCATTCCTGTTTTTTGCATTGTCGCAAGGCATTTTTATGCTCAAGAATTTTTTGTCCATTTTTTCTCAAATTCCAATTGATGCCTTTCAACAATTCTATCCAAACGCATTCTCGTAATCCCAAGCTCAGAAGCAGTTTTTGACTTGTTTCCAAGATTGTTTTCAAGCGATTCAATCACAATTATTTTCTCTGAAATTGCCAATTTTTCATCAAGGTTCGCTCCTTTTGGAAACTGCCCGGGAAAAATTGTTTGCTGTTCAGTCTGTTTTTGTTTGAGTGAAACCTTTTGAGGGAACAATTCCCGCAAAGTGATTGGCGACGTTCCTTCGTGCTGAACAACTGCCTTTTCAATCAAGTTTTCAAGTTCACGAATGTTTCCAAGCCACTGATTTTCCTGCAAAGCTAAAAGCGATTCCGTTGTAAAACCAGAAATTTCACTTTTAAACTTACCTAAAAAGTAGTAAGCTAAAAGCGAAATATCTTCTTGCCTTTCCCGTAAAGGTGGTAAATTAATTTTTAAAACATTCAATCTGTAAAATAAATCTTGCCTGAAAGAGCCTTTTGCAACTTCTTCCTCAAGGTCTTTGTTCGTCGCAACAATAATTTTAATGTTTACGGGAACCGATTTTTGTCCACCAACTTTCCAAATTTCTCTGTCTTGAATTACTCTGAGCAACTTTGCCTGAAGTTCCAAAGGCAGTTCCGCAATTTCATCAAGCAAAAGCGTTCCACCGTCAGCAAGCTCAAATTTTCCGCGTTTGGAAAAAATTGCTCCGCTGAAAGCCCCTTTTTCGTGTCCAAAAAATTCACTTTCAGCTAAATCTTTTGGAATTGCCGCACAGTTTACAGGAATAAAAGGTTTGCTACAACGTGAACTCAGTTCGTGCAAAGCCCTTGAAACGAGTTCTTTTCCCGTTCCGCTTTCTCCGTAAACGTAAACTGTTGAGTTTGTCCGAGCTGCTTTTTCAATTTGCTTGTAAACTTCCTGCATTTTTTTGCTGTTTCCAGTGAACATTCCAAGATTATTAATTTTTGCCTGAACTCTAAAACGCCTTAGTTCTTCCTGACGAATCAAAAGTGGTGTCAGGACGTCTGCGATTTTTTGAACGTTCTCAAGGTCTTTCTCACTAAAAGGTCCAAGCTCAAAATTTTTTCTGTCAAGGTACAAAGCTCCGTGTAAAGTGTTGTTTACTCGCATCGGAACAGTGATTACAGACAAAAAAGGCTTTCCAAGTATGCTGACATTTTGGTTGAAATCAGGCGACTCAACAGCATTTTCAATGCACAAAGGTTCATTTTTTTCAATGGATTTCATCAAAATGCTTTGGCTAAAATCAATTTCATCATTTTTTAAGTTTGGGGAAATTGCGGAGATTTCAAACTCGTTTGTTTCCTGGTTACGGACAAGAATTTCGCAACTGTTTGCCTCACATTTTTCAGTTAGAAAACGTAACAATTCACTAAAAGCAGTTTCAGGGTTTAAAAATTGAACAAGTGAAATTAGAAGTTCAGAGTGAAGATTTTGAATTTCTGAAACAAAAGGTTTTTGGTTTCTTCTGTCAAGTTCAGTAAACCTGTTCTTAAACTCAATGTTTGGAGTTTTTTCATAAAGTTTTTTGTAAAGGGAAAAGGCTTTTCGGCTGTGTTCTTCATTTTTTGTCAGCTGCCAGAGTTCGTAGTGAAGTTCTGCTTTTTCTGTTTCATTTTCTGTTTTTTCCAACAAATTTGTAAGTTCTTTTTCTGCCTGTTTTTTATCACCTTTTGCGAAATAAATTTTTGCCAAAAGCACTTTTCCTTTAAAAATTTGCTCGTGGTTTTGGATTTCGTTAGCAAAATTTAGCCCTTCCAAAGCAAAGATTTCTGCTTGGGAAAAATCTTTTAAGTAAAATAAAATCCGTGCTTTATCAATTAGCCAAAAAGATAAAAGGTAACGGCTTTTCAGTTCTTGTGAAAAAGTGATTGATTTTTCGTAAAATTCCAATGCTTTTTCAAATGAATTTTGTTTGGTGAAGGCTTCCGCAATGTTTCCGTTAATCACTGCAAGAAGCTGTTTGTTGCCGATTTTTTCGTTAAAATTTAATGCTTTGGTAAGTGTTAAAATTGATTGTTCGTAGTTACCTTCTTCCATTTGAAGGATGCCAACGTTTGTTAAAGCTGCTGAAGAGATAATTTTATTGTTAATTTCATCAGAAATTTTTATGCACTTTTCATAAAAATAAATTGCCTTTTTGTAGTCTCCTTTTTTCCAAAAGATGTTTCCAAGTTCGTTAAAAGCCCTTCCCATTCCTTCTTTGTTTCCAATTGATTCATCAATTTTTAATTGCTTTTCTGTAAACTCAAGGGCTTTTTCAAAATCTCCTTTTGTGTAAAAAACTAAAGCAATGTTTCCTGAAGCATTGGAAATTTCGGTTTTAAAACCATTTTCTTCTGCAATTTTCAACTGCTTTTCATAAAGTTTCGTTGCTTCTTCGTAATTATCCAAAAGCCTTTGAACTTCTGCAATTTTTCCGATAGTTTTTGAAATTTCTAAAAGGTTTCCACTTTCTTCACTGATTTTTAGCTTCTTTTCGTAGCATTCCATCGCTTGTTTGTAATCGCCTCTTGCAGCGTGAACTAATCCAATGTTTGAAATTACAGCAACTGAGTTAAGCTCATCGCTTCGTTTTTCGTAACGTTTTAGCGAGCTTTCATAAAATTCAAGTGCTTTTTCAAATTCACCTTTTCGCCAAAAAATAACTCCTGCAGATTTTTCGTAATCTGCTAAAAAAAATGGAAAATCATTTTCATTGGCAATCTTTAAACATTCATCAAGACAAACCAAAGCATCGTCTATTTTTCCTGTCGTTTGCAAAATATCAGACTTGTGGAATGTTAAATCAAGTTTTTCCATAAAATTATTTTGTGGAGTAATGTTTTCAAGTGCTTTTGAAAAGTAAATTAAAGCGTTTTCGTAAGCAAAATTTTTAAGTGCAAAATTGCCCGCAAGTGAGCAAAATTTAAAGGCTTTCGGTTTGTTTTGTGAAGAGTAAAAATGAAAAGCTAATTTTTCAATTTCGGGGTTTTCAGATTTTTCTAAAATCTCACCAATTTTATTGTGAAGTTTTTGTCTTGCATTTTCAGAAAGGTTTTGCAAAAGTGTTTCCCTGATTGCATCGTGAATAAAAACATAAGTTTCAGTGTCTTCCAGAATTTCAACAAGCCTTAACTCTCTTGCGTCGTCAAGTTTGCGAATGATTTTGTTGTTTGGTAAATTAATCGCTTCGGCTAAAGTTTTTAAGTCAAAGTTTTTACCAATTACAGAAGCAATTTCAAGAATATTGTAAAGCTCTGTTTCAATTGATTTTAAACGTTCGTAAATTACCTGGTGAATGCTTTGAGGCAAAATTAATTCACTAAAAGTTTCAACGTCAACATCCCAATTACCATTTTTTCGGTGAAGTTTTTTTGTTTCAACAAGGTGGTGCATAATTTCGTGAATGAAAAGTGGGTTTCCTTCAGTTTGCTTAAAAATTTCCATCGCAAAACGTGTGTTTACAGGGTCAATTTTTCCAAGCATTGAAGTTAGCATTTCTGAAACTGCTGAAACTTCCAAAGGCTTTAAAACGAGAATTTCAGCGATGTTTTCCGTTTCCGTAAAAAGTTTCGGAAGTTTGGATTGTGCAAATTCCTCTTGCCTGAAAGTTCCGGCAAACAAAACAGGAGAGTTTTTTAAAGCACGAAGCAAAAAAGACAAACACTTACAGCTTGCTTCATCAATCCACTGAAGGTCGTCAAAAAAAAGAATCAGAGTGTTTCCTTCAAAAGCAAGTTTTTTGAAAAAATTTGCGAGTGTGTCAAACAAACGAATGTTTTTTTCATCGGGTTCTGTTTGTTTGTTAATAATTTGAAAAAAACGCATTTTGGAAAGTTCCGGAGCAATTTTTACCAAATCCCAAGCAAATTTTCCAAGCATTTCAGCTTTTTCAGGATTTGATTTTGAGCTTAAAGAATCAATAGTTTTCAAAAGTATTTTTTGCAAAGGTTCGTAAACATTGCCATTTTTTTGGCAGGAAGTTTCAAAAATCTGTGCTTTTTGGTAGCTTAAACCAATTCTGAATTCTTCCCAAAGTTTTGTTTTTCCAATTCCCGATTCACCTGAAATAAAAATTACTTTTCCTTTTTCACTTGTTGTTTCGGTAAAAGCATTTTCTAAAGTTCTAAGGTTTTCATTCCTGCCAACAAAAATTGGCGGAAGCAAAAAATCTCCAAGTGTTTCAAGCTCAATTGCATCACTTTGGCTTAAAAAATTATTCAGTTCAAAAGCAACTTCACGGGCAGTCTGGAAACGGTTTTTCGGATTTTTCTCAAGTAATTTTTTGATTATTTTTTCAATCGTTTCAGGCAAATCGGGAACAAATTGTTTTGGAGAAACTAAAGGGGAACGAAGGTGAGCAAGCCCGATTTCGGCAAAATTTGTTCCGTTAAAAGGGACGTTTCCTGTAAGAAGCTCGTAAAAAATTACTCCAAGTGAGTAAAGGTCGCTTCGTGAATCAATTTTTGTTGCATCTTTACACTGTTCAGGGGAAGAATATTTTACAGTTCCAATAAATGCTCCGGTTGTTGTCAGAGTGCTTGCGTCATCAAGTTTTATCAAGTCAAAATCTGTAATTTTTACTTTTTCATCTTCATTAATTAAAATATTTTGTGGTTTTAAATCTCTGTGAACGAGTTTGTGTTTGTGCAAAGCGTCAAGTCCGTTGCAGACTTGAATCAGAACTTGCAAGATTTTGAGAAGAGGAGAATTTTTTAGAACCGAAATTGGTTTTCCATCAATAAATTCCATCAAAAACCCAAATTCTTTTTCATTTTCAATCCACTCAAACATTCTTACACAATTCACGTGAGAAACTTTTGAAGCAGAGATAAAACCTCTTTGAATTCTTGTTTTTTCTTGCTGAAAATGAGGATGGATTAGTTTTAAAGCCATAATTTTATGGTTTACTTTTTCCTGGACTTTGTGAACAGTCCCAAAAGTTCCCGATGAAATTTTTCCTAAAAACTCAAAATCCATTTCTTAAAACCTTTCTAAAAAAAGTGCAAACAATTTAGCAGAAGCGAAAAAGTAATTCAATTGATTTTTCGCACTTAGTCTGAAATCTTTGCTTCTGAAAAAATAAACAAAAAATCCCGTGATAAATCGCGTAACTTTGCCACAAATTTTTACAAGGGAAAAAATGGTTACAGGAAGACTTTACTTAGGAATTTTACTCTCGCTGAACACGGTGCTTTTTTGGGGAGTTCTGCCAATTGCACAAAAGATTTTGCTCAAAGAAATGGATGCTTACACAATCACCTGGTACAGATTTTTGGTTGCAAGTCTGCTGCTTTGTTTGTCTTTAGCTTACAAAAAGAGCTTGCCAAAACTTAGCCTTTTAGACAAAAAAACGGTTTTTCTGCTTGTAGTAAGCACTTTGGGTCTTGCGGGAAATTTTATTCTTTACCTTTTGGGACTAAGGTTGATTTCACCGGCACACACGCAGGTTCTCATTCAGCTTGCACCGATTTTTTTTGGAATTGGAGCGATGTTTTTTTTCAAGGAACGGTTCAATTTTTATCAGTGGTTAGGTTTTTTGATTGTTCTTATCGGGCTTGTTTTGTTTTTCAATGAAAAATTGACCGAAATGTTCAGCACCGATAAAGATTACTTTTCGGGTGTCTTTTTAGTCGTTCTTGCGGCGGTTACGTGGGCAACTTACGCACTTGCACAAAAAAAATTGCTTTCAACTTTTTCTTCACAAAAAATAATGTTTCTAATTTACTTCGGTTGTTTTTTGGTTTTTACACCGACAACTTCGCCACTGCAAATCCAAAAACTTGATAGTTTACACCTTTGGCTGTTAATTTTTTGTTCGCTGAACACGATTTTTGCTTACGGAACTTTTGCAGAAGCACTCGTACACATTGAAGCAACGAAGGTTAGCTCAATTCTTGCATTAACTCCAATAATGACAATTATTTGTCTGACTTTGACAACTCAGTTTTTTCCTGAACTTCTCCAGGTGGAAAAAATTACCTTGCCCGGAATTTCAGGAGCGGTTTTGGTGGTTTTAGGTTCTGTAACGATTTCTTTGACCAAAACGGTTGCTTTGGCAAAAACTACGGTTTAGAAGCCGAAATTTTATTAAAAAATTGTTAACAAAAAATTATCTGTGTTTTTCTGTTTTTTAGCCTTAATTTTCTAAAAATAAAAAAGTTAGGGGGGTATTAAAAATGAAGGAACCTTTAGAAGATTCTTTTAGCCTTAAATTTCTAAAAATAAAAAAGTTAGGAGGTTATTAAAAATGAAGGAACCTTTAGAAGATTCTTTTATGGAGGGGAATTTTTTTACTAAACTCTACGACGCAATGCCTTTACCGGTTTACGTTTGGAAAAAAACAGAAGCAAATTTTGTGCTTGTCAGCCTGAATTCTAAAGCTAAAGAACTTACAAAAAATAAACCTACTGAAATTTTAGGAAAAAGTGTTTCAGATTTTTGCTGTAACGTTTCTGAAATGCTTGGTTGGTTAAATCAGGTTTGCGAGCAAAAAACCGTTTTAAAGAAAGAATCCTGCTGCGATTTGGTTTTTTGTAAAAAGGAAAGTTTGTTTTTGCTGACCTTTTCTTACGTTGCTGAAGGGTTGGTTTTAATGCTTTTTGAGGATGTTTCAACCCAACGCGAAACACAGCACCAACTTTTTGAAAGTGAAGAAAAATTTCGTCTTGCGTTCATCACAAGTCCCGATTCAATAAACATTAACAAGTTAGAAAATGGTTTGTGTGTTGACGTTAATCAGGGTTTTACTGAAATCACGGGCTACACAAAAGAAGAAGTGCTTGGCAAAACTACGCTTGAACTTGGGATTTGGGTAAGTCCTGAAGCTCGCCAAAAGTTTGTGCAAACGCTTTTGGAAAAAGGCAGTGTGAAAGATTTTGAAGCAAAATTCAGAGCAAAAAATGGAAAAATAATCGTTGGTTTGATGTCAGCAAGAATAATTAAATTAAACGGTGAACCACACATTATTGCAGTAACGAGAGACATCACCAAACGTGTTGAACTTGAAGAAGAATTAAGAAAAATTTATGAAGAACAGAAAAAATTGCTTCAGGCAGTTGAACAAAGCCACTCAACAATAATAATTACAGATTTTTATGGAAAC
>JADZEA010000184.1 GCA_020850775.1 bacterium
AGTTCCAACTTGCGTGAAACCTGAACCCGGATTTGTGCTTCTGTAAATTTTGTAACTTGTTGCTCCTGTTACCGAACTCCACGAAAGAACAATTCCACCAACATTTTTAACAATTGTTACTGCCGCCATTTGTCCCAAACCAACCACAAGATTTATTGGAATCGTCAGCGTTGGTGAGTTTACAGCGTTTGAATTGATGACTAAATCGGCAGTGTAAACAGTTCCGTTTGAAAGCCCGTTTGAGTCAAAAGCGAGAGTTAAGTTTGTGCTTCCGCCTCCTGAAATTGTTCCGTTTTCAGGTGAAACTGTAATCCACTCGTTTTGTACTGCAAATTCAATTGCTAATCCGTTAGCAACGTAACTTGCATTGTTCACAACCTGTAAACCGTCGGTTCCGTTAGAATTTTCAATCCCAACACTCGCACTTGTCAAAGTTCCGTTCATTGAGTTGTACTGAATTTTAATTTTTCCGTCAGAACTCAAAATTATCTGAAAAGTTTCTCCGGTTGTAGTCCCGTAACGGGGCCAGTTATCAAACTGAACAATAAAATTATTACCGGCAGTTTGGTAGTAAACGTTTCCCTGTGAACTTCCGTCAAGGTCGTCCCAAAAGCCTGCAATCAGGTTGTTTGGAGTTGCACTGTTTGGAAATCCCTGATTCGTCCACAAATTTCCGGAAAAATTATCGAATGACAAAAACCCGTTACTGCTGACAAAAACGCTTGAAAAATTGCTTCCGTAGTAAGGAAAACTGAAACCGATTGGCAAAAGTGCGTTCCCTTCGTCTTTTGCGTCGTAAGTTGAAATTGCCGTCCAGCTTACCAAATTTCCAGTTCCTGAAATGCTTGTCCAGGAGTAAGTTGGTCCGTTTGTTTCGTTGGAATCTTTCCACTCGTAACCAAAAGCGTCAGGTCCTCCTGCACTTTCCGTTTGCGGATTTCCGGTTCCGTTTTGAAGTAAGCTGCCTTTCGTTAAGTTTGGCAAACCTGTGGTTTGTGCAGTTTGGTTTTTTTGAACAACCGGAGCAGTTGGAGTTACGTTTTGGAGTGCAGCTGTGAAGAAAAGGTTTGTGTTTGTGCCTGTGTTTGAAATTGAAAGAATTTCGTTTGCCGTTTGTCCAACCGCCAAAATTTTGTTGACAGAGTTTGAACTTGCATTAATGTTTGGCGGAACAGCACTTTCGAGCGGACTTTCCCACAAACCTCTTCCGTAAGTTGCGGCACGAATTTTCCCTGTTCCCGAATGAATTTCAAGTTCGTTCACAACAACGTTTGGCAGACCAGTACTAAAATCAGCCCAGTTTCCACCACCTGAAAATGAGTAAAAAATTCCCAAATCAGTTCCGACGTAAACGTCGTTTGGATTTTGTGGGTCAACGGCAACACAGTTTACAGGCATGTCGGGAAGAGTTCCTGAAACATTCGTCCAGGTTGTTCCGCCGTTTGTAGTTTTGTAAACTTTTTGTCCGGAGCTTGAGGCAAAGCCTGACATCGTAATCCAGACAGTGTTTTCGTCAGTTGGATGAATTGCAACGTAAGTAATTGAATTACCGGGTAAATTTGAAGAAATGTTTGTCCAGTTACTGCCGTCGTTTGTTGTCCGGTAGATTGTTGAGCCACTTGAAGTGTAAATTGTGTTTGGGTTTGACCCTGAAACTGCAAGCGTCGTTAAAGTTTCGCCTGTCAAAGCTCCGCTAATCGCCAACCAGTTAGAACCTCCGTCAGTGCTTTTGTAAACTTTGGTCGTTGTTCTGTAAAGTGTGTTTGGATTTGTCGGATGAATTATGAAAGGCGTTACCCACGCGCCGCTTTCAGCGACTCCGTTGTTAATTCCAAAAGTAGAATTTCCACCATTCGTAGATTTGTAAAAGTTCCCGTTTTGTGAGGAAGAGTAAACGATGTTTGCGTTTGTCGGGTCAACTGCGCATTCCATTCCGTCACCACCAGTAACTTTTTCCCAGAAACCGTTAGTGTTGTGTCTTGCTGTTCCGTTGTCCTGAGCTCCGCAAAGCATAAAATCAGGTGAAGTTTGCGAAACTCCAAGCCTGTAAAACTGACGAATGTTAAGGTTTCCGCTGATGTTTGTCCAGGTGTTTCCTGAATCTGTTGTTTTGAAAATTCCACCGTCGTTTCCGGCAAGCACGGTTGTTCCGTTTACGAATTCCAAAGCGTGGTGGTCAACGTGCATTGTTCCTTGTCCGGGGACGCTGTTTGCGGCAGAAAAATTGATGGCTCCGTCAGTTGATTTAAAAATATTTACCATTCCTGCAATGACAAAATTTGCGTTTGTCGGGGAAACTCCAAGAGTAATGTCGTACCAGCCTTGTGAACCGAGGCTGACGGTGTTGTTTGTCATTGTCCAGTTTGTTCCGCCGTTTGTGGATTTCCAGATTCCTGTTGTTGAAGGATTGAAAAGAGCGTAAATTGTTGATGGGTTTGTTGCTCCTGTGATTGCGATTGCGATTCTGCTTGTTGAGGCAGGAAGTCCTCCTGAAAGTAAGGTCCAGTTGTTTCCTGTGTCGGTTGATTTGTAAATTCCGGTTGCACTTTTTGCTCCGTACCAAACTGAGTTGTTGTTTGGGTCAACTTCGATGTCCTGAAAATTTCCGCTGACTTCGTTAACCCAGGTTGTTCCGCCGTTTGTGGTTCTGTAAATTCCGTCTCCTGTTGAAGCCATCAAAATATTTGTGTTTGTCGGGTGCATCAAAAGTTTTGTGATTCTTTTGAGATTTGTAACGTTCCAGCTCAAGCCTGTTGTGTTCCAGTTTGCACCTCCGTCGGTTGATTTCAAAACTCCGATGCTGTAAGTGTCGCCTGCATCACCGTCTCCTGTTGCGATGAAAATTTCGTTAGTGTTGGTTGGATTAATCACGATTGAAGAAACGCCGAGTGTTGGTAAGTCGTCAGTGAAATTTATCCAGTTAGTTCCGCCGTCGGTAGTTTTCCAAAGTCCGCCGGAAGGGCTTCCAATCCAGATTGTGTTAGTGTTGTTTGGGTCGGTTGCGATGCAATTTATTCTTCCTGAACCCCAGCCGTAAGAGTTTGGATTTCCGGGAAAAGTGATAACTTGTGCAGGTCCCATTGAAGTCCAGTTTGCATTTGAAATTTGGTTTGCACCTTTGCCATTCCCGAAAGTTGCTTTTTTTTGTTCCCATGCTTCCCAAAGTGCTGTTTGTGAGAAAATTTGTCCGGTTGGGTAAACTCTTGGTTCCATAAATGCTTCCCAGCGTTTGAATGGTTTCCAACCCTGACCTTTACCGATTGTTTTACCTTCCCAGTAATCGTTGAAGGCTCTTTGGATTTCGTAAAAATTATTTTGTTGGTTTGGGTCAACATTTTTCATCCAGGGTTGTGCAAAAACAAAACCTGGTGCAAGAATTAAAAGACAAGTTAATTTGTTAAAGTTCATAAATTATTCCTTTGAAGGTATGGGAAACTGAGAAATAGTTTTTGAAAGAATTTAAAGGTAAAGTTAAATTTAAACAAGTTGTTTGTTGGGTGAAAAGAAGTATTAATTTTACGAAATGTGGTTTAATTTTGGCTCAAAAGATTTGGGACTAAGATTTGTGGCAAATATTTCTTTCGCCTGAAGAAAACAAAAAAGTCTAAGTGTGGTTTTTAAGTATTAAATTAAAAATTATTGAGAGAAAACAAACAGCCAAAATAAAAAAGTTGTGAAAGATTTTTGAGTTTTTTCGTCTTGGTAAAAAGTAAAAAGTTTAAGAATAAAATCCCGTTTGAAAATGATAAAAATTTACGAAAAATTCCTTTTGAACTTGGCTCAAAAAGGCGATAAAAATGCTTTTGGAAAGCTGTACGACATTTTTTCACCAAAAATCTACAATTTTGTGATTCACAGGGTTGGAGTTAAGGAAGTTGCGGAAGATTTAACGATGGAAACTTTCAGGCGTGCTTTACTGAATTTACAAAAAATCTCTGCTGAATCAGGTTGCTTTTCAGGTTGGCTCTACAGAGTCGCTTCCAACCTCGTCGTTGACCATTTTCGGCACAAAAAATACTTTGACGAAGACTTTGACGTCTCACAAATTGAGTTTTCAAATCAGATTGACTGGCAAACAATAGACAAAGAAAAACGTGATGCTTTTTTGCGTTCAGCAGTTCTTTCGCTTCCGGCAGAAGACCAGCTAATCATTACCTTGAGATTTTTTGAAGGCGTAAAACCGATAAAAATTGCTGAAATCCTCGGTTGCAAAATTGAGCAGCTTTACGTAAAACAGTTCAGAGCGATTGACAAACTCAAAAAAAACTTGGCTGTGCAAGGAATGGTTGCACCAATTTTTTTGGAGAATGATTAAAGATGACAAGCGAAAATTTTAATAGAATGAACGAAATTATCAAGCAACTAAAACTCTCTCAGCATAGAAAAATTAAGCCCGAAACAGTTTTTTTTGAAAGTACAAAAGAATTGCTTTTACTTGATTTTAAAGACCTTTACAAACCATCAAAACACTACAAATCAATTTTTGTTTTGCAGGCAGCTTTGGTTTTTGCCGTGATTTTTTTGGTTTGGGACATTTTTCAAAAAACTAACGAAAAAAATTCTCTGAAAGATTCTTTGTGGCTTTTTAACGAAAATGAAATTGGAGTTAGTAGCTCACAGATTGAAATTAGCCTGAAAAATTTTAATTTTATTGATAAAAACAGACTTGTGATTGATAACTCGCCAAAAACTTTTGTTGCTTACGTAAACCAGGACACGCAAAACCCCGAAAAATTTGAAAAAGTAATTTATAATTCTGATGGAAAAGTTTTTTCGTTCAATTTTTCAGACGGCTCGCAAAATCAGGTCTTTAACAGCGATTATTTTTATTATCCTTACTCAAGTTTGAACAAAAAAGATTACATTCAAATCGTGCAAGCTAAGGAAATTTTGCCAAAAATTGGCACTTTGAACAGAAATTTTGTGATGCTTTTACATTCTTTTTTAAACGACTTCAAACACGAAAATTATGCAGCAGGAATCATTGCGGAAGCATTAATTTCAGAAGAAATTTTTGAGAACGTAACACAAAACGGAAAAATGATTTTGACACAAACCAAACTTAGAGAATTTGATGATTTAACAATCAATTTTCAGTGGTTTTTAGGTGAAAATGAAAAACTGACAAAGCTCATAGTTTGGAGCAAACTTCCCGATGTAAACGTAAAAATTTTTGAAGCAGAGCTTAAAAACAATCTGGTTCAAAATGATTTTGTGTGGAATGTTCCAAAAGATTTAGAACAAAATCTCGGAAAAATTGAGTTGGCAAGCATTGAAGAATTTTCAGAAAAAAATAATTACAGTTTCTTTTCAGAAGAAAAAAGTTTTAGCTTAATTGACCCTTAAAAAAATTAAGCCTGAGAAAAATTTTAAAAGTGAGGATAAAAAAATGAAAAACAAATTGATAACGACTGTTGCAGGTTTAGCCGTGATTTACGGTTGCGGAAAATCCGGCGGTGAAAAGCAATCCAACGCAGAAGTTGACCTTCAAACAAAAGTTGACGGCGACCAGGCAATAATTCACCAACTTTCTGACCCGGACAAACTCAATCCCGTAACAAGCCAGGGAGCTACTTCTTCAGACATTGAAAGCTACATGTTTGAAAGCCTGTTAACCCAGCAAAAATTCAAACCTTACGACCTGATTCCGCAGCTTGCAGAAGAAATGCCCGAAATTTCGGCAGACAAATTAACCTACACTTTTAAAATTCGCAAAAATGCCTACTTTCAAGATGGAAAACCTGTAACGGCTCACGATTGCCTTTTTACACTAAAAGCAATCAAAAATCCTTTCGTTGACGATGCTCCGCTAAGAAATTATTACAACGACGCAAAATCTGCCACTGTGATTGACGAAAACACAATCAGCTACAATTGTGGTAAAGTTTACTTTAAAAACGATGCGTTTTTAGGCGGAACTGTTTTGCCTTCCAATTACTACGACCCAGAAGGTTTGACAAAACTTTATTCTTTTGAAGACATTGAAAACTACTACAAAGAACTTGGAAAAACCGACCAGTCAAAACTTGAAGCAAAACCAGCTGTTGCTGCGATGAAAAAGTTTGCTGAAAGAATGAACTCAAAAGAACTTGACCGTGCACCGATGGGAAGCGGACCTTACAAGTTTGAAAGTTGGGAACAAGGCGATAAAATAGTTTTGGTAAAAGACCCGAACTACTGGCAAAAACAAAATCCGGACTACAAGGTTTGCCTTGACAAAGTGATTTTCAAAGTGATTAACGATCAGGAGGTTGCGATTGTAAACCTTAAAGCTGAAAAGATTGACTTCATCACAGGAATTAAACCAATTCAGTACACAAAGCAACTTGACACTCCAAAGTTTAAGGAAAATTTTGACAAAGCAGACTTTTTCCTTCCTTACTACTACTACCTTGGCTGGAACAATCTAAGCCCAATTTTTAAAGATGTAAAAGTAAGAAAAGCAATGACTTACCTGACAGACAGACAGCTAATTATCGATAACGTGATGTTTGGAATGGGAAAAGTCTGTAACGGACCGATTTACTTTGAAATGCCTGAATGCGATACAACTCTCACAACAATTCCATACAGTATGGAAAAAGGCAAGCAATTACTTGCGGAAGCTGGCTGGAAAGACACGGATTCAGACGGAATTCTTGACAAAGTAATTGACGGGAAAAAAGTGGATTTTAAATTTTCATTTCTGACAAATCAGGGAAACGACGTTAGAAAAAACCTTGCAATTATTCTTGCTGACACCTACAAAAAAGCAGGAATTTCTGCTGACGTCAGAACTTTGGAATGGGCAGTTTTTCTTGATAAAGTTGATTCACACGATTTTGATTGCACGATTTTAGGTTGGGTTGGAGAAGTTACGAGACCGGATCCTTACCAAATCTGGCATTCAACACAAGCAGCAAACAAAGGCTCAAATCACATCAGTTGGAACGATAAACGAACAGACGAACTTCTTGAACTGAACAGAGTAGAGCTTGACCCTGAAAAGCGAAAAGCATTAATGAAAGAGTTTCAGCAAATCCTTTACGACAACCAACCTTACACATTTTTGTTTTGGTACAAAGAAAGAGTTGCAATCCAAAAACGTTTTCAAGGAGTTGAGTGGTATCCTGTCAGACCTGGTTACGATGCTACAAAATGGTGGGTTCCAACACCTTTACAAAAATACAAAAGCGATTTAGCGGCTAACTAATTAAGAATTTAGGAATTGAGAAAAGAGGTATTTTCTCAATTCCAATTTTTATTTCTTGATTAAAGTAATTTTTGAGGAAATTTTATGGCGACTTATTTCTTGCAGAGAATTCTTGTGATGATTCCGACTTTGATTTTGATTTCAATTGTTATTTTTACAATTCCAAAACTTGCACCCGGTGACCCTGCGGAAATCATTTCCGGAAGAACAAACATGGAGAACACAACACGTAACAAAGAAGTTACTGAAGCTACTTTGAAACAAATTCGCATTCGTTTTAACCTTGACAAACCTCTTTTTTATTGCTCTTTAGCTCCGCCAAAATGGAACGGATTAAAAAATCAGTACCACATTTGGCTTACAAATACTTTGAAAGGCGATTTAGGGATTTCTTTTCAGGACAGCAAACCTGTTTTTGATAAATTTGTTGAAACAATCCCGATAACTTTGCTTTTAGATTTTTTGTCAATTGTTTTAGCTTACCTGATTGCGATTCCGATTGGAATTTACTCTGCAACTCACCAGTATTCAGTTTTTGATAAAATTTCTACTTTTACGCTTTTTATCCTTTACTCTTTACCAAGTTTTTGGATTGCTACAATGGCAATAATTTTTCTTGGTGGCGGAGATTTTCTTGATATTTTTCCACCCGGAGGATTGAAATCAACTTTTATTCCTTCTGACTGGACAAGCTGGGATATTTTTTCAGACAAAGTTCATCACTTGTTTTTGCCTGTTGCAATGTACACTTACGGTTCTTTGGCTTTTCTCTCAAGGCAAATGCGTGGCGGAATGCTTGAGGTAATTCGCCAGGATTACATCAGAACTGCAAGGGCAAAAGGTTTATCCGAAAATATTGTCGTTTACAAACACGCACTTCGTAATTCACTAATTCCAATTGTTACTTTGCTTGGCGGACTTTTACCGGGTTTGATTGGAGGCAGTGTAATCATTGAACAAATTTTTTCCATTGACGGAGTTGGAAAACTTACTTTTCTTGCACTTACTGCGAGAGATTTTCCTGTAATTATGGCTTCACTGACTGTTAGTGCGTTGCTTACGCTTTTGGGAATCTTGGTTTCTGACTTGCTGTACAGTGTTGTTGACCCGCGAATTGCTTTTAGTAAAAAGGGATAATTTAAAATGGCTAAAAAATCACAATCTTATTGGGGACTTGTCTGGAAACAGTTTAAGAAAAATTCGCTTGCAATGGGAGCATTGTTTGTGGTTGGCTTTTTGATTTTTATTGCCTTTGGTGCAAACATAATTGCTAACAACAAACCAATTTACTGTGTTTACAAAGGTGAAATTTATTTTCCTGCTTTTAAAGATTACGCTGTAAATTTAGGTTTTGCAAGTTGGCAAGGTGAGTTTGCAAACGTAAACTGGAAGGAATTAAACTATGAATCATCAATTTTTCCGATAATTCCTTACAAATCAAGTGGTGTTGATTTATCAAACCCAATTGCTGAACCAAGTTTTGAACACATTTTGGGAACTGATGAAACTGGTAGAGACGTTCTTGCAGGTTTGGTTGAAGGAGCAAGCATTTCGCTTTCAATCGGGCTTGTTTCAATGGGAGTTGCACTTTTGCTTGGAATAGTGCTTGGTTGTCTTGCAGGCTACTACGGAGGTTGGGTTGACATTATTCTTTCAAGGTTAATTGAAGTCGTGATAACTTTTCCTTCGTTTTTTCTGATTATTACGATTGCCGCAATTTATGAATCTTCCATTTGGCTTGTAATGATTGCGATTGGTCTGACAGGCTGGACAGGAATTGCAAGGTTCACACGCGGAGAATTTTTGCGGGTTCGTAATCAGGAATTTGTTGTTGCTTCGCAGGCTTTGGGGTTTTCGGATTTACGAATAATTTTTAAACACATTTTGCCAAACGCACTTGCTCCCGTTTTAATTTCGGCAGCTTTTGGAATCGCAAGTGCAATTTTAACTGAATCGTCTTTAAGTTTTTTAGGTTTTGGTGTTCCGCCAACACAAGTAACCTGGGGTTCAATCCTTGCCGGAGCAAGAGGTTCAACTTATGCCTGGTGGCTTGCAATTTTCCCCGGACTGATGGTTTTTATCACGGTTACGGCTTACAATTTACTTGGTGAAGGAATTCGTGATGCTTTGGACCCAAAATTAAAAACCTGAACAATGAGACAGTTAAATAATTTTTTGGCTAAATTACGAGTTGAGATAAAATTAAAAAACAGGCTCACTTTAAGAAGTGAAAGTTTTTAAAATAAAGTTTGGCGAATTTTTGCCTTTGTACAAAGAAATTAATTTTTATTAAAACAAAATTGGGAGTAAAAATGACTAACGTTAAGATTCTAAACACGTTGTTTCTGTGTGCCTTGCTTATTTTTGCAAGTTGCGGCGGAGACAGTGGTAACAAAATTGCAAAAAATGGCAACGGTTCAGACGGTGCTGACCCTTCAGTTTCTGCCGAACTTGGCGGAAATGGTTTTACAGGAGAAGGTTGGGAAACAACAGCTTCAGATTTTGAACCTCAGGGCGACCCAAAAGCTAAAAAAGGTGGAAGTTTTACAATGGTTCAGGATGAATTTCCTCCAACTTACAGAACGGAAGGAAAAGACACCCGCCACCAAATCCTTTCAATGATTGAAGGAATGGTTTACGAAGGCTTGCTTACACTTGACTCAAAAACACTAAAATACAATTCAGCACTTGCAACTCACTGGAAAATTTCTGAAGACAAAACAACTTACACTTTCAGAATTGACCCAAATGCAAGGTGGTCAGACGGAAAACCTGTAGTTGCTGAAGACGTCGTCGCAACTTACAAACTTCTTGTTGACAAAGGCATTGAAGACCCTTCCACAAACGGAACTTACGAAGAAAACTACGAACTTCCTGTCGCTGAAAGTAAGTACATTGTTAGTGTGAAATGCAAAAAAGTTAACTGGCGAAGTTTCATTTATTTTTCTACCCGTGTAATTTTCCCTTCGCATCACTTAAATAAAATTGATGGAAAAGGCTATTTAACAAAATATCAATTCCAAATGATGCCGGGAAGTGGTGCTTACGTTCTTGACCAGGACGCAACCAAAAAAGGTGAGGTTCTTGTTCTTAAAAGAAGAAAAGATTATTGGGCTGAAAACTACCAGGCAAACATTGGTTTGAATAATTTTGACGAAATCAGGTTTGTTTTTGTGCTTGACGACAGACTTCAACTTGAAAAATTTAAAAAAGGTGAATTTGATTTTTACATGCCTTCAAGAGCACAGTGGTGGGTTCAGGAACTTGACCCGACTAACGTTGACGAAATCTCACGCGGACTCATCCAAAAAAGAAAAATTTTCAACTACAAACCACTTGGAATGTCAGGTCTCGCTTACAACACTTTGGAAGAGCCTTTCAACGACATCCGTGTGCGAAAAGCCTTCGGAATGCTTTGGAACGTTGACCAACTGATTGAAAAATTATTTTTTGGTGAGTACGAAAGATGCCGTTCTTACTTTCAGGGAAGCATCTACGAAAATCCTAAAAATCCTCTTCCGGTTTACGATCCTGACCAGGCAGTAAAACTCCTCGCTGAAGCAGGCTGGACAAAAAAAGCAGGTCAAAAATATCTGACAAAAAACGGAAAAAACTTTGAACTCGATTTTATGATTGACCAAAGCTGGGAGCGGATTTTTACTCCTTTCCAACAAGATTTGGAAAAAGTCGGGATTAAACTTAGCCTTGTAAACGTAACTCCACAAGCTAAATTTGAACAAGTTATGGGCAAAAAATTTAAAGTTACCCATCAAGGTTGGACAGGACTTGTTTTCCCAAATCCCGAAACGTCTTTACATTCAAAGTATTCAAAAGAAGTTGAAACCAACAACATTACAGGAATGGCAAACAAAAGAATTGACGAAATTTGCGATATTTACGATAAAACCTATGAAATTTCTGAAAGAGTAAAACTTATGCAGGAACTTGATGCAATTGCAGTCAGCGAAGAAAATTATTCTTTTGGTTGGGTTGCTCCTTACGGCTCAAGAATCGCTTTCTGGAACAAGTTTGGAATGCCTGAATCAGGTTTGACTTATTCGGGAGATTGGGTTGTAGTTCCTACTTTGTGGTGGTACGATGCGGATAAAGACAAAGCACTTCAGGAAGCTAAAACAGATAAAAATAAAAAGTTAGAAGTTCCTCCAATGATTGTTGACTACTGGAACAAAAGAAACGCCGTCGCACAAAAATAACTGATAAAAATAAGAGGAATTTATGCTTACTTACATTATCAGAAGGCTTCTTTTGATGATTCCAACATTTTTGGGAACCACAATTTTAGTTTTTTTCATTTTAGCACTTGTTCCGGGCGGTCCTTTTGAGAGAGCTGTTTTACAAATCAAACAAGCTCAAATGGTTGGTGGAGAATCCGGAGGTTCTACTCAGGTAACTTCCAGTAACGAACTTTCACCGGACGTTTTGGAACAATTAAGAAGGCAGTACGGACTTGACAAACCAATTTTTACGCGTTACTTGATTTGGCTTGGAGTTTACCCGCGGGAAATTAAAGATAAAACTATAAATATTGGTGAAGGTTTCAGAGAAAATATTGAGTACGTAAAAATTGAAAACACAACCTACGAACTGCAAAAATGGATAAAACCTGTTGAGGAAAACGGCAAAATCGCGATTTACGAAAGCGGCGTCGGGTCTGACTTTGCTTTCAGTGAAGATTATGAAGAACTGCCCGAAATGGTTCAAATTCAGAATTGGTACAAAACTTCTGCCTGGAACGTCAAGGAAAACAAAGACGGAAAACTTACTCTCGTCAAAACTGCCTTTAGCGGTGTTCTCACAGGCGATTTGGGAATTTCTTACGTTTACGATGAGCCTGTTTTGAAACTGATTAAGGACAGACTTCACATTTCACTTTATTTTGGAATCATCGGGTTTTTGCTTTCTTACGGGATTTGCATTCCGCTTGGAATTATGAAAGCCGTAAAACACAGTTCAAAATTTGATGTGATTTCAAGTGCGATTGTTTTTGTTGGTTACGCGATTCCCGGCTACGCACTCGGCGCTTTGTTGCTTGTTTATTTTGGTGGCGGAAGTTTTTGGGATGTTTTTCCGCTTGGAGGTTTTCGTGCTGCAAATTGGGAAGAACTGACTTTCATTGAAAAAGTTTGGAACCAAATTCACCACACTTTCCTGCCCGTAATCGCTTACATGGTTGGTTCGTTTGCTACACTGACAGTTTTGATGAAAAATTCACTTCTTGAAAACCTGAGCCAGGATTACGTCAGAACGGCTTTTGCAAAAGGACTTTCAGAAAAAAGAGTAATTTTTTATCACGCAGTCAGGAACTCGCTCATTCCTCTTGCAACACAAGTCGGGCATTTGATTGGGATTTTTCTTGTCGGCTCGTACCTGATTGAAAAAGTGTTCAACATTGACGGAATCGGTCTGCTAAGTTTCAAGTCAATTGTTCAGGTAGATTTTCCAACCGTGCTTGGTTTTTTGGTCATCAACACAGTCATCCGCCTTTTAGGGAACTTGGTTTCTGATTTGTGCTACGCTTCGATTGACCCAAGAATCAGATTTAATTAGGAAGTTAAAATGAAAGAAACATTTTCGGATTCAATCCTCAAAAAAAGATTAAGAAAGTTCAAAACGCTGAAAAGAGGTTACTACTCTTTGATTGTGATAGGAGTTTTGTATTTAATTTCTTTCTTAAATCCAATATTCATAAACAACAAGGCATTAATTGTTTGCTACGGGGGAAGTTATTATTTTCCCGCAGTTTCGGATTTGTTCAGCGAAATTTTTCCTGTTCCACACTACGAAGGCTCACAGTTTGGGCAAACGGAAGTTTTTGGGAAAAATCTTTACGGTGAACCACACTACCGCGAACTTAAAAAAACTTTTGAACAGCAAAACAAAGGGAACTGGATTTTAATGCCACTTTATCCTTTTAGCCCGGTTGAAAATTTACTTTCTGAAATTAGTGGTGAACCACCAACAGTTCCCGA
>JADZEA010000185.1 GCA_020850775.1 bacterium
AAATCTGTGTTCAGACAAAAGTTACGTTTTCAGGAAAACCAGCGTGAGTTCCGCTTTCAGCGTAAAACCCGCTTGAAGAACTTGCGGAATCCACGCTTCTTGGCGGGGTTTACGCTAAACCAAAAAACCCCGTTAATCCTTAAATCCCAAAATCTGTGTTCAGACAAAAGTTACGTTTTCAGGAAAACCAGCGTGAGTTCCGCTAAACCAAAAAAAAACCGTTAATCCTTAAATCCCAAAATCTGTGTTCAGACAAAAGTTACGCTTTCAGAACAACCAGCGTGAGTTACGCTTCTAAAAAAAACACCCGCAGGACACAAAAAGAATTAAATTCTTGCCTAAACTTAAATCCCGGAAAAAAAATGAGCACAGAACTAAAAACCAAAATTGAAGAAAGCCTGAAAACTTTCGCTGCTAACGACCTGAAAACCGCTGCTAACAATTTCTTCAGACTTTTAGGCTACCAAAGTTCACGAACTAAAAACATCACTAAAGAGGATTTCAGACTAAGATTCCAAAACTACGAACAGCAACAAAACAAACAAACTAACTTAATAAAAAAAGCACTTTTTGAAAATTGGACAAACGTTCACCTCATTTTTCAAATCACTGACAGAGAAATCAGTTTTCAACAAAACACTCAACTTCTCCCAAACGAAGTGCAACCTGAAAACTTCAGTTCCTACATCTTTTTTGCAATTGAACTTGAAAAAGAAAATTTCTCAAGAACTGAACTCGCTCAGGCTACAAGAAGCATTAACAAAATCTTCCAAACTCACGTTCTCGTCCTTTTCAAACACAAAACCAAAATCACAATCGCAATCATTAACAGACGAAAAAATAAATCCGACGAAACTAAAAACGTCCTCGAAAAAGTTACGCTAATCAAAGACATTAATTTTGAAAATCCACACCGCGCTCACATTGAAATCCTTTTTGACCTGACTTTTGAAGAACTTTCAAAAAAACAAAAAATTAATAATTTTTTTGCACTTCACAAGGCTTGGGAAGAAGTGCTTGACATTAACGAGCTTAACAAAAATTTCTACAATGAAATCTCAAACTGGTACTTCCGGGCTTTACAACAGGTAAAATTCCCTACAGAAAAAAATACTGAAACACGAAACGCTCAAAATCTGATTCGTTTGCTTACAAGATTGATTTTTGTTTGGTTTTTGAAAGAAAAAGGCTTGATTTCTGATGAACTTTTCAGCGAAGAAAAACTGAAAACAATCCTTAACGACCTTGAACCTCCAAAAACTACTTTTTACCGTGCAATTCTCCAAAACCTCTTTTTCGCTACTCTCAACGTCCCGATTTCAGAAAGAAAATTCCGCTCCGATAAAAATTTTCAGGGAAAAAATCCCGATTTCCAAAATCACTTCCGCTTTCGTTACAAAAATTGTTTCAAAAATGAAGACTCGCTTGAAAAACTCTTCGCCGAAATTCCTTTCCTGAACGGCGGACTTTTTGAGTGCTTGGATTCCGAAACCGAAAAAACAGATTGCTTCAGCGAAAACCCTAAAAACCTTGAAAGGCTTTCAGTTCCAAACTCGCTCTTTTTCAGTGAAAAACAACAGGTTGACCTAAACAAAGATTTAGAAACAAAAAATAAAAATTATGAAACTGAAGGGCTAATCAGAATCCTGAAACACTACAAGTTTACAATCGCTGAAAACACGCCTGTTGAAGAAGAAATCGCACTTGACCCTGAACTTTTAGGAAGAGTTTTTGAAAACCTGCTCGCTTCCTACAACGAAGAAACAAAAACTACTGCACGAAAACAAACAGGCTCTTTTTACACGCCAAGAGAAATCGTGGATTTTATGGTTGACGAAAGTTTAGTTGCTTACTTCAGTGAAAGGTTAAGCAAAAATTTTGAAAAATACAAAAATGAAGAACAAAAAAAATGTTTGCAAGATTTCTTAAGGCAGACTCTTTCTTACACCGAAAAAGACATTCCTTTTGATGAAAGTGAAACCAAAAGCCTGATTTCTGCTGTCAACGAAGTAAAAATCCTTGACCCTGCTTGCGGTTCAGGTGCTTTTCCGATGGGAATTTTGCACAAACTCGTTTACTTCCTTTCAAAACTTGACCCCGAAAACGAAAAATGGAAAGAACTGCAAATCCAAAAACAAGAAGAACTAATCAGGCAAGACATCCAAACTGCTGAAAAAATCAACGACTTCAAAGCTCGGGAAAAAGCTGAAAACGAACTCAGCGAACGGCTTGAAAACATTAAAAACATTTTTTCCGATAAAAATGAACTTGACTACTCACGCAAACTTTTCCTCATTGAAAATTGCATTTTTGGGCTTGACATCCAAACAGCCGCAATCCAAATTTCAAAACTAAGATTTTTCATCTCTTTGGTCATCCACCAAACCAAAAACCAATCCAAAGAAAATTTTGGAATCCTGACTTTGCCAAACCTTGAAACAAAATTCATTTGTGCAAACTCGTTGCTTGGCGTTACCAAAACTAAACAAGTCAGCATTTTTGAGCTTGAAGAAATCAACAGTAAGGAAAACGAACTCCGAAAAATCCGTGAAAAACATTTTAACGCAAGAACACAAAAAGAAAAAGACTTCTGCAGAAAACAAGACCAACGGCTCAGAACAGAACTCAAACAGCTTTTTGAAAAAGGGTTAGGCTCAAAAGACTCCGAACTTTTGGTTTCCTGGGATCCTTACAACCAAAACCAAAGTGCTGTTTTTTTTGATTCCGAGTGGATGTTTTGCCAAAAAGAAGGCTTTGACGTTGTGATTGGAAATCCGCCTTACGGTGCAAAAATTGAAAAAAATTTACTCACGCAAATACTTAAAAAAGTAAAGGACACAAAAAATTCAAACAGTGCCTCAATTTTTATTGATTTTGCAAAGAATCAGTTTACAAAAAGTGATGGAATTTTTTCTTTCATTGTTCCAAAATCCTTGCTTTACTCGGAAAGCTGGTTTTCTCTTGTTAAAGCCCTGCTTAAAGGAACAATTGTTTTAGTTGATGTTGAAAAGGCTTTTGAAAATGTACTGCTTGAGCAAGTAGTTTTTGTTTGCGGTAAAGAAATATTACAAGAAACTTACGAGGCAAAAAAATTTCTGAACGAACAGTTTTCACGTTCAAACAGATTTTCTAAAAAAACCGTTGAAAAGTTTAAGGCGTGGATTTGTGATGTTTCTCAAGAAGAGTTGCAAGTTGCTGAAAAAATTTTGAAACAAACGAATCTTGTTTACCTGAATGAAATTTCTAAAACTTTATCAGGTTGTTCATTTGATAGAAAACAAATCAAAGAAAAGGGAGATTTTCCAATTTTAGGCGGAAAAAGTATTTCCAGGTATCGGTTAAGAGAAATGAAAGGTTACGTTAATAAAAATGATTTGTCTAAACATTTGGAAAAAATAAAATTGATTTTAGTACCCAAAATTATTTCTCAAGACATAATTGCTCACATCCAAAATCCATTACCGCACATTAAAATTACTTCGTTTTTTGACAGTAACGGAACGCTTTTAACTCTGGACACTGTTCAAAACACAATTTTACTAACATTTGAGTTTAACTACAAATTTATTTTATCGATTTTAAATTCTTCTTTTGCAAGTTGGTATTTTTACAAGTTTGTTTATTGTTGTGCAATTAGAACAATGCATTTCAACAACTACTACATCGGAAAGCTTCCTGTTCCTCGTTTAAGTGAGCAGGAGCAGTTACCATTTGTTGAGAAAGTTGAATTGATTTTGTCAGGTAAAGCGAAAGGAGCAAACACGTCAGAACTTGAAAGAGAGATAGATTTGATGGTTTACAAACTTTACGACTTGAACGAAGAAGAGATAAAAATAATTGAGAAGAACTGAGACTTAGAAACAACCAGCGTGAGTTCCGCTTTCAGCGTAAAACCCGCTTAAAAAAGTTGCGGAATCCACGCTTCTTGGCGGAGTTTACGCTTTCAGAAAAACCAGCGTGCATTTCGGCTTCGCTCAATGACCGCTTAA
>JADZEA010000186.1 GCA_020850775.1 bacterium
AAAATACACTATTCAAAACCAAGCGAACGTACAAACATCAAAGGTGGAGAAAATGTTGCCGGGTGTTTTGGTTCAATCAATCAAGCTAGTGTCAGTTTTGTCGGAATTTCTAAAAAAATGAATTTTCAAATTAATTTTCCAGCAAAAAAAAGCTAATTTCTTGTCATTAAAATCGCTTTTGGTAAAAAATCAATCAGGTTACTTGCACTAACAGAAAATTCTGTCAGTGCATTTTTAGCTAAGTCTCCCGAAAACCCGTGAAGAAAAGTCCCCAAAACGGCACTTTCCAAAGCATCTTTTTTTTGAGCCAAAAACGAACCTAAAATCCCCGTTAAAACATCACCTGAACCTGCTGTTGCCATCCCTGAGTTGCCGCTTGAGTTTACAAAAATTTCGTTTCCGCTAAAAATCACAGTCGGCGAACCCTTCAAAACAAGCGTTACTTTGTGCTTTTTTGCGAAATCTTTTCCAATTTCCAAAACGTTTTGCCTGATTGTTTCCAAGTCAAGTTTTGTGAGCCTCGCAAACTCACCAAAGTGTGGAGTAAAAATTGAGTTTTCAGGCAAATTTTTCATCAAATCATTTTGTTCTGCAAAAATGTTCAGTGCGTCAGCGTCAAAAACAGTTGGTTTTTCCGCTTTTTTCAGGTGCGAAACAAATTTTATGAAAAGCTCCTTAGTTTGTTCTGAAGTTCCCAAACCTGAACCAACAACGCAAACGTCAGACCAGTTTATTTTTTCAGCAAAACCATCAAAAATTTTGTAAGGAAAAGTCATCGTTTCAATCAAACTTGCTTCAAAAATTGCGTTCAAATCCTCAGGAACAGCTAAAATTACGAGCCCGCAACCCGCTTTTAAACAAGCCTTTGAGTTCAAAATTGCTGCTCCGGTCATTCCTTTTGAGCCTGCAAAAATAAAAACTTTGCCAACCGAATTTTTGTAAGCATCAAAATTTCGTTTTGGCAAAAGTTCGCAAGCGGAGCTTTGAGAGATTAATTTTGCCGTAAAACCTGCTTTTTCGTTTGCTTTTGCCGGGAAACCAACGTCAAAAGTGAAAATTTCACCAGTGAAATTTTTAGCAGAATTCAGGTAAAGTCCTGTTTTTGCTTTTCCAAAAGTAATTGTAAACGTGGATTTTACGGCTTCATTTTCACAAATTCCGTTTTCACCGTTCAAACCTGTTGGAACGTCAAGAGCAAAAACCGTTGTGTTCAGGGAGTTAATTTTTTTCACAACTTCTGCCGTAAAATCTGAAAGTTTGCCGTGAAAACCTGTTCCCAAAATTGCGTCAACGATGAAATCAGGTTTTTGCAGGCTTTCAAACTCATTTTTTGAAGTAAGAACTTTCACGAAACCATTGATTTTTTTGTAGAGTTCAAGTTTTTCTTTTGGCAAGCCTTGAATTTCATTTTCATCACAAAGCAAAATAATTTGAACGTTTACGGAATAATTTTTCAGCCATCTTGCAACGACAAAACCATCGCCTCCGTTGTTTCCTTTTCCGCAAAAAACAAGGCAGGAAGTATTTTTCAGGTTTGGAATTTTGGTTTTTATCAGGTCAAAGGCGGATTTTGAAGCAAGTTCCATCAAAATTGTTTCAGCTAAGCCAAAATCATTGGTTGTGATTTTATCAATTTTTTGTGCTTGTTTCGGAGAAACCAGAAGTTCCATAAAATTTTCCTTTAAAAAAATAAAATTAAGAATTAAGCAAGTGTGTTACAACATTTTTTTTTATTTAAAACTTTTAATGGGTTTAAAATTGGTTGCAAAAAATTGTTAACAACAAGTTTGTGAGTGTAAGGCTCTCACTGAAAACTTGCGGAATCCACGCTTCTTAGCGGGGTTTACGCTAAACCAAAAAAAATCCCGTTAATCCTGAAATCCCAAAAATCTGTGTTTAGACAAAAGTTACGCTTTCAAAACAACCAGCGTGAATTCCGCTAAGAAGCGTAAAACCCGCTTGAAGAAGTTGAGAACCTGACTGCAAGTCAGACCCTCACTGAAAATCTTGCGGAATCCACGCTTCTTAGCGGGGTTTACGCTAAACCAAAAAAATCCCGTTAATTCTGAAATCCCAAAAATCTGTGTTTAGACAAAAGTTACGCTTTCAGAACAAACGGCGTGAATTCCGCTAAGAAGCGTAAAACCCGCTGAAAGAAGTGAGAGCCTGACTGCAAGTCAGACCCTCACAAGTTTGTTGTGTGAGGCGATCACTGAAATTTTCGCTGAATCCACGCTTCTTGGCGGGGCTTACGCTTTTTAAAAACAAAAAAAATTAACTTCAACTTTTTTCTCCAGTTAAAGGGATACAGCTCAGTTTAATTTGTGGTAATTGTTTAGAAGTTTGCTAAATTCAGGCAGGAACAAACAAAGAAGGAATAACTGCTTTGCGTTTTGGTTAGAAACACAAAGGACGTTCCTGCAAAAGCGAAAAAACAAAACTAAAAAAGTAATTCAGGAAGTAATTTTTTATGGCTAAATTCTCAAATGAAATAATTTTGCAACTAATTCAATTAATGCTTGCTCCTGCTGTGATGATTAATGCTTGTGGCTTGTTAATTTTGGGAATTAACAGCAAGTACTCAATTATTGTAAACAGAATTCGTTTGTTAAACGATGAAAAACGAAATTTAATTAATTTGTCAAAAGAAAATGAAAGCCAGGAAAGAATCAAAAGCATTTCTGAACAGCTAATCAAACTCGCTTTCAGGGTAAAAATTGTTCGTAACGTCGTTTTTTGCTACGTTTCCGCCCTAACTCTTTTTGTGCTTACTTCAATTTTAATTGGTTTCGATTTTCTGACTTTGACTTTCAGCCTGAAATATTTTAGCATTGGAACTTTTTTGTGTGGAATGATTTTGGTTCTTTCAGGTGCGCTTTTAACAAGTTACGAGATTTTTGAAGGCTACAAAATTGTCAGGTTTGAGGTTGAATCAGGGCATTAACTCCTAAAAAATAAAACCTTTCCCAAGTGTGAAAAACTTTCGCTACAAATTTTTAATTTTGTTTTGATTGCACAAGGCAAACCTTCAAAACTTTCCACTTCTTTCATTCCAAAAGACTTGTAAAAATCTGTCAGGTGTCCTAAAGGCAAGCAGTAAACAATTTTTCCTTTTGGCACTTTTTCAATGATTTTTGCGACAAGTTCTCTCGCAATTCCTTTGCCTCTTTCGTTTTCAAGAACCCAAAAACCACCAATTTCCAAAACTTCTCCGTAAAAATTAATCCTTCCTAAAGCGATTAACTTTTCTTTTTGGTAAAATGCAAAAGTCTCGTCGTTTTCTTTGGAAGGTTCAAAGTGTAAGTTTTTGTAAACTTTGTTAGCTTCTGTCAAGTCAGAAATTTTTGTTAGCGTAAACATTGTTTTTAGTCTTAAAGGTTTAGTGAATTTTCAGTAAGAATTTCTTTTGTAAGCGAAATTCTCACTCTTGATTTTATTCTTCCGTTTGAGGATTTCTTTGTTCTGTGTCTCTTTTAAAAGTAACTTTTTGTGGTCTGACTTCTGAAATTTTTTGGTCGGATTGTTTCACCTGAACTTGTGCAGCTACGTGTTTTTGTGGTTCTTTCTTTTCGTTTTGCTGATTTTCAGAAGCGTTTTGCAAAGGTTTTACATTTGACGGATTTTGTCTGTCCTCTCTTTTTGGTTTGTACCTTTTTCTTTGAAAAGTTTTTCTTGTTTCTTTAAGGTTTTCATCTTTTTGAGTGTTTTGTGGAGTAGAATTTTCGTCAACATTTTTTTCAATTGCTTCTTGTGTTTTGCTTTTTTTGAAAGTGTCTTCTTTTTGTTCGGTCTTTTCAAAAGTTTTTTGCAAAGGTTTTACTTTTGTTTGGTTATTCTTTTGGTAATTTGTGGAAATTAAATTTCCTAAAATTGCTTCAATTTCACTGCTGTCAAGTGTTTCGTGCTGGATTAAAGCAGTAGAAATTTCGTGCAGTTTGTTAATATTTTTTCTCAAAAGTTCTTCAGCTTTTCGTTCTGCCGTTGTAATTATTTTTCTGACTTCAGCATCAATGACTTGTGCAGTTTGTTCGCTGTAATCTCTGTGTTGTGCGATTTCACGTCCAAGGAAAATTTCTTCCTGCTGTTTTCCACAAGTAATTGGTCCGATAACTTCGCTCATTCCCCATTCACAAACCATTTTTCTTACAAGATTTGTAGCAACTTCCAAATCATTTCCGGCTCCTGTCGTAAGGTGTTTGAAAATAATTTTTTCCGCACAGCGTCCACCAAGCAAGGTAATCAACCGCGATTCACAGTAAGATTTTGAGTAGCTTCTTCTGTCGTCAAGAGGTAAGAAGTGTGTAATTCCCAAGGCTCTTCCACGCGGAACAATTGTAACTTTGTGAATTGGGTCGGAATCAGGAGTAAGCATTCCTGTCAAAACGTGTCCCGCTTCGTGGTAAGCTGTAATTTCTTTTTCCTTTTCGCTCATCAAAAAGCTTTTACGTGGAACGCCAAGCATAATTTTATCTTTAGCTTCTTCAAAATCGTCCATTGTTACAACCTGAGCATTTTTTCTTGAGGCAAGGATTGCAGCTTCGTTTACGACGTTAGCGAGGTCTGCTCCGGAAAGTCCTGGTGTTCCTTGTGCTACAGTTGAAAGAGCAACATTTTCAGCTAAAGGAATTTTTTTTGTGTGAACTTTCAGGATTCCTTCTCTTCCGCGTTTATCGGGAAGGTCAACAATAATTTGTCTGTCAAATCTTCCGGGTCGTAAAAGTGCTTTATCAAGAACGTCAGGTCTGTTTGTAGCACCAATCAAAATTATGTTTGCATTTTCTTCAAAACCATCCATTTCAACAAGAAGTTGGTTTAGAGTTTGTTCTCTTTCATCGTGTCCGCCGCCAAGTCCTGCTCCTCTGTGTCTTCCGACAGCATCTATTTCATCGATAAAAATAATACAGGGAGCATTTTTCTTCCCTTGTTCAAAAAGGTCTCTAACCCGTGAAGCACCAACTCCAACAAACATTTCCACAAAATCCGCTCCACTCATACTGAAAAAAGGGACTCCGGCTTCACCGGCAACAGCTTTGGCAAGTAAAGTTTTTCCTGTTCCGGGAGGACCTAAAAGCAAAACACCTTTTGGAATTTTTGCACCGAGTTTTTGGAATTTTTTTGGTTCTTTCAGAAACTCAACAACTTCCTGCAATTCCATTTTTGCTTCGTCGGCGCCGGCAACGTCTGCAAAAGTTGTTTTTTTATCACTTTCTTTTTGTGCTTTTGCGCGGCTTTTTCCAAAATTAAAAAGTCCTTTCGGAGCATTTCCGCCTTGGAAACGACGCATAAAAAATAAGAACAAAACTAAAATTAAAACCATTGGAAGGTAGGAAAGAAAGTAATCCAAAAAAGTGTTGTTTTCATCTTTAAAACTGTAATCAACTCCGTAATCGTTCCATTCTTTCAAGACTTCGGAAGTCATAAAATTTTTTGAAGGAAAAATCACGCGAACAAGCCTTGTTTCGTAAGTTTTAATTTTTCCTGCTTCAGAAGTGGCTGGAAAGTGATATTTTTGTTTAAGTTCCCCATGAAATTCGTTGTTTAGAATTGTTGCTTTTTTAATGATTCTGTTTTCAAGCAATTCGCGGTATTTTGGAAAAGCAATTTCGATTTCCTGTTCAGTAAAATTTACGTTTTCATACGTTCCGATAACTAACAAAAGTAAGGCAATGACAACTCCCCAAACTATCAAAGCAGTAAAATTTTTAGGTTTTTTTGGTTCTTCAGGCATCAAACAGTCCTTTCCTCAATTAATGAGTAAATTGCTTTAAGGTTTCTATACTTTTGCTCGTAATCAAGCCCATAACCAATCACAAAAGCAGGTGGAATTTCAAAACCAACGTAATCAACTTCAAAATCAATTTTTGCTTGTTCAGGTTTCAAAAGAAGCGAAACAATTTTTAACGAAGCCGGATTGGATTTTAGTAGCTTTTCTCTTAAATAAGTTACTGAAAGCCCGGAATCAACAATGTCTTCAACCAATAAAACGTGTCTTCCTTCAAGGTTTGAATTAACGTCTTTGTGAACCTTTACAATTCCTGAAGACCGCATAGCTTTTTCGTAGCTTGACACACGGATAAAATCTATCTCGCAATCACACTTTATTTCACGAATTAAATCACTAAAAAAAATTACCGACCCATTTAAAACTCCAACTAAAATCGGAGTTTTTCCTGCATAATCTTCTGTAATTTCTTTTCCCATTTCCACTAATCTTTCAGAAATTTCTTTTGCTGAAAGAAATTCACCAAAAATATTGTTATCAATTTTTATCTTTTCCATCAAGATTCCTTTAAATCTTTAAATTCTAATTTCATAATTTTTTTAGTTTCAGGTAAAACCTTAAATTTTTCGCTAATCCTGAACCCACAAATCCAAACAATTTCATTTCCACTTACAAGCAGAGGAATTTCAGCCTTTTCTGATTTTGGAATTTTCAGGTCAATGAAAAAATCACTTAGTTTTTTAGCATTTTTCATTCCAAGCGGAAAAAACTTGTCTCCTTTTTGGTAGCTTCTTACGGTTAGTTTTTCGTTTAAGTTGTCTGCTGAAACAAACTCAATGTTTTTGTCGCTGCTAAATTCTGAAAAATCAACTCTGCAAACAGAAATTTCTTTGTTTTTCCAACGAATCTTTTCGCCAGTTTTAATTTCTCTTTCAGGCTCAAAAAAATCACTGTGAATAAATTCTAAGGTGTTTCTGTTCGCAAAAACAAGGATTTTATCAACAATTTTTTTACTGCTTCCCGTTTTAGCAGTTTTGAGAAAGAACAACAAATCTTTTTTTGTAGAAACTTGTAAGTGGTTAATTTTCTTACTACTTAGTTCACTCACAAAAATTTCCATAAACTTAACCAAAATTTTTTCAAAATAACAGACAAATAAACTGCGGTCAACAATAATTTTGCCTTCTGTTTTTGAAATCAAAACCTTGGAAATTTCATTTTGAGCTTCTTTTTCAAAAAAATCATCCGATTCTTCAAAATTTTTCAGGTGGTTAAGTAAAATTTCATTGGAAAAATTCGGGATTTTTTCTTCTAAAAACGGTAAAATTTCATTTCGGATTTTGTTTCTCAAAAAATTGTTTTGGTCGTTTGAACTGTCTTTTCTGAAAGAAAGCCCGTTTTTTTCTGCAAAATCTAAAATTTCGTTTTTGCTAAAATCTAAAAGTGGACGAAAGAAAAAGCCTCGTTTCTGCGGAATCCCTTTTAAATTTTCAAACGAACTTCCAATCAGAAACTTCAGGAAAAAAGTTTCAACGTTATCGTTTTTGTGGTGAGCTGTAAAAATCATTTTCAAGTTTTCCTTCTGCCAAATTTCATTCAGAAATTCGTAACGCAAAATCCTTGCTGCTTCTTCAATTCCAAGTTTGTTTTTTTCTGCAAAAGCCAGAACTTCGCACTTTTTACTAAAAAATTTCAGTTCAAGTTTCTCGCAAATTTCACGCACAAAAATTTCGTCCTGATTTGATTCTTCACCCCGTAAAAGGTGATTAACGTGGATTACACAAGGTTTTTGAGTAAAAAAAATATTTGCAAGAGACAAAAGTGTTACAGAATCCGCTCCACCTGAAACTGCAATTCCACAAAAATCATTTGGTGAAACAATTTTCAGGCAAGTTTGATTAAATTTTTCTTGAGTTAGCATTTTTTTAAATTTGATGTTTGACCGTTTCCTATTTTTCTAAACTTCAATTTAACTTTTTTGCAACTTGAAAAATAAAAATATTTTTTTTAGCTTTACAAGAACTTAAAGCAAGTCATTTTTTAGAAAGGAACAAAAACTTGAAACCCATTTACCTTGATTACAGTGCCACAACTCCTGTAGCTCCTGAAGTCTTTGAAACAATGCTTCCGCACCTTAGAGAAAATTTTGGTAATCCTTCGTCAATTCATCAAATTGGCAGAAAAGCAAGAGTTTCTCTTGACGACGCAAGGTTCAGGCTTGCTAAGGTTCTTGGTGCAAAAGAATACGAAATTTATTTCACTTCCGGTGGAACAGAAGCTGACAACCTTGCACTTTGCGGAGTTTTGAAAAACACAAAAAAACGAAAGAGACTTCTGACAACTTCCGTTGAACACGCTGCAATCAAACAAACAGGAAATTTCCTTGGAGAAAACAATGTGGAAGTTGTTTTTTTGCCCGTAAATTCCGAAGGCTTTCTTCTCCCTGAAACTCTTGAAAACGCCTTGGCAGAAGAAACAGCTCTCGTTTCATTAATTTACGTAAACAACGAAATCGGAACAATTAACGACATTAAAATTCTTACAGAAATTGCCCATAAAAACGGTGCTTTGGTTCACACTGACGCAGTTCAGGCTTTTGGCAAAATAAAAATTGACGTGAACGAACTTGGGATTGACTTGCTTTCTGTTTCAGCACACAAAATTTACGCTCCAAAAGGAACAGGAGCTTTGTACGTTAAAAAGGAAGTAGATTTTGATTCACACCTGAAAGGTGGTTCTCAGGAACGCGGGAAACGTGGCGGAACAGAAAATATTGCAGGAATTGTAGCTTTTGCCAAAGCTGCTGAACTTTGTGCTGAACATTTGGAAGAAGAAGCTGTGAGAATTGGAAAACTCAGAGACAAACTACAAAACGGTCTCATTGAAAAAATTGATGGAATTCGTGTCAACGGTTCTCAAACTCAAAGGCTTTTTTCAATTTTAAACGTTTCTTTCACACAAGTTCCAAGTGAATCTTTGATAGTTAGCCTTGACCTTGCCGGAATTTGTGTCTCTGCTGGTTCTGCCTGTTCTTCGGGAAGCATTAACGCTTCACCTGTTTTACTTGCGATTGGTGTTTCGGAAGCAGAAGCAAAAAGTGCAATCCGTTTCTCGCTTGGTCGTTACACAACGGAAGAAGAGATTGATTTCGTTCTTGAGGAAATCCCAAAAATCATAAACAGACTAAGATTTTTCATGAGGAAGGCTGATTAACAATTTAATGTTTTCAGAACTTTACAAAAACCACGCTCAAAACCCAAAAAATTTTGGTAAACCAAAAAACTTTACAAACTTTGGTGAAGCAGAAAATCCTGTTTGCGGCGACCAAACAACGTTTTACTTAACAATCCAAAACGAAAAAATACTTGAGTTTTTCCACGTTACTGAAGGTTGTGCAGGTTCAATTGCTTGTGCAAGCTACGTTTCTGAACTTCTCAAAAACAAAAAAATTACAGAAATCACCTTTGGAACACTAAAGCAAAAGATTCTAACGGAACTTGAGCTTTCAAACACAAAAAAACATTGTGTGGAACTCGTTGAGAAAGCACTTGAAGAAACTTTTAAAAATATTAAAAATTAATTAACAGCCAAAAATCCAACTTTTTTTCTTACCTTTAAAAGTTTTAAAAAAGCAAGGGAACGATGAAAAACATATTTTTACTTTTATTTTTATTGATTTTACCATTGGAAGTTTTTGCAGGAAAAATCTCGGGAAAAATAATTAACGGAAGCACAAAAGAAGCGGCTAAACCTGAAAGGGTTATTCTTTTCAAAATTGTTACGGGGATGGCAGAAGTTGAAAGGCTTGAAAATGTTGGAAAAGATGGAATTTTTGAGTTTCAAACCGAAATTTCTGACGACCAAACGATGTACCTTGTCAAAGTGGAATTTCAGGGAGCAAGCTACAACAAACAAGTTTCTTTGGACAGAAGCTACGGAGCAAACCTTGAATTTGAAGTTTTTTCAAGTACACAAAGCCTTGAAAACATTAAAATTAGTTTGCTTCACAGAATTGTCAGACCAGTCAGTGTTCAAGAGTTTAGCATTGAAAGCACTTACACGGTTGAAAATTCAGGAAATCAGGTTTACACGCAAAATGATGAAAATGGAACTTTCCATTTTTTTGCACCAAAAGACGTTGTGAATTCTCCGTCAGTGATGTCTAAAAACCCCGGAAGTGAAATTTCCACTCCGGCAAATATTTTTGACGCAACAGACGAAAACCATTATTTTGTAAATTTCCCGTTCAAACCGGGAAAATCTGAAATTATTGTAACTTACTCAGTTCCTTACACAAACTCAAAAGTTGAAATTAACGAGCCAATTTTCCATGATTTTGATAAGTTCAACATTTTTATCGCTCCAACAGACGTAAAAATTGAAGTTGACACGACAAAACTCACCAACAAAGGTGTGATTGGTCAAATTCAATTTTTTCACATCCAGGGGAAAAATATCGTAAAAGGCGACAAAATTTTTTATTCCTGGTCAGGCGGAGATTTAGAAACAATTTTGAGCAATCAAACAGACGAACACGGACACGAAAACGAATCAAAGATTCAGGTCGTGCCAAACGGGTTTAACCAAAATCCGTTTGTAGCAAGTCTTTCCATTTTTGCAGTGTTTTTACTTGTTACAGGAATTGGAATTAACAGGCTTTCAAAGTTTAAATTTGAAGAACTTGGCGAAAAGAAAAAATTTGATGAGCTAAAAAAACGAAAGGATTTTTTGCTTAGAAAAATTGCAAATCTCGATGACGCACACGAACTTGGACACTTAAAAGTGAATTACAAAAACACACGAAAAGAACTTTTAGACGAACTTTACGAGGTTTACAACAAAATTAAACTTTTAATTTAGCTAAAAAACTTTAGAGCATAAAACAAAACATAAATTCAAAAAGAAAATGTTCCAAAACTCAATTAAAGTCAGCAAACTTTCCAAGCAATTTGGTAGAAATTATGCGCTGAAAGAAATTAATCTTGAGTTAAAATCAGGCGAACTTCTTGCAATTTTGGGCAGAAACGGAGCAGGAAAAACAACTTTTCTAAAAATTCTTTCAACACTTCTAAAACAAACGGAAGGTGAAATTTTGTTTAACGGGGTTTTACTTTCAGATTTTCCACAAACAGAAATCAAACGAAAAATTGGTTTAATTTCGCACAACCTTTTTCTTTACAGCGGACTTAGTGCTTTGGAAAACCTGACCTTTTTTGCAAAACTTTACGATTTGGAAAATCCAACCGTAAAAATTAACGAAGTGCTTGAAAAGGTCGGTTTGATTCACAGAAAAAACGAACTTGTGCGAAACTACTCACGCGGAATGCAACAAAGATTAGGAATTGCACGGGCATTTTTACACAATCCGGAAATTTTATTGCTTGACGAACCTTACACGGGACTTGACCAAAACGGAACTGAAATCCTTAACAACCTTCTGAAAATGTTCAATTCACAAGAAAAAATTACGATTTTAGTAACTCACAACATTGAACAAGGCTTAACTCTCTCCGATAAAGTTACGATTTTTGAAAACGGCAAAGTTGCTTTTATTGAACAAAGCAAAAATCTGAATCTTGAAGAAATGCGTAAGGTGTACAAGGAGTTTGTCTCGTGAAAAAAATTTGGTTAATTTTAAAAAAAGACCTTTTGCTTGAGTTCAGAACGAAGGAATCCTTTGTTTCAATGCTGACTTTTTGTTTGCTTGTGATTGTAGTTTTTAATTTTTCTTTTGAAGCCGGCAGAGCAGGTTTAGAAAAAATTGCAGGTGGAATTTTATGGGTTTCGTTTATTTTTGCAGGAACGCTTGGTCTGACCCGTTCTTTCAACGCTGAAAATGAAAATGGTTGTTTGCAAGGATTGCGAATTTCTCCAGTTGAAGCAGGACAAATTTATTTTGGAAAATTGCTTTCCAACTGCTTTTTTATGCTTTTGGTTGAGTTTTTAATTTTCCCGGTTTTTGTGATTTTTTTCAACCTTTCAGTTTCTCTTTCAAACTTGCCTTTGCTTTTTCTTACGGCATTTTTGGGAACGATTGGTTTTTCGGCTGTCGGAACTTTACTTTCTGCAGTTTCTTCAAACACGAAACTTCAGGAAGTAATGCTTCCGATTTTACTTTTTCCGGTTGTGGTTCCGGTTGTAATCGGAAGTGTTGAGGCTACAAACCTGCTTTTGACGGAAACAAAAGATTTTACGGATGTTTACGAATGGTTAAAAATTCTTGCTTCGTTTGACGGAATTTTTGTTTCGGTTTGCTACTTAATTTTTGATTTCGCACTTGGTGAGTAAAATGTTTTTTTTTGAGTTAAACTCATTTTTACTAAAAGTTTACTAAGGATTTTTTTATGGATTTAGAAAACGAAACAAACCCAATTCGTTCTGGTTCTACCTCGTTAGGTTTTATGTTTTTGTTTATCGGAGTTGTAATTTTAGCTCTGTTTTTTGTGGTTTTCAAATCACTGACTTACCAAAACAAAGACACTTTTGGACACATTGCAGACCTGAAAGAAAGTGATGAAACTGAGGAAAGAGTTTACAGTGCTTTTCGTCTTGGAGAACTTGCGGATTCAACAGCAGTTCCACAATTGATTTTTTCGCTAAAAAATGACAAAGAAAAATTCGTTAGAATTCGTTGTGCGGAAGCACTTGGAAAAATAAAAACAACAAGTTCAGTTGACGCTTTGATTGAAACAATTAAAAATGACACTGTTTCAGACGTGAAAATTTGGGCAATCTGGTCAGTTGGAAATCTAAAAATTGAGAAAGCAACTGAACCTTTGGCAAACGAGCTAAACTCAAAAAATACTTTTGTCAGGCTCAATGCAATCCAAAGTTTAGGTGAAATCGGAACTGAAAAATCACTTTCATTTTTGGAAAATTACAAGCCACAAAACACGCTTGAAGATTCAATTTTACAAGTCGTCAGGAAAAAATTTAATTCGGAGTAAAAATGGATTTTTTACAAGAAATTCGGCAAAAAGCAAAAGCAAAACAAAAAACCATCGTTTTACCGGAAGCAAGTGATGAAAGAACGGTTCAAGCTGCGGAAAAAATCTATCGGGAAAACCTTGCAAACGTGATTTTGATTGGAAACCCAACAAAAGTTACCGAAGGAATTTTGACAATTAACCCTGAAAGTTCACCACGTTTCGGTGAGTTTGTAAATGATTTTTTTGAACAGCGTAAATCAAAAGGTTTGACGAAAGAACAAGCAATTGAAACGCTCAAAAACCCGCTTTTTTTTGGAAACTACCTTGTGAAATTCGGGCTTGCACACGGAAGTGTTGCCGGAGCGGAAAATTCAACGGCAAACGTTCTTAAAGCTGGTTTACAAGTTCTTGGAGTTGCGAAAAATTTGAGCATTGTTTCAAGCTATTTTTTAATGATTTACGAAAATAAACCGTTAATTTTTTCTGATTGTGGAGTTGTTCCTGAGCCAGACGCTTCTCAGCTTGCAGACATTGCTTTTTCTGCTTCAAAAAATTACGAGCTTCTGACAAACGACAAGGCAAAAGTTGGTTTTCTTTCGTTTTCAACCAAAGGAAGTGCGGTTCACCCAAAAACTCAAAAAGTTATTGAAGCACAAAAAATTTTGAAAGAGAGGCATCCTGAAATTGTTTCTGACGGAGAATTGCAGTTTGACGCTGCTTTTGTGAACGAAGTTGGGAAGAAAAAAGCACCTGAAAGCAAAGTTGCAGGAAACGTAAATGTTTTTATTTTCCCGGATTTGGATTCAGGAAACATTGGTTACAAAATCGCTCAAAGAATGGGAAAAGCAGAAGCAATCGGACCAATTGTTCAGGGGCTTTCAAAACCTGCTTTTGACCTTTCGCGCGGTTGTTCAGTTGAAGACATCGTGAATGCAGTTGCAATTTGTTGTTTGAGCTAAAATTATGTTAAAAAAGGAATTGTAAAAAATGAAAATAAAATTAGTGTTTCTTTTTAGTTTGTTTTTTGCGATGACTTCCTGCGCTTTGTTAAAGAATGAAGAAGCACCTGAAGTTGAATGGGAAAAAACTTTTGGAACTGAAAATTTTGATGTGGCGAATTCAATTTTTCCAACAAAAGACGAAGGTTTTATTTTTTGTGGTTACACAAATTCCAACGACGAAGAAATCTTCAGTTTTTGGCTAACAAAACTTGATAAAAGAGGCGTGGTTGAGTGGGAAAAAACTTTTGGTGGAAATGAAAATTACGTTGCAAATTCTGTAATTCAAACTTCTGAAGGTGGTTTTGCAGTTTGTGGTTACACGGGTTCCAAAGGCGAAGAAAACACTGATTTTTGGATTTTGAAACTTGATAAAGAAGGCAATCCGGAATGGGAGAAAACACTTGGAGGCTCTGATTTTGATGTAGCAATTTCAATTGTTCAAACTTCTGAAGGTGGTTTTGCAGTTTGTGGTTACACGAGTTCAGAAGGTGAAGGGAAAAATGATTTTTGGGTTGTCAAACTTAGTGAAAACGGAGAAATTGACTGGGAAAAAGTGCTTGGTGGAAATGACGTTGACAGAGTTAGCTCAATCATTGAAACACAAGATAAAAGTTTTATTCTTTGTGGTTACACAGCCTCAAAAGGGAATGGTTGGTCTGATGCCTGGCTAATTAAAATTGGAAAAAATGGGAACTTGATTTGGGAAAAAACTTTTGGAAGTCCTAACGAAGACATTGCCACTTCTGTTGTTGAAACAAAAGACGGGAATTTAATATTTTGTGGCAGAACAAGCGCAAAAGGTCCGAATGAATTTGATTTTTGGGTTGTTTGTACAAACTCTTCAGGCAAACAAGTTTGGGAACAAATTTTAGGCGGTTCTGATTTTGATAAAGCAAACTCAATCATTAAAATTACAGGAGAAAAAGAGGAAACTTTTGTTTTGGCAGGTTACACAGCTTCAAGAGGTTCAGGAAAAGAGGATTTTTGGCTTGTAAAAATTAACGGTGCCGGTGAATTGATTTGGGAAAAAATGCTTGGCGGAGAAGAACAGGACGAAGCAAACTGTGTTGTCCAAACAAAAGATGAAGGTTTAATTGTTTGCGGTTTTACAACTTCTAAGGGTTTTGGTGAAAAAGATGCCTGGATTGTAAAGTTCAAACCGAACTCTAAAGATTGAAAGAAAAATTTTGGCTGGAATTTACGTTCACATTCCTTTTTGTTCTTCAGTTTGTCAGTACTGTGATTTTTATGTTACAACGAGACGAAAAGATGAGAAGCCTTTCTTTAATGCACTTTTAAGCGAAATTTCTTTTTACTCAAACAAGAAACTACAGGTTAAAACAATTTATTTTGGTGGTGGAACTCCGTCAGTTGTGGAAGTTTGCGAACTTGAGAAGGTTTTGCGAAAGATTTTTGATTGTTTTGATGTCTGTGAAAATCCTGAAATTACAATTGAGGTTAACCCAAAAGAAGTAAGTTTTCAAAAGTTAATTGCTTACAAAGAACTTGGTTTTAATCGGTTAAGCATTGGAATTCAAAGTTTTTTTGATTCAGAACTAAGGTTTTTGACGAGGCTTCACAACTCAAAAGACGGGATTTTTTGTTTTGAAATTTCACGTAAGGCAGGTTTTGAAAACATTAGTCTTGATTTGATTTTTGGTCTTGAAAACCAAACTTTAGAAACGTGGCAAAAAAACATTGAAAAAATCGTTGAGCTAAGCCCTGAACATCTTTCACTTTATGGTTTGACTTTTTACGAAGGAACAAAGTTTACCCAAAAACTCAGGAGAGGTAAAATTTCAAAAATCAGCGAGGAACTTGAACTGAAAATGTTTTTGTTTGCTCACGAATTTTTAGAAAAAAATGGTTTTACTCACTACGAAATTTCAAATTTCTGCAAGCCAAACTACAAATCTTTGCACAACTCAAACTATTGGAATCACACGAGTTACTTTGGTTTTGGACCTTCGGCACATTCTTTTAATGAAAACAAAAGGTTTTGGAATGTTTCGGATTTGGAAACTTACGTTGAACTGGTAAACAAGCAAGGTTTTGGAAAAACAGAGGAAGAAAAAATTAGCTCAAAGATGTTAGTTTTAGAAAAAATGATGTTAGGTTTGAGGCAAAAGGAAGGCATAAAATTTACAAAAACTGAAGCACTGAAAACGGTTCCTGAAGGTTACTACACTTTAGAAAATGGTTTTTTAAAACTTACAGCGGAAGGTTTTGCGGTTCACGATGAAATTTGTGAAAAACTGATTTAGAAAGTTATGGGAAAGACAAACTTTTTTGAGTAGTTTAAATTGATTTGCTTTAATTAAACCAAGTTCTTATATTTTGAAGCCTGAAAAGTAAACAAAAAACTTAGAACAAAAACTGGAGATTTTTCTTAAATGGATTCATTTAGCGTACAAAGAACAAATAAAACGAGTTGTGAAATTGCTTTAGACGTTGAAATTGCGTCGGAAACAATTGTTGAGAAAATCAACGAAGCAGTAAAAACTTTTACAAAATCTGTTGCACTTCCTGGTTTTAGAAAAGGAAAAGCACCAATCTCAATGGTTCGAAGAATGTATCACAAGTACATCGTTCAGGGACTTACTGAAGATTTAATAAAAGAATTTTATCCGAAAGCACTTGAACAAGAAAAAATCATTCCAATTAATCAGGGACAAATTGAAAGCACTTCTGACGTTGAAGAAGGCAAACCTTTTACTTTTAAAGTTAATGTTGAGTGCAAACCGGAATTTGAAGTTAAAAACTACACGGGAATTGAAGCGAAACAAACCACAACAGTTGTTACCGACGTAGAAATTGAGAAAGTCATTGAACAAATTCGTAATGAAAATGCGATAATTTCTTCTGTTAACGGGGCTGTAGAAAAAGGACACCTTGTTACAATTGATTTACAAAGACTTGACGAAAATGAGAAACCGATAGCAGACGAACTTTTAAAAGACATTAAAATTGAAATTGGAAAAAGCGAAATCATTAGTTTAGATTTTAATCTTTCTTTAATCGGCAAAAAAATAAATGATTCGGGAACTTACGTTCATTCTTATCCAAATGATTTTGAAGATGAAGAACTTGCAGGAACTTCTGAAAAATTTAGTTATTTAATAAAAGAAATTGAGCAAAAAGAACTTCCGGAACTTGACGATGATTTTGCAAAAGATCTTGGAGCAGAAATTACAAGCCTTGAAGTTTTGAAAATAAAAATTAAAGAAAGATTGATTTCAGAAGCAAAAAATAAAGATGAACAAAGCGTAATCAATCAAATCATTGAAGAAATTATCAAACGTAATCCAATTGACGCACCAAAAACTTTTGTCAACAATTTCATTCACAATCTTGAACACGACTTGAAAGAACGTGGCGAAATGCCAAACATTGACCACCACGAATTCCACAATCATTACCAGGGATTAGCTGTTTCAAATGTAAAATGGGCTTTAATTCGTGAAAAATTGATGGAACAAGAAAATCTTGTACTGACAGACGAAGAAGTTGAAGCAAAAATCAAAGAACTTTCAGAGGCTTCTGAAAACCCGACAAGAACAAAAGTTTTTCTAAAAACTGAAAAACAAAACGAGGCTTTGAGAAACCAAATGACTGATGAAAAATTTGTTGCTTTCCTGAAAAGCATTTCAGTGATTAAAGAAGGAAACACAGAAATCCAGGAAGCTAAGGCAGAATAAAAAAATATTTTTTCAACCTTCAGGATTAGGAAAATTTGAAGGTTTGACCTAACGACTAAAAACAAAGGAAATAAAATGAGCATTATTCCAAGTATCTCCGAACAAACTTCAAGAGGTGAAATTCGCGGTGATATTTTTTCAATGCTTTTGAGACAAAGGATTGTTTTTTTAAACACTCCAATTAATGATACGGTTGCAAGTTTGATAATTGCACAGCTTTTGCACCTTGAATCTGAAGACCCGGAAAGAGACATTTATCTTTACGTTAACAGTCCTGGTGGAGTTGTTTACGCTGGAATGGCAATTTTTGACACAATGCAATACATTAAACCTGATGTTGCAACAATTTGCATCGGACAAGCAGCAAGTATGGGAGCAATTTTGCTTGCAGCCGGAACAAAAGGAAAACGCTCAATTCTTCCGCATTCAAGAGTAATGATTCACCAACCACTTGGAGGACTTGGCGGACAAGCAACTGACATGGAAATTCACGCTAAGGAAATCATAAAACTTAAAACAAGACTTAATGAAGTTCTTTCGGAAAAAACAGGTCAGCCCGTTGATAAAATCAAAAAAGATACGGATAGAAATTATTTTATGAGTGCTTACGAAGCAAAAGAATACGGAATTGTTGACGAAGTCATAATAAAACGCTAAATTTTCAAAGCGGATTTGAAAGTCGCTTTTTTAAAACATTCTTTTGGAGGTTTTAGATGGAAAGATACACAGATTTTACACTTGAAGCTTGTCTTAAGGAAAAAAGGTCAGGCAAAGTTGTCAAAAATAAAGTTTACCTTCCTTTTGTTGCGGATGTTTTCTCTGTAAAAATTTTAGAGTCTAACTACTACACTCAAGGTAATGAAACAATTTATGATTTTTCCACTGACGGGCAAATTGAAATTGTTTCCAAAGACTACTTCACTATCCTTTACTTCAAAGAAATTGACAGCTTACAAGAAGAGTTCGGAAACTACAAGGGCAAAGTTTTAATCACTTGCTGCGACCCCGAAAGCGGAAACATCTTTGATAAAACAACTTACGTAACCATTACTCTTAGCTTCAGAACGGATATTAACACAGTAGCAATTGAAGTAAATGAGGATTTAACTTAACAAAAATGAGTCTTCTAAAAAAGTGTGCAGAAAATGCTTTGCGAAATTGCTTGGCAATCCAAAATGATGAAGACTTCCTTGTGATTATTGATGAGGATTTTGAAGAAATTGGAAATGCTTTCTGGGAAACCGGGCAAAAGATTGCTAAAAATTCTTTCTTGATTAAAATTCCCAAAACTTGCGGAGATGGTGCTGAACCACCCGAAAAAATAGCCGAATTAATCCAAAAATTCCCAATTGTTGTGATTCTTACGACCTGTTCAATGTCTCACACTTTGGCAATCAAAAATGCTTTGGAAACTGGAGTGAGGATTGCTACTTTGCCGGGAATCAAAAGAAGCACCTTAGAAAAAACTCTAAATGCTGATTACAATAAAATTGCTTGCCTGACTAACCTTGTCGCTGAAAAAATTGAAAACTCAACACAAATAACTGTTACCTCAAAATCAGGAACAGACATAACTTTTTTGCTTGACGAAGAAACAAAAGTTTTTAGAGACACAGGAATTATTCATAAAAAAGGCGAACTTTGTAACTTGCCGGCAGGAGAAATTTTTTTGGCTCCAAAAGCAGGTTCAGCAAAAGGACTGATTGTTGTTGACGGTTCAATGAGCCCGATTGGCTTGTTGGAAAAACCAATTTTTATCACTTTTGAAAGTGGTTACGCAGTAAAAATTGAAGGTGATTTTGAAGCCGACTTACTAAAAAAAGTTCTTGAACCTTATGGAAAAGAAGCTCTCAATCTTGCAGAAATCGGGCTTGGAACAAACTACAAAGCAACTTTTACAGGAAACATCATCGAAGACGAGAAATCACAGGGAACCTTTCACTTCGCACTTGGAAACAATATTGTCGTCGGTGGAAAAAATAATGTTGCCTGCCACTTGAACGGAATTGCTTTAAAAACTAATTTTGTAACTGACAGGCTTCAAATCACCCGCGAAGGAAAAATTATTTCTGACCTGAATTAGCCTTGAATTTAAAAAGGAAAAACATTGAAATCTTTAACTTCAGTAACCATTTTTTTGATTTGTTTTAGCCAACTTTTGGCACAAGAAAAAAAATTCGGCAAGTTTTCAGAAGAGGTCAACAAGGAATTCAACAACCAATACTTAAAAATGGATTTAAACCGGGTTGACGGCTTTTTTATGGCTTACCAAATGCCTGAAAATTCTCTGCCTCAACTAAAATTAATTCAAAAAAGTTTTGGTTTAAAACCTGAACACAAGTGGGATTTGAACTTTTTTGTCGGTTACGCTTTTAATTCTGCGGAAGTAAAAAACTCTCAAAAAGTTCGTTACAGAGTTGAAGTTACAAAAGGCTTTTTTGATAAATTTCCAATTTATTTTGGGTTCAGAAAGTATAAAATTACAGACACAAAAGACAACTGGAGAGTTGGTTTTGCAGAAAATTTTTCGACAACCGCATTGCTTTCAAGAGATTACCGTGATTACTACAAACGTAAAGGCTGGAGCATTTTTTCTAAGGTTTTAATTAACGGGAAAATGACAACAGAAATTGAGTACAAACGGGACAATCACAAAAGTCTTGAGGCAATTGACAGAAAAATCTCCATTTTCAGAGGTGGAAAGCAGCGTTACAACCCTTCTTTAGGACCTGACGACATTGTTTCTTCGCTTGCTTCAAGAGACACTCCCGACGCAAAAAAATTTGAAGGTGATTACCATTCTTTACGAGTTGGATTTTTATGGAAAAATTGGGAACGAAAACGGGAGATTCGTGAAGGTTTTGAACTTTCAACAGAAATTGAAGAAACGATTGGCAAAAAATCTGTTCGTGATTTTGGACTTTACACTTTAGAAGGAAAAATTTATCAGCCACTGACAAAAAAAATTAACTTCAACTCACGAATAAAAATCGGCTCTCTGACTGAAACTGATTTGCAACAAAAACGCTTTGAACTTGGTGGAATCAGCACTTTGCGGGCTTTTGGTTTTAAGGAATTTCGTGGAAACAGAATGTTTTTATGGAACAGCGAACTGTTTTTGCATTCCTGGCTAAACGAACAAAATGCTTCTTACGAAGGTTGGTTAGGTAAAATGGATTTTATTTTGTTGTACGATGTTGGTCAGGTTTGGCATGAAAAAGAAAGTGATAATTTTTACCAGTCAGGGAATTTTGATTTTGGGAAATTAGAATCAAACGTTGGAATTGCGTTGACAGAAAAAACGGGTGATTTACGTTTTGAAATTTTGAGGACACTTTCAGAAAAAAATGCAAACTGGGAATTTTATTTGAGATTTGCCTGGGATTTTTAGTAAAAAAATGGAAGGTTTAAAAATGAAAATATTAGTTTTTTTAATTGTGTTCAGTTCGTTTGTGGTGCAAAATTTATTTGCTTCAAAATCTGACGCACTTGTTTATGATTCTGCAACACTTTACTCAAAGGAAAAGTTGCAGGAAGCCTTGAAACAACTTGACGAAGCGGAAAAAATTGATAAAAGCAATTCCTTCATTAAGCCTTTGCGGGAAAAAATTTTGGCAAGGCTTCAACAACAAAAGCAACAACAACAAAACAAACAAAATCAGGATAAGAATAAACAACAAAATCAGGAACAACAGCAAAATCCTCAAAAAGGTGATTCTAAAGATAAAAAAGATGGAGAGGAACAAAAAGCCGATAAGGGTAACGACGAAGAACACAAAAAAGATTCTAAAACAGATTCGGCACAAAAAAACGTTCCAAAAGACCAAAACAAAGAGAAAAAGGACGGAGACAAAAACTTAGCCCAAAATGAACCACCAAAAGACCAAAAAGGCGGGCAACAAAAACATTCCAAAGAAAAAGGCGACATGGAAAATGCCTTACGAATTCTAAATTCATTCAAAAATGATGAAAAAAACCTTCTCAAAGCACGAAAACTTAAAAGTGAACAAAAATCTTCAAGCGATAAAGATTGGTAAGCATTAGAAAATAAAAAGCTAATTTTTTATTTCCAGTCAAAAAGTTGGTTTCGGATTGAGTTTAACGAAGCAGTTTCAAACATTCCACCACCGTGAGTAACATTTTTTGCGATTTCAATTGAACCGTTAGGCATTTTATTAATTAATTGATAAGCCATCTCCGGAGCAATTAAAGGGTCATTTTCACCAAGCATCAAGTGATACTTTCGTGGAAATTTTACTTCGTGTGCAAAGTGCAGAGGATTGTGTTTTCCCAAAAAATGGGCGTTTCCGTGTCCAATCAAGCCAATCATTCTTTGTCCGAACCTGTTGTTAATAAAAGACCAGGAAGCTAACATTGTTCCAAAACTTACTCCAACAAGTGCCACTTTTTGGTTATCGACTTCAAAAAATTTTGGTAAAACAAGGGATAAAAGATTGTTTAAATCCTCGTTAATAATTGGAAAGCAGTAAGAAGGTGAAAAATTGTGAACTCCAAGTGATTTTAGTTTTGCTAAAATTGTTGGAAAAGCATGAGTTTTTTTGTTCGTAATGCTACGGCTTCCACCAAAAGGAGTGTCAACTCCAACCCAGGCAATTCCCAAATCCAGAACAGGTTTGATTTGGTAAAAACTAAACTCAATTGGAGCAGAAATTCCTTGCAAAGAAAAAAGCACGGGGATTTTGCCTTTACGGTTTGGCACTGCAACGTAAACATCGTAGTTTGAAAGTTTGCGGTCAACTTTTGAGATTCCAAGCCAATTTCTTTTTTGTGTAATTCTCAAACGGTGCAAAAAAAATCCCCACCACTCACGTGATTCTTTTTGTGTTACACGAAGTTTTTCGCCATTTGGTAAGGTAAAAGTAAATTTTTTAATCAAGTGAAAATCCTTTGTTTTTATTCGCCAAAAATGGTTACGACAACTGTTCTTTTGCCTGCAAAATTACGGTGTTCGCAAAGATAAATTCCTTGCCAAATTCCAAGATTTAATTTTCCGTTTGTGATTGGGATTGTTAGTGAACTCCCTAAAACAGATGTTTTCAGGTGAGCAGGAATGTCGTCGGAGCCTTCGAAAGTGTGAGTGTAATGGTTTTCATTTTCAGGAATTAGCTTGTTAAAATGGTTTTCAAAATCAATGCGAACAGTTTGGTCAGCATTTTCGTTGATTGTCAGGCTTGCAGAAGTGTGTTGCAAAAATATTTGCACAAAACCGATTTTAATTTTTGCAAGTTCCGGAATTTTGTTTTCAATAAAATTAGTTACGAGGTGAAAACCTCGTTTGAAAACAGGGAATTGAAAAGTAGTTTGAAAAAACAATTTTTCCTCTTTGTTAGAAAAGTTTCTCACTAAACCTGAAAATCAGATCGATTTTAGTAAGTCCAAAAATTTTTCAGTTTCAGTTGTAATTTTCCCATTTTTTGACAGAACTTGCTTGAATTCTTCATAAATTGTTTTTGAGTCAGGGATGAAAGTTTGTAAAATATTGTAAGTTTTTGGAGCTGCTTTGCTTGTAAACTGATAAAATTTAGAGTTTGGAGTCAGGTCTTGCATAAAATTTTGTGTAAAAGGGAGTAAGTTTAGCAAAAGCAAAAGAATGCTTGCGACAAAAAAACCTTTGATTAAACCAACAAAAGCACCTAAAAGTTTATCCAGCCAGCCTAAAAACATAAAAGAAGCCATTTTTGAAACAAGTTGCCCGATTGCAAAAATAATTGCCCAGGCACAAAAGAAAATTACCAAAAAACAAAGAACAGTCGCTACAAAGGGCGAAAATTCAATTAAAGAATTAAGTTTTTTTGTTGCGACGTCAAGCATTGCAAGTGAAAAAACAAAGCCAAAGATTACAGCCAGGACACCAAAAATTTGTTTTATTAATCCGGCAAGCAATCCGATTACTGCAAAAGACAAAATCACTGCCAAAATTATGTAGTCAAGTTGGTTTAAACCAAGATTTCCCATTTTTCCCAAGCCTCCAAACCATCAATTGAAACTTTAGTTACTTCACGAATTTGGCTTCCTAAAAACCTGCTTCCAACTTCCTGGAATTTCAAAGGCAAGTCAGTTAAAAAATATTTTCGTTCACCTTCAGTTTGTTTTTCTGAAAGTTGGTTCAAATTTTTTAGAATTTCAGCAACAAATTTTGCTGTTTCTTTTCCTGAATCAATTAGAGTTACGGAATCACCAACGACTTTTTGAATTGTTTCACTAAGCAGAGGGTAGTGTGTGCAACCTAAAATTAAAGTGTCAATTCCTAACTCTACAAGATTTGTAAGGTATTCTTTTGCAATCAAAAAAGTTGCTTCCTTGTCAAACCAACCTTCTTCTGCAAGTGGAACAAAAAGTGGGCAAGCTTGAGAAAACACATCAATTTTTGAATCAAGTTTTTGAATTTCTTTTTGGTAAGTATTGCTTTTGATTGTTCCGGTTGTCCCAATAACGCCAATTTTACCATTTTTTGTGATTTTTGCTGCTTGTTTTGAGCCTGGTTCAATTACTCCAAAAACACGGACATCAAAGTTTTGTCTAAGAGTTGGGATCGCTTCAGCGGAAGCAGTGTTGCAAGCAACTACAATTATTTTTACGTTTTGCGAGACTAAAAATTGTGAATTTTGGAGAGAAAATTGTGTAACAGTTTTTGGAGATTTAGAGCCGTAAGGAACTCTTGCGGTATCACCAAGATAAATCAGATTCTCGTTTGGCAGTTCTTTAATTAGTTGTTTTACAACTGTGAGACCACCAATTCCCGAATCAAAAATTCCAATTGATGAAGTTAAATTTTCCATTTTACAAGTAGTTTTACAAGTAAAGAAAAAAGCCTGTTTTTAGTAGGCTTTAAAATTAAGCAGCTTCGTGAACTTTTTTAGCAACTTTAGTAACTTTTCCTGCAGAAATACAAGAAGTACAAGCCTTGATAGTTAAATGAGTTCCTTTAATATCGACTTTAATGCTTTGAAGGTTTGGAAGCCAACGCCTTTTCGTTCTTACTCCTGTGTTGCTACGTTCTACAGGAACATTGTTTCCAACTGAAGGACCTTTACCACAAACAGAACATTTTCTTGACATTTTTACCTCTATTTTTAATTTTTTAAATTCGCAAAATTAGAACACGAAAGTTAATAGGTTTACCAAATTAAATCAAGAAGAAATTTTGATAAAACAAGGTAAGTTACAGTAATGCCTAAAAGTATCATAGTTTCCTGTGAGATAAAACTTGAGAAAAACGCACGAGTTTCTTTGAAGTATTGATTTAAAATTCTCATCTTAATTTTTTACGCTTTCATCTAACCAAATTGAAGAGTTCGGGAAATCAAAAAATACCTTGTAATTTTTAAGAAGTTGATTTCCAATTACGCTTACATTTTTATTGTTTACTGTTTGGATTTGTTTAGAAAAAATTCCACTGACTTCTGCGAAATCAAATTCGTCAATGCTGACGTTAGCAAAATCTTTTTCGCTTGCCAAAATTTCGGCATTCAAACCTGAACATTTGATCGTTTCTTCTAAAATTTCCGTGTTTGTTTTGTTAATCACTAAAAGGTTTCCCTGAAAACCTGTGTCAAAAATAAAGTCTGTAGCTCCAAAATCATTGTTTCCTTCAAAAACAGGAATTGCAGAAGGATTTGAAAGTGATTTAAAACTAATTTTACTAATTTTTGTGTTGCTCAGATTTTTAAGTAGTTTTGATGAGTCGTGCAAAGTTAAAAAATTTTCTTTGTAGTCAATTTCAATTGCAAGTTGGTTAAAAACAGGTTTTCCCAAAATTCCTGCTACGTTTGGAACTACTTTTTTCAGGTTTGATAAATCGGTTCTGACGATGGGAACGTTTGCGAATTTGACGTTTGCAAATTCTAAAAAATCTAAACTTGTCAAAAATCCGATAGATTCACCAAAAGCACCTTTAACTTTGATTGGAATCGCCTCGTTATTTTCTGTAGTTTTTAAATTTTCGTCTAAAATTACGGATTCACAACCAGAATCAAGGATAAAATCTTGTGTTTGGTTTCCGGCAAGTTTTACTTTTACAACAATCAAGTTTTGTACAAGTTCAAATTTTTCAATTGAAAAAATTGAGTTTTCACCTGCAATGATTGAATTTCCTGCTCTTTGTGTGAAAAAAATATTGGTAAGTACGAAAGTAAGGAGCAAAGTCAGATGTTTAGTTGAATTTAGCATTTTTCCCAAAAAATTAAATTTCTGAGGGAATACTTAGCCTAAAATTGTGCCAGAAATAAAAAGCAGGTTTTGAGGCTTGAAATGATGTTTTTTGTTTTTGAAATGTAGTTTGTAGTAACACTGTATATTTTTTGCAACAGTGCATTTTTTCACAAATCAAACAAATCTTTCAGGTTTGAAGACTTGAGGTAAAAATCCGATATTTTTTCAACTTTTTCTCTGTAAACAACACCTCCAAAGCCTAAAAAAGTAGTTACAACATTTTTTGTTTCGGCATCGCTCATTCCGTCACCAATCAAAATGCTTGTTGAGTTGTTGAGTATTTTTTCAAGTAAAACTTTTGATTTACCACCTTTTTGAACAAGTGGTGAGGTTCGCTCAAAATCTTTGTAGGTTCCGTCTTTGTTAAAAAATATTTTTACAGCAAAAACATTTTCTTTTGGAACTTTCAGGACTTTTGCCAAAGGTAAAATTGATTGCAAAATCCCGCCTGAAAGGATGAAAACTTGTTTGTTTGCTTTGTGTAAAAGCTCAAATGTTTCCAAAACGCCTTCAACCATTTTTAAAACGTAAAGTTTACCAAGAGACTGAACTTGTTCTAAAGTTGGCTTTGTGATTTCAAGTCTTTTAGCGTAGGTTTCTGTGGAAAGTGAAGTTGAATTCATCGCTTGATTGGTCATTTCCGAAACAACTTCAAAAACTTTGTTCATTCTTGCAAGTTCGTCAATTCCTTCAATTGCCGACAAAGTGCTGTCAAAATCAAAAATAAATTGTTCGTGTTTTTCTAAAAGGTTAGCTTTCAACTTCTTAATTCTTAATTACTTGGGTTGAATCTGTCGTTTCTGGTTCGTAAGGCATTAAAATTCCTTGCTCAATAACTTTTTGTGTAAGAAATTTTCCAATCATTGCTTGTCCTTTTGAGTTTGGATGAAAATCAAAATTGCTTAAAACTAATCCTTCCTCACTTTTTCCTAAAAATCCTTCAACAGCATCAACAGTTTTTATGCCTTTTTCATCAAAAAATTTGAGCAAATCTTTTTGTTCTTGTTCAAGTGGATAGTTTTGAAGGTTGAAAAAAGCAGGAATTGTAACAGCGACAAGTTGAATGTTGTTGTTCTTACAAAAATTTTGAACTCTGTCAACTTTTTTATCCACAAAATTTTTCCAAAAAGTGCCTCGTTCAATGTACAAATCCCGCAAGTATGCAAAATAAGTTTTTTTCAAATTTGAGCTTTCAAGAATTTTAGAGATTCTTGACTCAAAGTAGTAGTGAAAGTAGGAAAATTTTAGCAGAAAAAATCTGATTGATTGTGGAACTATTAAACCTGAGTAGTAATTTTCAAAATTATTAAAGTGCGAAGTTCCAACCGTTTCCGGCTCAAAAACCATAAAAATATAATCAGGAGAGTAGTTTATGCTTTCATCAGTTATGAATTGAACCTGGTCTTTGAGCGTCCAGCCAATTTTTGAGAAATTAATAACTTCAATTTCAGGGTTTTGTTTTTTGACTTCAAGTTGAAAAACTTGTGAAAATCTTTCTGCAAGGAATTCTACTCCTTGTCCAAAAGTCGTTGAGCCCCCAACAATCAAAACACGTGTAACGTCTTTTGGTTTCTCAAGCTCAAAATCGTAATCTCTGTAGCCAAATTGATTGTTTTCAACGTTTTTGCTCATCCATTCACGGCTATTAATTTCAAGTCCTGTGTAACCTGTTGGTTCAATGTTTATTAAATTTCGCACAATCAATTCGCAAATTATTAAGAAAAAAGCAAGAAAGCCAAGACCTTTAAAAATTATTATGCCTAATTTTTCATTGCTAATTGAAAGTTTTAATGAAAAGTAGAGAAACAGAAAACCAAAAAATACTGTAAAAAATTGAAAACCATTAATGATTGAAACAATTTGGACTTCGCTCAAAGGGTCATTAGCGAACAGTTCTTCTAAAGTTGTTGGATTAATAAAAAATGAAGCAAGAATCAGGAAAATTCCATAGAAAGAGGCAATTTGAAAAGTAAAACTTTTAGACAGATTTCTGTTATCAAAACGTGGCATAAAATTTCTTTCTTTTAATGTGTTAAAGCATAAACTACAATATTTGTTCCCATTTGTAAAGCTTCCCGGTGTTTGGTTTCCGGGTCGTTGTGAACCGTGTGGTCTTCCCAACCATCTCCTAAATCGCATTCGTAAGTGTACAAAACGACCAATCTTCCCTCGTGAAAAATGCCAAATGCTTGTGGAGATTTTCCGTCGTGTTCGTGGATTTTGGGAAGTCCTTGCGAAAATTTAAAGTGTGAACTAAAAATTTCGTGTGAAAAAGGAATTTCTACAAAATCCTTGTCAGTAAAAACTTTTTTCATTTCTCTGCGCAAAAATTTATCAATTCCATAATCGTCGTCAACGTGCAAAAAACCACCTTTTGTTAAGTAATTTTTTAAGTTTTCCGCTTCTTCTGAACTAAACTTCACGTTTCCGTGTCCCGACATAAAAATGTAAGGATGAGTGTAAAGTTTATCATTTTTTAAATCAACGTAATCATCACTAACTTCAATTTTCAGGTTTGTGTTTTCAGAAACAAACCTTGCCAAATTTTTAATGGAAGTTTGATTGCCGTACCAATCACCACCTCCGGAATACTTTAATCTTGTAATTGAAAAATTACTGCTAATCTTATTTTGGCTAAAACTTAACAAAGATAAAGCAAAAACTAACAGGCAAGAAAAAAATTTCATTTTTACACCTTTATTTTTCATTTTGACCGAGGTAAGCTTCAATAACTTTAGGGTTTTGCTGAATTTCTTTTGGCGACCCTTCGGCAATTTTTATTCCGTAATCAAGAACAAAAATGTGTTCTGAAACTCCCATTACAACTTTCATATCGTGTTCAATTAATAAAATTGAAATTTTAAAATGCTCTTTAACCCATTTAATTAGTGAGTTTAGCTCAACTTTTTCTGTTGAGTTCATTCCTGCTGCCGGCTCGTCAAGAAGCAAAAGTTTTGGTTTTGTAATCAAAGCCCTTGCAATTTCAAGCCGTCTTTGTTCACCGTAAGGGAGGTTAGTTGCATAAATTTCCAAAGATTTTTCAAGCCTGAAAAGTTTTAGGAGTTCGTAAACTTCTTCACGAATTTCCTTTTCTTCATTTTCGTAAACAGAAGTTCTGAAAATTGAAGACCAGTAATTTTGTTTGAGTCTGTGGTTGTAAGCAACTCTAACATTGTCAAAAACAGTCATTTGAGGAAAGAGGCGAATATTTTGAAAGGTTCTGGCAATTCCGCAAGAAGCAATTTCGTTACAGGAAATTTTTGTAAGTGGTTTGTTTTGGAAAAAAATTTCACCTTCGGTTGGTTCGTAAACCCCTGTAATTAAATTAAACACAGTAGTTTTTCCGGCACCGTTTGGTCCAATCATTCCAAGAAGTTCATTTTCACCAATGCTAAAATTCAGGTTTGAAACAGCAGTTAAACCACCAAATTTAATTGTGCAATTTTTTACAGAAAGGAGTTTATTTTCCAAGTTCTTTTTTCCTTTTGAAAATTGCAATAATTTTTTCTAATTCACCTTTTCCAAAAAATCCTGTTGGTCTTGTTAGCATCATTATCACAAGAAGCAAAGAATAAATTATCATTCTGTACTCTGAAAAACCTCTCAGAGCTTCAGGAAGGATAGTTAAAACGATAGCAGCAAGCACAGAACCGGTAATGCTTCCCATTCCACCAAGAATAACCATTACGACAATTTCCACAGACTTTACAAAGGTAAAGATTTGCGGATAAAGTGGAATCAGGAATTGTGCAAAAATTCCACCGGCAATTCCACCAAAAAATGCACCTGTAACAAAAGCAATTACTTTGTAACGGGTAGTGTTAATTCCAATTGATTCAGAGGCAATTTCGTCATCGTGAACCGATTGAAAAGCTTTCCCGTAAGTTGCTGTAACGAGATTTTTTACCACCAAAATTACAACAAACGCAAAGAAAAAAGTCCAAAAAAAGTTAGTTAATTTTCCGAGTTCTGAAATTTCCTCAGAAGCAGCAGAAAAACCTCTTGCTCCGCCAATTACATCAAGATTTAAAATTATAACTCTGATTATTTCACCAAATCCTAAAGTTACAATTGCAAGGTAATCACCTTTTAGTCTAAGGCTTGGAATCCCGACAATCAGTCCTGAAATTGAGGCAGTAATTCCACCGGCAAAAAGAGAAATCAGTAAAATTACAGATTTGCCAAAAACCCCGCTACCAAAGATTTCTATCAAGTTCAGACCGTAGTAGTGAGTTACGGCAGCGGAAGTGTACGCACCAATTGCCATAAAACCAGCGTGTCCGAGAGAAAATTGTCCAGTAAAACCATTAATTAAATTTAGACTTACAGCAAGAGTAATATTGATGCCAATGTAGATTAAAATCCCAAAATAATAAGGATTTATGTGATTTGCGACACATTCGACTGAAAGTAAAATAGCAGTTCCCATAACAAACATTAGCATGTTTTTCTTGAATAAACTCATAAAAAATAAAATTTCCCCTTGTCTAATTAAATATTTTTCTATAAGTTACTACGTGATTTTTTAATAAAAAAGCTTTTTGTCTTTTCAAATTAAAAACTACAAGAATAAATTAAGTTAGTATATTTTCTAATTGGAGAAAATTTAAAAGATTACTCATTTAAATCAAAAAGGAATTAGCTATGGGAAGAAGAAAAAAAAATTGGATGGAGGATCCAGACAATGAAAAAGTGGAAAAAATAAGAGTAAAACCAACTTATTCAGGAATTGTCTCAAGAGATAAATCCTTAGAAGTTCGCAGTGAATCTGCTGAAGTTGTAAGATTTATCCTCCAAAACCTCAAAATTAACATTAGAGAACTTATCACTCTCACGGGACTTCATTACAACACAATTCGCAGATGGGTTGAAATGGGTGAGGAAGATAAGTTGCTTTCCTACATTCATAAGTTTCCGGACGAAGCAAGGGAAACCTATGCAAAATTCTTGCTGACAGGATTAGACGCTCAAGCAGTTGCTGCACAAAGAAGCGATGTTTTGTTTAATCTTATTCAAGCAGCATCAAAACTTGGTGTTTCAACCGTTGACCAATCAGACATGCAGTTCTTGACAGACGGATTGAACGTTCAAGTCGCTCAAATAAACCAAATAGCAAGAAGTAAGCACGACAAATTGTTCGGCAAATTTGTTGAAAAAGGCCCAAAACACTAAAAATATCTAAGTTCTAAAAATTTATTATGGGGATTTATGTCTGAAACTTTAATTGAAGTTAAAAATCTTAAAAAACATTTCCCAATAAAAAAAGGAATTTTCTCCAAAACCGTTGGTTACGTGAAAGCCGTTGACGACGTGTCCTTTAGCATCAAAAAGGGAGAGACGCTAGGACTTGTCGGAGAGTCAGGCTGTGGAAAGTCAACAACCGGACGTGTTCTTTTAAGGCTTCTTGAAGCGACAGAAGGCTCTGTAGATTTTGACGGAACAGATGTTTTTTCACTTGCAAAATCAGAAATGCGAAAAGTTCGCAGAAATATGCAAATTATTTTCCAGGACCCTTACAGTTCATTAAATCCAAGAATGACTGTCGGAAACATGCTCACGGAAATTCTAAAATTGCATAACTATGGAAACGACGCACAAATTAGAACAAGAATTGAAGAACTTCTTGTTAAAGTTGGTCTTGCTCCAAACCATGCAACTCGTTATCCACACGAGTTCTCTGGTGGGCAAAGACAAAGAATTGGAATTGCCCGTGCCTTATCGGTTGAACCAAAATTTATTGTTTGTGATGAACCCGTTTCGGCACTTGACGTTTCAATTCAAGCACAAGTTATCAACCTTTTGCAAGACCTGCAAAAAGAATTTAACTTGACCTATCTTTTTATTGCTCACGATTTGAGTGTGGTTGAACACATTTCAAATCGTGTTGCAGTAATGTACCTCGGAAAAATCGTCGAAATTGCTGACTACAAAACCCTCTACGCAAACCCAAAACATCCCTACACTCAAGCATTGCTTTCTGCTGTTCCAATCGCTGACCCGGAAAGACGTTCTGAAAGAATTATTCTTACCGGAGACGTTCCAAGCCCTGCAAACACTCCAAGTGGTTGTTACTTTCATCCTCGTTGCCCAAAAGTAAAACCTGAATGCAAAGTAGTAACTCCGGAACTTAAAGACATTGGAAACGGACACTACAACGCTTGTATTTTTGAAAATGGACAAGTCTGATAAATTTAAGATTTAAGAATTGGGAATTAAGAAAGAAATACCTTTATTGGTTTTTACTGTTTTAACTTTTGTAATCCCTTTTTCATTCATTCCAAACGAGCTTTACAACTTTTGTTGGTTGGAAATATTTTGGCTTTTTGCCATTTTTACCTCTTTTGCTTTAAACATTTTCAATAAAATTTGGTTTAAAGAACCGCTTTACGCAGTTGAACAACTAATTTTCATTCCTGTAACTCTTGTTGGTTTTGCTTTTGGTGGAATGGTTTTATTTTTTGTAGCAAGTTATTTTTACGTTACAAAGCATTTTCCACCAATGCCCGTTGAAGTTTTTTGGGGAATTTTAATCTTTGAAATTTTAACTTTGAAGCTACAAGCAAAAATTATTAAAAAAATCGGCTTGTTTGAAACTCTGACAATGAGTTTTTCTTCACTAAGTTTGTTAGCGGTTTGCTTTGACCACAAAATGGTTTTAAGTGCTTTTGAAAATTTTAATTTTATGATTTTCATTTTAGCTTGTTTATTTTCTTTGTTTGTTCTTTGCGTTTCCAGATTAAAATGGAACTTCGTAAATTTTATTTTTTGGCTTTTAACTGTTAGTTTAACACTTTTTACTTTTAAAGGAATTTAAAACAATGTTTAAAAAACTACTTTCCTTAGCTTTTTTGTTGTGTGCAAGCTCAATTTTTGCACAAACAAAAATTGCTATCCTTCCATTCCAAAATAATGGAAGCGACAAACTCAATAACTTGCAGGAAGGAATTCCTTCAATGATTACTTCAACTTTTGCAACAAGCGAAAAACTTGTGATTGTTGAACGCAGCCAAATCAGTAAAATTCTAAAAGAATTACATTTTAGCCAAACTGAATTTGTTGACCCAAATTCTGCTGCTGAAATTGGGAAAATGCTTGGTGCTTCTAAGGTTGTGATTGGTTCTTACACGGAGTTAGGAAATTCAATTCGTGTTGACGCAAAAGTTGTAACCGTTGAAACTGCTTCTGTTGAGCCTCGTGCAATCGCAAAAGCTACCGCAAAATCCATTGACGAACTTGATTCTGTGGTTGATAATCTTAGTGTTGAGCTTCTGAAAAATTTTACAGGCGAAGAAACAAAGTTTACTTCAAACTCAAACGAACCTTCCGACCTTGAAGTTAGTTCTGAAATTATGACAGCAGCACTTTTTATTGACGGTGAAATTATCCAGAGCGATGGAAATGGAAAACTTACAACTGAAATTGCTGCGGGGAAACATAAAATTAAAGTTACAAAAGGCATTTTTCCACCAAAAACTGTGTTTGAAAATTTCATAGATTTTCCAGGTGGAAGCGTAATTCGTGCAGAAATTGACAAAAAAGGTGAATTCAAAATCTTTTCTGTAACTCCAAAACCATCCGCTCAAAAAACTACAACGACAAAAATTGAACCTCAAACTGAAAACTCAAATTCTACAACTGAAACCGTTACACAAAAAATCGGTTTTGGCGGTTTGCTTCCGGAAATTGAAATCAATCAATCAGTAACAACAAGCGATAACAGTTTTTCAACTTCTGCAAGTTCCGTAAAAACCCGGGAAGTGGTTGAACAAGGTTTTGCAGACTTGGTTTTCTTTTCAGAAGAAGGTGGCTGTGATATTTACATTGATGGAAAAAAGAAGAAATCTATGGGATTGGCTTTTGATAACAAAGCAGAAATCAAAGGTTTAAAAGCACCGGGAACTTACAAGTTAAAAATTGAAGGTTGGGAAGTTTGGTACGACGGAACAATTTCAGTTAACCCTGACGAAGTAGTAAAAATCCAAATTGAACACGATAAATTTGAAATTCTTTCAAGAAACAAAAACTAATTATCTCAGGCAGTGAAAGTTACGGAAAATCTTCAGGTTTTCGCCTGAAGTTTTTCCTGCTAAAACTTAAAATCAACACTTTCCAAAGCACTTTGCTTTCCAATAATTTTTTCAGGATTCAAAATATTTTTCGGGTCAAAAAGGTTTTTTACTTCAACCAAAATTGGAAATGCTTCTCCAAACTGTTTTTGGACAAAACCTGCCCGCAAAACTCCGTCTCCGTGTTCTCCGGAAATTGTTCCGCTACACTCAAGAACAAGAGTGTAAACTTTGTTCGCAAGTTTCTGTAAAATTTCCCTAAAATCCTTTTTTGTTGGGTCAAGCAAAGGATTAATGTGAACGTTTCCGTCTCCTGCGTGCCCAAAAACCACTGCTGTAATTTTCAGGTCTTCAAAAATTTTTCTAAGTCCTGAAAGATACTTTGGCAAAATTTTTGGCGAAACTGCCGTGTCTTCAATTACTCTAACACTTTTTAGCGAGTCTGTTCTTTCGTTCAAAAGTGGCGAAGCAGCCTTTCGCAAAGCCCAAATTCTCTGTTTTTCTTCTTCGGAAAGTGCTTTTTCGTAAAAGTAAGCGAGCTTCGTTTTTTGTGTCAAAACTTCAACAATTTTTTCAACTTTGTTTTCTTCAAGCACTTCAACAATCAACAAACCTTCGGTCTTTCCAGAAAAATTCTCAAGATTTAGTTTCCCTTGCGAATTAACAAAATCAAGAAAAGTTTTATCCAAAAGTTCAATTGCAGAAACATTAAATTCACGTAAAAAAGAGACACTTTGAGCAATTTTTTCAAGTTTGTCAAAGTAAAAAAGCACAACAGTGTCAAATTTTGGCTTTTGAACAAGTTTCAAAGTCGCTTCCGTAACAATTCCAAGCGTTCCTTCCGAGCCGACAAAAATTCGTGTAAACATTTTTTCCGGATTCTCAAGGCAACCAATCAAATCGTAACCACAGGAATTTTTTGCAGTTTGCGGAACATTTTTGCGAATGAGTTTTTCATTTTCAGATAAAATTCCGGGTAGTTTTTCTAAAATTTTTTCCTGAAGTTCTGAAGATGTTTTTTGTGGAAATTTTGTATCCCAAAAAGAACCGTCAGAAAGTACAACTTTTAAACTTTCAACGTAATTTTTAGTCATTCCGTAACGAATTGCTCTTGCTCCGCTTGCGTTGTTTGCAATCATTCCACCAATTGAACAAAGTTTTGAACTTGCCGGGTCAGGAGGAAAAATGTAGTTTTTTTTTGCTGAAAATTTGTTCAAATCATCTAAAATAATTGCTGGTTCTAACGTGATTTTATCATTTTCAAAAGACTTTATTTTTTTGAAGTGTTTTGAAGTGTCTAAAATTATTCCGTTTCCAAGTGCTTGCCCGGCAACTGAAGTTCTTGAGCCAACTGCTGTAACTGAAAGATTGTTTTCACTTGCAAACTTAATAATTTCAGAAATTTGTCCAATGTTTTCAGGAAAAACTACCGCTTGAGGTTCAATTTTAAAAATGCTTTCGTCTGTGCTGTACTTTGTTAGTGTTTCTTTTGAGCTATCAAAAAAGATTTTTGACATTAAATTTCTTTCTAAAAATTTCTGATTCAAACTTAAAACTAAGGCAAAAAATGAAGTGAAGGTTTTAAAAACACAAAAGCCTGCTCAACTTTCGTTTTTGCAGGCTCTTGGTCAGATTGGGAGGAAATCCAAACTAATCAAAACTCAAATGCTTAAACTAAATTTTTTCCAAAATGTTCCAATATTTTTTTTTTTCTTAGTTAAACCCAAATTTTTTAATAGCTTACAATTTAGCTTTTCGACTGCCAAGCAAAAAATTAACCTGTTTTTACCTCTCCTTGTTTTTAATTAAAAAGCCTGTTAAAAATTTGATTAAAAAAGATTGCTAAATTGAATTACTCATTAAATTATTAAGAACAAGCAATTTAACAACAAGGACAAATTTTGAAAAAACTTTTTACTCACTACGAAAACTGTGCTTTGTGCGAACACAATTGTTTCGTAAACCGCAAAACTGACGAAGGTTTTTGTAAAGCTTCGGAAAAAATGTTTGTTGCTTCTGAAATGGTTCACGTTAGCGAAGAAGTTTTAATCAACCCAACTTACGCAATTTTTATTTCTGGTTGTAACGCAAGGTGTAATTTTTGTTACAATTCTGAAACCGCTTTTAACCCACAAAAAGGTGTTGAAGTCAGCCCAAAACTTCTTGCCAAACAAATTGATTTCAGGCTTTTACAAAATCCGGAAGTCAAAACAGTTAGCTTTCTTGGTGGCGACCCAATTCCTCACTTGCCAAAAATTCTTGAGACAATTTCGTTTGTGAAAACAAAAACTTCCTTTGTTTTTAACTCAAATTTTTTTCTAACTCAAAAAGTGCTTAAAAAAATTTTACCGTTTTTTGACATTTTTTTGGTTGACTACAAGTTTGGCAATGATTTTTGTGCCGAAAAAATTGCACAGCTTCCAAACTACACACAAGTTTTACAGCAAAACCTTTTAGTTTTTCAAAAACAAAAATTACTTGAAAAATTGCTCGTTCGCCATCTTTTAATGCCAAAACATTTTGATTGTTGCTTTGTTCCGATAGTTGACTGGTTTGCTAAAAATCTTGACAAAGTTAATTTTAGTTTGCTTTTGCAGTTTGCAGGAAGCCAAAAACTTTCTGAAAAAGATAAATTTTTGGCTTTAACTTACGCAGAAAGTAAGAAGCTAAAACTTGTGTTTTAACCGTAACTTTCTTTCTTGATTTTGTCGTTTGAAAAACCAATTTCTTTTAAATTTTGGAGCGCTGCTTCCAAAAAACGAGGAACTGGTTCGGTTCCGTTTGCTTTGGCTTGTGCTTTTTCAAAATTAGAAATTCCTGGTCCGCACACAAAAACAAATTGGTTTGAAAGGTCGCAAACGTGCTTTAAAATCAGTTCTTTTGAAACTCTGCCTTCCAAAATATTTTTTGAAAAAATTGATTTGTCTGGTTCGCGGGTTAAAGTAAAAATTACTTTAAAATTATCAGGAAAACGTTTTTGCAAGTCAAGAAGTTGTTGGCTAAAAATTGTGTCAACCCAAGTTTTGTTACTGTAAATCAAAGTGTGTTTCAGTTTGTTTTCAGTAAAAAGGCTTTGTTTAATTATGCTGTAACTTGGGACAATTCCACTTCCCGCACAAACGTGTAAAATGTGTTCAGTTTTAGTTTCAACATCTTCAGGCAAAGTGTAAGGTCCTGTAAAACCTGTAATTACCATTCTTGTTCCAATTGAAGTTCTCAGAGAAAGAATTGGCGAAAGTAAAGGTGGAAAAGGAGTTACTTTTGGAGTGTAACGTTCTTCTTTTACTGTAATTGAAAGGTACTTTTCGCAAGGAGCTGATGAAAGTGAGTAAGCACGCGGAGGTTCTTTTTTTCCTTTCACTTCTTCAAGATAACTTGTCCAGCGTTCTAAAGCCGGGAACTGTTGTGGTGCAATTGTTAAAAAATGACCTGCTTTGTACTCAAGCGAATCGTTTCCTGTAAAAAGAACCAAAGTTCGTGTGTCAGGAGTTTCGTAAATCACGTCTGCAACCATAACTTCAAGTTCTTTTATTTTTCTACGGGTTTGTTGTTCCATTTTTTGTCCTTTAAAATTTTACAAAAGTAAAAACTCAATGCCTGATTTTTTATTTCAACAAAACCATTTTTTTTACTTCGCTAAAATTTTTTGCTTCAAGCCTGTAAAAATAAATTCCGCTTGAAACTGCGTTTCCACTAAAATCTGTTCCGTTCCATTCAACAAAACCGTTTGCTTTTTTGAGTTCAAACTCACGCACAACTTCGCCAAGCACGTTG
>JADZEA010000187.1 GCA_020850775.1 bacterium
ACTTAAACGCTAAAATCCCGAACAACGTGAATTTGGCGGAAGATAAAAAGCTACAAAGAGCATTGGAAAGTTGGCAACCAGACTACATTAATTGGTGGCAAGAAGTTGGTCCGGAAGGTTTTCAGGGAATGGAGGTTTATTTAAGAACTGCCGTTAGTGTTGAATCAGGAGGTTGGGCAAACTTTGATTACATAAAAATGCCTGATTATCGTTGGGGAATTTTTATGGCGGCTCCGGTTGAAAACAGAAAAATTCATTTTGGAGATCACATTGGTGAAAATGTTTGGCAAGACGTTCCCGGTGAATTTCGTAAAGAGCTTAGAAGATTAATTGTAACTCAGGCAGACACAGAACCAGCTTCGGTTGAGCAACAACGTTTGCTTGGAAAAACTGCTCCAAGTCTTTACGATTTGCGAAACCTTTTTCAAGTGAATGTTGAGGAAGGAAGGCATCTTTGGGCAATGGTTTTTTTGCTTCAGCGTTATTTTGGAAAAGATGGGAGAGAAGAAGCGGAAGAACTTTTGTTGCGCAGAAGCGGGCATCCTGACCATCCGAGAATTTTGCAAACTTTCAACAATCCGATGGAAAGTTGGGTTGATTTTTTCTGCTTTACAATGTTTACAGACAGAGACGGAAAGTACCAGCTTGGTGCTTTGGCAGAAAGTGCTTTTGACCCTCTTGCAAGAACTTGCCAATTTATGCTCACAGAAGAAGCTCACCATCTTTTTGTTGGTGAAACGGGAATCGGAAGAATTATCAAAAGAACCGCTGAACTAATGCGTGAGCATTCAGACGTCAGGAAGGTTGGCGGAATTCCTCTTTCACTAATGCAAAAATACATAAATTATTGGTTTGCTTCTTCAATGGATTTGTTTGGTGGTGAAGATTCAACTAATGCGGCAACTTATTTTGCAGCAGGTTTGAAAGGCCGTTTTAACGAAGAAAACAGAAAAAGGCATCCAAATGCAACAGGACTTGGTGAAGATTACAGCTACACAATAATTAATGAAAATGGAAAAACTGAAAAAATCTCCATTCCAATGCGCAGGGCAATGAATGCAATTTTGCTTGAAGATTATGTTGACGATTGCCACAGAGCTTTGGACAAGTGGAATAAAATTCTTCGCGAAGAAAATTGCGAACAAAAACTAACACTTCCTTCAACAAAATTTAACAGGCAAATCGGCGTTTACTCAGGAAAATTTTACACTCCTGACGGTAAGCAAACTGTTTCTGAAGATGAATTTAAAAAACATTGTGCGGAAGAATGGTTCCCAAATCGTGCAGATAAAAATTACGTGAAAAATTTGATGGTTCAAGTTACAGAAGCAGGAAAATTTGCAAACTGGATTGCTCCACCTTACAGAGGAATTAATCATCAGCCTTTGGATTTTGAGTACGTAAAATTTCATTAGAAAAAACAAAAACCTTCAGGCAAAACTTGAGGGTTTTTCTTTGTGTGAAAGTAAATTTTTTCTGACAATTATTTTAGTAACCAACTGTTTTTCCAAAGCTTCTCGGGTCAGAAAAACCTTCAAGTTTTTTAGTCTGCGGATTGACTGAAATCCCTTGTGCGTTCCCGATAAAATCCCGCAAAGTCAGGCTGTAACCGTAAAGTTCAAGCGATTTTATCACGTCAAGGGGAACTGCTCCGCTTTCAAGGAAAATCGTGTCAGGAATCCATTGGTGGTGGTAACGCCTTTCGGAAATTGCTTCCGCGATGTTCATTTTGAAATCAATCACGTTTGTAATAATTTGTAAAACAGTTGTGATGATTGTTGAGCCTCCCGGAGAACCGATTACAAGAAAAAGCGAGTCATTTTTTGTAACAATTGTTGGAGTCATTGAACTGAGCATTCGTTTTTCAGGTTCAATTGCGTTTGCAGCTCCACCAATCACTCCGTAAAGATTTGGAGCATCCGGTTTTGAGCTAAAATCATCCATTTCATTGTTTAGTAAAATTCCCGTTCCTTCTGCAACTGCACACGAACCAAAATTTCCGTTCAAAGTGTAAGTGTTTGAAACTGCATTTCCAAACTTGTCAACAACTGAAAAGTGTGTTGTTTGTTCGCTTTCAATGATTCCGTGGTCAACAGACTTGCTTGAAGTGTTTGCCAAACGGCGGATTTTTTTGGTTCGTTCTTTTGCGTAGGCTTTGGAAACAAGCACGGAATCAGGAATTTTCCAAAAATCTGCGTCTCCAAGAAAAAAAGATCTGTCTGCGTAAGCAAGCCTTTCAACTTCTGTAAAGTAGTGAATCGTTTCCGACGAGCCAAAACCTAAAAACTCCAAAGGGTAATTTTCAAGCAAGTTTAACATTTGAACGAGCAAAATTCCACCGGAACTTGGCGAAGACATTGAAATGATTTTGTAGCCTTTGTAAGTTCCGACAATTGGTTTTCGTTCAATTGCTCTGTAAATTTTCAGGTCTTCAAGTGTAATTAAACCTTTGTTTTTTTGCATTGAAGCGACGATTTTTTGTGCGGTTTCGCCTTCGTAAAAATCTTTTGAGCCAAAATCTTTCAATCTTTGCAAAGTGTTTGCGAGAGCGGTTTGCTTTAAAATTTCATTTTTTTTGTAGGCAACAAGCGAGTCAAAAGTTGTTGAGTCAGTTTTTGGAAAAGTAGTGTTTTTGTAGAAAATATTTTTTGTTTCCTCAAAAGTTGTAAGGTTTTGTCTGTAAGTTTCAAGTTTTAAGGCAAGTTCCTCACCAACGGGAAAACCTTCTTTGGCAAGTTTAATTGCAGGTTCCAAGACTTGTTCGGGTTTCATCGTTCCAAATTTTTCAAGTGCGTAAAACATTCCGGCAACGGTTCCGGGAACTCCAACGGCAAGATGACCTAAAATGCTCAGGTTTGGAATCACGTTACCGAGTTTGTCAAGAAACATTGTTTTAGTAGCTTTTTGAGGAGCTTTTTCGCGGTAATCAATTGTAGTTTCAGTTCCGTCTGCGAGGCGAATGACCATAAAACCTCCTCCGCCGAGGTTTCCGGCTTGTGGATAAGTTACAGCTAAGGCAAAAGCAACAGCAACAGAAGCGTCAATTGCATTTCCACCTTGCTTCAGGATTTCCAATCCGACTTGCGAAGAAAGTTCTTCAGCAGTTGCAACCATTCCACTGTCAGCAGTTACAGGTTTTGGGAACACGCAAAAAGAGGTTTCAGGAAACACACAAAAGGCTAAAAGTAAAAAAAGTTTTTTCAAGGTTTTCTCAAAATTCAGTTAAAAAATTATCGTGTAAAATTTAGTAGCAATTTTTGAAAAACGAGCCTAAATTTTAAGAGCGAAGTGCGTTTTTTCGGGTTGAATTTTTCAAGGCAGAAAAAATGAGTATGATTAACAGAAAAGAAATTTTAAATATTTTACAGGATTTTAAATCAAAAAATAAAAGCAAGTACAGTTTGCTCAGGATAGGGATTTTTGGTTCAGCAGCAAAAGACAAGGTTAATGAACAAAGCGATGTTGATGTTGTTGTAGAGTTAGAGAAACAGGATTTATTTTATTTGACAGGTATCAAACAAGATTTGGAAGAAAGGATTTTTTGCAAGGTTGACGTTGTGAGTTACCGTGAAGAAATGAATAAATTTTTGAAAGAAAAAATTGATAAAGAGGCAATTTATGTTTGATAAGGAACTCGCTGCGGAAATTCTTAAGCAGATTTACAAAGCAACACAAGTGATTTTAAAACGGTTTGAACCAATAAAATCACATTATGATTTTACTTGTTCAGAAACAGGAATGGAAAAATTAGACTCAATTTGTATGCAACTAATCACAATTGGTGAAAGTTTGAAAAATCTTGATAAGGTAACAAATTTTTTACTTTTGCCAAATTATCCGCAAGTTGATTGGAAAAAAGTTAAAGGTTTGCGGGACGTCATTACTCATCATTATTTTGACGTAAATGCTGAAGCTATTTTTGATGTTTGCCAAAACCACATTGATAAACTATCACAAACAATCAAGTTAATCATCAATGATTTAAACTAACTTTTTATGAGAAAAAAATTTTCTCAAAATTCAGTTAAAAAATTATCGTGTAAAATTTAGTAGCAATTTTTGAAAAACGAGCCTAAATTTTAAGAGCAAAAAATAAAAAGATTTTTTATGGAAAACTTAGAAAAAGAACTGACACAAGCAATTAATTTTGTTAAAAACTCAACGAATTTCAATGCTTCAACCGGAGTAATTTTAGGTTCAGGACTTGGGTTTTTCGCAAAAACGATAAAAATTGAACAAGAAATTCCTTACAGTCAAATCCCAAACTTCCCAAAATCAACAGTTGTCGGGCATTCAGGAAAGTTCATTCTGGGAGAAGTTGAAGGTAAAAAAATCGTCGCGATGTCAGGAAGAAACCATTTTTACGAAGGTTACAAAATCAAACAGGTCGTTTTTGGTTTGAAAGTTATGGCTTCACTTGGAATAAAAACTTTGATTGTTACAAACGCTGCCGGTGGATTAAATCCACGTTTTCAAGCAGGTGATTTGATGGTAATTGATGACCACATAAATCTAACTTTTACAAACCCTTTGATTGGCAAAAACGATAAAAATGAAGGTGTAAGATTTCCGGATTTGAGCGAACCTTACAACAAAAATCTGATTGAACTTGCTGAAAAAACTGCACTTGAAATTGGAATTCCAATCAAAAAAGGTGTTTACGTCGGATTGAAAGGTCCGACTTACGAAACAGTTTCAGAAGTGAAAATGCTCCAGATTCTTGAAGGCGATGCCGTTGGAATGTCAACAGTTCCTGAAGTTATTGTTTCTGTTCATCTTGGAATTAAAGTTTTGGGAATTTCCTGCATCACAAACCTTGCGACAGGAATTTCAAATCATAAACTTTCTCACGAAGAAGTCAGCAAAACTGCGAACAATGTCTCGGAAAATTTTAGTAAATTAATCTCAAAAATTATCAGGAATGTTTAAAAATGAAAATTGTAAGTCTTTTAGTTGCCTTAACTTTAGTTGTTGGTTGTGCCGAAAAAAAAGAAGAAACCCAGGTTCAAAAACCTGTTGAAACTACAAATGAAAACCAAAAAGCGAACGCAGTTGGTGGTTTGAACTGGGAAATTCCTTCAAAATGGGAAGTTGATTTTTCAAAACCGATGAGAATTGCAACTTACAAAATTGATAGTGAAACAGAATGCGGAGTTTTTTATTTTGGAGAAGGACAAGGCGGAAACATTCAATCAAACATTGACCGTTGGATTGGACAGTTTTCAGAAACGGACAGAACCCAACCTGAAACAAATTCTTTTGAAGTTAGTGGAGTTAAAGTAACTGTTCTCTCAATGAGCGGAACTTTTGTACCGGGAATGATGAGTTCAGGAAATCCAAAACCAGGTTACGCACTTCTTGGAGCAATCGTAGAAAGTGAAAAAGCACCTGTTTTTTTCAAACTTACAGGACCGGAAAACGTTGTCAGTGGAGCTAAAACGGATTTTATGGCTCTTCTGAACAGCATAAAAAAATAGAATTCCTAATTGGAAAAGGCTTGGTAAACAATGTTTGATGAAATTCAAATTCCAAAAAGCCAAATTCCTGAAAGCCTTACTAATTTTTTACCTCAAAATATTAATAATTTTAAAGATTTAGAGAATTTTAAAAATGAAAACTTAGAAGAACTTTCTCAAAGTTTTTCACTCGCTCTCAAAAGTAAAAAAGTTTTGCTTCACGTAGATTTCAGGCTGGAAGCTGTTTGCTGCGCTGTGCTTGTTTACAATGTTTTGCGAAGCCTTGAAATTAACGTTCAACTTTCCTTTGCAACAAGAGAAACAGAAGGTTACGGGAATAGTTTTAAAACTTTAACCAAAAATTCAAAGCTAAAACAAAGCGATTTTGTTGTGGTGTGTGGTTTCAGTTCAGAACCAAAACCTGAGCAGAAATTTTGTCATTTTTCTCAATTTGAAGAAGTTTTTTCAACGAGTTGCGTTGCTAAGTTCTGGCAAGTTGCAAAAGAACAAAATTTAAAAATAAAAAATGATTTTTTGTTGCTTCTCGGTCTTGAGAACGGTTTTTCAGCTTTGGTTGGATTAAACTTAAAAGCGTTTAAAGAAGCTAACGATTTTTCTTTGGAACTTGAACGAAATTTTGAACTTATCAAAAATGCTTTTAGTGAGTTTGACCTCTCCTTTGAAGAAAAATTTGCAACAGAAAAGTTAAGGTTGATTACTTCGGTTTTAAACTCTGCTTTAAAATTTGGCGACTCAAGTACCGTTTTTAATTTCCTGAAATCTTCCACAAAAAATTTAGCAAAACTTTTACTAAAACGCTTTGTTGAGAGAAAAAAGTTATTGGAAACTTTTGGCAAGGAACTCCGGAATGAAACTATAAAATGTTACACTTCAAAGGCTTACGGTTTTTGCCTTGCAGAAGGAAATTTTCGGGTTGGTTTTTTAAAAGACTTTGCAAAAGAAACAGGCAAAATAAAATCTCAAAATGTTTTGATTGTTTCAGAAAAAATTGGAAGTGTTGAAGGGTTACAAAGTTTTCGTTGTATTTTTTTTGAGGCTTTTAGACCTTACCTTGAAGATTTTCGTAACTCAAGGCTAAAAAGCTGGTTCAAATTAAGTAATAAAATTGATTGCAAAAGCATTTTCACGATTTTGGAAAATATTTTATGTGAAGAAATTAAATTAGAATTGCAACAAAACGTAATTTTGTGGGAAGAGGTTAACTTGGATAAACCATTCCGGGAATGGCTTGATTTTTTGGGTTTGATAAAAATTGAACCTGTTTTTTGTATAGCTGTAAAAAGTGAAAAAATAGCATTTCACTACTCTAAAAACGGAAATTTACTAATAAAAATCAATTCAAACAAAAGGTCGTTAATTCTTTTCACGAGGCAAAAACAAACCTTGGAGAATTACAAAGACAAAACAGGCAAGGTTTTTGTAGTAACTTTTATACTGAACTTGGAACTGACAAAGAAAAATCAGTTTTGGTACGGGAAAATATTAGATTTTGAAGAGAAAAATAATCTGTAATTTTATCATAAATTGAGGTGCTTAAAAATGAAACCTTATCAAAAACCTGAAATTTTAGAAGTGAGAACACTTGAAATTGAAGCACAACAAAGCGGTGGACTTCCACCTGAACCACCACCACCAAATTGCTGCTAATTCTTTGATTTTGAATAAATTAAAGGGATTTTAAAAAATCCCTTTTTTATTCATTTGTAATTTCTACTTTCGTGCCAACCTCAACTAAACCGTAAAGAAATTTAGCCTCCTCACAACGTAATTTCACACAACCAAGCGAAGGTTTGTCAAAATTTTTTGTTGCGTGAATTTCAATGCAACTTCCCGTTTTTCCTTCACTTTTATCTTTTTTGTTTGGGTAGTTCAGACAAAAAACAACTGCTTCGTCGCCTCCGTAAGCATCTTGCCAAAGTTCTTCTTCCTTTGTTCCTTCCGTCCTTGAAAATTCTGTAACACCTTTTTTTTCATTCCACAAGGCAAAAGATTGGTTTGGGATAATTTTGTAGGTTCTTAGTTCAGGTGCGTCTTCCTGAAAGACAGAAGCTTTCCAAATTATTTTGTAAATTCCAACCGGTGTCTTTTTATCACCTTCTTTTTCTTTGAAAAGTCCGTTTTTACCAATTTTTATTGGAAAAGAGTAAAGAACTTTGTCCTCACTCCTGAGTTCTAAAACTAAAGATTTTCCTTTGATAAAAATTTTCATTTCAGGTTACAGTTCTAAAGAAAATCAGCCAAATCACGAAAAAAATCGGTAGTAAAATTGGAATTGAGTATTTAAAAATGTACTGAACGAAAGCAGGCATTTCAACTCCGTGCTGTTCCGCAATCGCTTTTACCATAAAATTTGGAGCATTTCCAATGTAAGTCATCGCACCAAAAAACACTGCTCCAACTGAAATTGCTTCAAGGTAATAAAAAATTGAACCTGAAACTTCTGCAACCATTTCCTGAGTTACCGGAAACTCGAAACCAAGTTTTCCCATCGCAGCAGTCAAAAAACTAAGGTAAGTTGGGGCGTTGTCAAGCACACTTGAAAGCGTTCCCGTTGACCAAAAAAAAGTCGTTACAGTTAAAGTTTCTTTGTTTGCCTTTGCGAACTCGGCAATCAAAGCTAAAGCTGGTTGCATTGTCAGGAAAATTCCGATGAAAAGGTAAGCAACTTCAAGAATTGGGTCAAAATTGAATTCATTTTCTTTAAGTGCTTCTTTGTTTGAAGATTTGTAAGCGACAAACGCAATCGCAAAGAAAAGGATTTCACGAAGCCCGAAAATGTGAAAAGTGTCTTTAATCATTACCAAAAAATTGTGGAAAGCACCTTCTTTGATGATGTCCGGGTCCATAAAAATGCTGATAACAACGCCTAAAATGAACAAAATATTTTTGCCACCAATAATTTCAATTTTTCCGGAAGTGTTTTGAGTAAGGCTTTCCTGTTTGTTTCGTGAGTCAAGAATGAAAAAAACAAGAATAGTAATTCCAACTCCAATCAACCAAAAATGCCAAAGGTGAGTAGCTGTCCAAAAAAATGGAACACCCTTTAAAAACCCAAGAAAAAGCGGTGGGTCACCAACAGGAGTTAAAACTCCACCAATGTTTGAAACGATAAAAATGAAAAAAATTATGTGGTAAGGCTTTAATCTTCCTTTGTTAATTTGCATAAAAGGACGAATCAGAAGCATCGAAGCACCAGTTGTAGCCATTAAATTTGCAATAAAAGCTCCAATTATTAAAATAACAGAATTTAAAATTGGAGTAGCTTTTTTGTGAATGCGAATCAAAATTCCACCGGAAGCTATGAAAAGTGGAGTTAGAAGCCCAAGAAAGGAAACGTATTCACTAAGGCAATGCAACAAAGTATAAAAATCATTCAAGATTAAAAGATAGTAAACAACAGTCAAAAGTCCTAAACCACCTGAAACTTTTCCATAATGATGGTGCCAAAAATGCCCGAAAAACAAAGGTCCTGTTGCAATCATTACAAGCAAAATTACAAAAGGCAAAACCATCCACGTAGCAGGAAGATGGTGAGTAGCTTCTTCTGTTCCTTCTGCTAAAACCGGTAAAACAAAATTTAGAGTAAAAATTACTCCCCAAACCAAAGTGAAAAATATTTTTCTCACGTTTTTCTCCTCAATTTTAGTTAATAAATTAAATCTTCTGTGTAAGCTAAAGCTCCAATCGTGCTAATTGCATTGTCTTTACATTTTTCAAGGCAAACTCCACAACCAATACAAAAATTTTGTTCAACTTTAAAAATATCGTCCTTTACTTCAAGAATACATTTTTCCGGGCAAACAGGAACACAATCCCCACAATTTGTGCAATTTGTGTTTATCAAAACTTTTGAGCGAAACGGAATTTTATCAGAAATTACTCCTGTCGGGCATTTTGGAACGCAAATTCCACAGTTTGTGCAAAGTTCGTTAAAACTAACCAAAAAGTCTCTGTTTAGTTCAACTGCTTCGTAAGGACAAACTTCAACACAAATTCCACAAGAAGTGCAGCTTTTTTTACAAGCCTCTAAAATCTCTTCGCCGTGAATTTGAGCGGAGCAGGCAAGGTCAACCTTTACACTTTCAGGAATTAAATCAATGATTCCTTTTGGGCAAACTTCAACACAATCTTCACAAGAAGTGCATCTTTCGTCAATGACAAAAGGAAGTCCGTTTTCGCCTTTGACAATTGCGTTGTAATCACAAGACTTGATGCAATCTCCAAAAACCAAACAAGCAAAATCGCAAGCCTTGTTTCCACCTTGCATTAAATTTGCAGCAGCGCAAGACTCAAGCCCTTCGTAGTCAAACTTTTCTTTTACAAGTCCTTCGCCGCCAGAACAACGGATAAAAGCCACTTTTTTAATTGGTGCTTCAATCTTTTCATTAAAATACTGCGAAAACTTTAAAATCAAATCTTTGCCACCAGGTTTACAAAGCGTTTTTTTCTCATTTTTATCTAAAATTGCTTTTGCGTAATCAAGACAAGTTTTGTAAGAACAATCACCACAATCAGTTTGAGGCAAAAAGTAATCAACCTCTTTTAGCCTTTTAGAAACATAAATTTCTAATTTTTGTGTTGCCCAAAAAATCATTAAGCAGGCGAAAATCAAAATAACATTGATTGAAATTAAAAGAGAAACTGTCATTTTAGCCTTTAGTGGTTTAGTAAAATGCAATTTACAAAAAAAAGTAGTTTCCAAGCATTAAAAATTTGATTTGTTTAAAACAAAAAAGGCAACAAGTTTAAGTTTGTTGCCTTTAAAATTTTAATTAGAAGTGAAATCTTGTTCGTTTGAACCAATGTAATTGAGAGGGTTTAAAAATCTTCCGTTAAGTTTAATCTCGTAGTGAAGATGAGGTCCTGTTGTTCTTCCCGTGCTTCCGACAAAGCCAATTAAATCATTTTTTTTAATTTTTTGACCTTGTTTAACTTTACTGATTGAAAGATGACCGTAAGCAGTTTCATAACCGTACTTGTGTTTGATTCTGATGAATTTTCCGTAGTTTCCATTAAAACCTGAAAAAGTAACTTTCCCGTCAGCAGAAGCATAAATTGGAGTTCCTTTGGGAGCGTGAAAATCAAGCCCGTTGTGTTGTTTGATTTGTCCTGTAAAAGGGTCAATTCTTCTTCCAAAGTAATCTGAAATTTTAGCTTGTGGGACAGGATTTATTGATGGAGTATTTGCTACGATGTCAATGTTTTCTTTGAATTTATCTTCAATTCTCTCGTAATCTTTTTGTGTGTTTTGCACTTCTTCGCCAAAATTAGAAAGCCTTTCCATAATTGTTTGTGAATAGGTCGGATAATCTTCAGAATTGACTTCTTGCAAGTCATAAATTTTTTCTTGTTCCAAAGGCTCAATTTCACTCACTGCGGGTAATTTTACTGCGTCTCTAAGTTCGTTTTCCCTTGTTTTGATGTTTTTAAACTCACCTTGAAGCTCTGCAAGTTTAGAATTTACACTATTAAACTGTTCAACAAGTTTTTCATTTTCCTGACGTAATTTTAAAATTTCATCCTGCCTGAAGTAATCTCTGACGTAGTTAAAAGTAATTGTGCCAACCACTCCAAAAAACAGACAAGTAACGAGAAATTTTAAAGTTATGCCGTGTAAGTTTAGTTTAAATTCTTTAATCATTTTTGAGGAATTTTCAGGGAAAAGAACTAATTTGAACTTTTTATTCTTTAGCATTGAACTCTCAATTTGGTTAAACTTAAATTATTGTTATCAAAAATTAATTAAATCAAGGTAAATTTAAGGGTTCAATTTAGTAAAAGGAATTTTTTTAGCAAAGGAAAAAAATGCGAATTTTAATTTTTTTAATCTTAATCCTAAGTTTTTCAACAGGTTCTGCTTTTGCTTACTCCGAAGAAACAGCCAAAAATCTTGAAAACGAACTAATCGCTCCGTGCTGCTGGGCAAAATCAGTCGCAAGCGAGACTTCTTCTGTCGCCTACGAAATGCGTGAAGAAATCCGAAAAATGCTCGCTGAAGGAAAAACCGAACAGCAAATCAAAGACTTCTACGTCCAAAAATACGGCAAAAGAATCCTTGCTGCTCCTGAAATGGAAGGATTTGGAATCGCTGCTTACGTTGCACCCTGGATTTTTCTGCTGATTGGTTTGGGAATGATTTACCTGCTTTTTGAAACTTACCGTAAAAAAGCAAAGCTAATTCCAAAAAATGAAACAACTTACGTCTCAAATGAAATGCAAACAAGAATTAACGAAGAAATCAAAAAAGTACGGTAAGTTGTTGTTCCAATTTTATCTCACTGCAACTTTTTTATGGCTTTTAGACTTTTGAAAAATCTCATTTTAACATTAAATTTCAGTGTTTTAATTAAAAGCACGGTTCTTGCTAAAAAGCAAAAACTCATTTTTAACTAACTGAAAGCAAAAAAATAATGTCTTTAATTCAGATAACTTTACCAACCCAAAAATTTACTCAAAACACAGAAAAAGATACAATCGTCGGAATTGACCTCGGAACCACAAACAGCCTCGTTGCTTTTATGGAAAACGGAAAACCTGCAGTAATCGCTAACAAAGAAGAAGGACACATCGTTCCTTCCGTCGTTTCAATCAATAAAAACGGAGAAATCCTCGTCGGCGAACCAGCAAAACAAAAATTACTCTCAGAACCTGAACACACAGTTTACTCAGTTAAAAGACTGATGGGAAAATCTTTTCAGGACGTTCAAAGTGATTCTCACCTGATTAGCTACAAGTTTGCAGAACAAAAAGGACTTGTCAGAGTGAAAATTGGCGAAAATTTTTATACACCAACTGAACTATCCGCAATGATTTTGAAAGATTTAAAAAAACGTGCGGAAAAATATCTCGGAAAAACGGTTTCAAAAGCCGTAATTACAGTTCCTGCTTACTTTAACGACAGCCAAAGACAAGCCACTAAAGACGCAGGAAAACTTGCCGGACTTGAAGTGCTGAGAATCGTAAACGAACCAACTGCAGCAGCGCTTTCCTACGGACTTGACGCAAAAAACCACGAAACAATCGCTGTTTACGATTTCGGAGGCGGAACTTTTGACATCTCAATCTTACGCTTTGAAAATGGAGTTTTTGAAGTCCTTGCAACAAACGGAAACACTTACCTCGGTGGAGACGATTTTGACCAAAAATTAATGAACCTTTTTAGCGAAGAAATCAAAAAACAACAAAACTTTGACCCGACAACTTCTAACGAAAACCTGCAAAAACTTCGCAACGCAGCCGAAAACTCAAAAAAACAACTCTCCTTCACCGAAAAAACACTCGTAAAAATTGATTTCCCTGAACAAAATTTTACCTACGAAAAAGAGCTTACAAAAGATTTTTATGAAAAACTTGTCGCTGAAATTGTTGAAAAAACAATCGAAATCTGCAGGCACGCAGTCAAAGATTCAAAACTGAAAACTTGCGACATCCACAGCGTCGTTCTCGTTGGCGGCTCAACAAGAACTCCTCTTGTCAGGCAAAAAGTTGAAGATTTTTTTGGTAAAAAACCTTTTTGCGAACTTGACCCGGACGAAGTTGTTGCACTTGGAGCAAGCATTCAGGCAGACATTTTGGCGGGAAACAGAAAAGACATTTTACTCCTTGACGTAACTCCGCTTTCGCTTGGAATTGAAACTTTTGGCGGAACAATGAACGTTTTAATCCCGCGAAACACAACAATTCCAACTCGTGCTTCTGAAATTTTTACAACTTACGCAGACAACCAAACAGGAATTAACCTTAATATTTTTCAAGGTGAAAGAGAACTTGTCAAAGACAACCGAAGCCTTGCAAGTTTTAAGTTTGGTGGAATAATTCCTCAACCGGCAGGAATTCCAAAAATTGGCGTAGTTTTTACACTTGACGCAGACGGAATTTTGAGAGTTTCAGCAAAAGACCTTGCTACAGGAAAAGAAACTGCAACCGAAGTAAAACCAACTTACGGACTGACAGACGAAGAGGTTGAAACAATGCTTGAAAAATCACTTGAAAAAGCTCAGGAAGACATGGCTGACAGAATGTTGATTGAATCACGAAACGAGGCTGAACTTGTAATTAAAGCTACTGAAAAGGCTTTAG
>JADZEA010000188.1 GCA_020850775.1 bacterium
AAAATGTTGGAAGCTACCTGAAAATCCTGCACGCAAAAAGTTTCAGGTGTTGAAATCAGCAGACAAAAGAGCCTTTGATTTGTCGGAATAAAAAGATGAGTTCCCGTTAAAACGGGTTTTTGAACGATTCTTTCGTTTTCTGCAAAACCAAGATTTATGTTTTGAGAGTTGGTTCCATCTTCCTGAAAAACAAAGACTTTATCCGCAACTGAAACCCAAAAAAAATCAGCATTCGCAGGAAAATACTGATAAACAATTGTGTTTAAAGCATTTAAATCATTTGGAACTGCTGCTACTTTTTTAAAATTAGCAAGTTTTTCCGTAAAAGGATTGCCACACTTAGCACAAAAATTGGCTAAAAGTGAATTTTTTGAATGGCAATTTGGGCAATTCATATTAAAACCTATTTTAAATTTTTAGGTTTTAATATACAACCTTTCTAAAAAAAATAGTAAAAAAAAACAACCTTGTTGCTACTCGTTCTACTTCTTCAAATCCTTGAAAAATGTGAGTGTGTTTTTGCCTTTTTGTGTCGTGTAGGAAACTTTGTCCATAATCGAAAAAATAAGGAAAAGTCCCATTCCTCCTTCTGGTAAAGTTTCTATTTTGTTTGGGTCAAAAGTTAAGGTAGGATTATTATTAAATTTTGGAATTGACGTTCCATAATCACTGATTTCTATCTCTAATTTCTCAGTGTTAAACGCTAAAATTACTTCTATCAAGTTACCCGCTTCATTTTTGTAAGCATGTTTTACACAGTTGTTTGCCGCTTCAATCACACAAAGCTCTACACTGTAAGCATCAATAATTTCTTGTGAAAAATAAGTCAAACACAAGTGGTTTATCGCTGTTCCAATCAGTGCAACATCTTCAAGATTACTGTCAACTGTAAACTTTATTTTTCTCATCTGTTAAAATCCAAGTTTTTTAGCTTATTTTTTCAGTTTCTTTAATAAAATCATAAAGCAATTTTTGTGTTTCTGAAAGTTCAATTTCTTTCCTTGCGTCGTCAACTACCCAACCAATGTCGCTTTCAGAAATATCAATTGCTTCTCCGGAAGGAAAAATACACTTGTTACCAAAAATTATTTTACTATCAAGATTTGCAACATTAGAAACTCTCGTGTAATCCTCAACAATACATTCTTTAATAACAGCACCAGATTCAATGTAACAATTTGAACCAATTACAGTCGGTCCGATAATTTTCGCTCCGTCACCAATAAAAGTGCTGCTTCCAATGTAAACAGGAGGAATAATATCAACTTTGTCAAAATTGATTCCGAGGTTAATTCCAACGTGAACATCCTTTTTAATCTCAATTCCGGAAATTGGGTAATTCTTGATTTCGTGCTTCAAAATCATCCTTGTCGCTGTCCAAAAATCCGTAACAGAACCAATATCAACCCATTGGAATGGAACTTCAATTCCGTAAAGAGATGCGTTAGCCTTCACTAAAGCAGGAAAAAGCTCGCTACCAATATCGTATTCTTTTCCGGAAGGAATAAAATCAAAAATTTTGGGGGCAAAAAGATAAATCCCCGTGTTAATTGTTGTGGAAACGGCATCTTCTTTTTTAGGCTTTTCCTGAAATTTTAAAATTTTTCCCGTTTTATCAGTTTGAACAACCCCGTATTTTGAAACTTCATCAAGTTCAACCTTTTTTAGAACGATTGTTGCAATTGCTTTGCGTTCTTTGTGAAAAGCAAGAACTTCGTTCAAATCAATGTCAACAAGTGCGTCGCCACACATTACAATAAAAGTATCATCAAAAAAACCTGAAAAATCTTGAATTTTTTTCATTCCGCCAGCGGAACCAAGTGCTTTTCCTTCAAGTTGCCCGTTTACAAATTTTCCTTCAAACGAGTAAGCCATTTTAACGCCAAACCTCTCTCCATCACGAAAATAATTTTCAATTGCAGGAGCAAGATGGCTTGTATTAACAACGATTTGGTCAAAATTATAGGATTTTAAGTATTCAATAATTGATTCCATTACAGGCTTTCTAATGAGTGGAATCATTGGTTTTGGAGTTGTGTAAGTGATTGGTCTGACTCGTGTTCCTTTTCCTGCAGCTAAAATCATTGCTTTCATAAGTTCCTGCCTTTTTAACTTAGTTCATTTATTGCTTCTTCGTTTGAAGTGTACACTTTAAAAACTCTGTCCATTCTTGTTAATTGAAACATATTAAAAACAACATCTTTCAAGTTACAAATCACAATCAATCCACTTTTACCAATAATTTTGTAGCAGGAAACAATCGCTCCCAAACCACTACTATCTATAAACTCAACTTCAGAAAAATCCAAAGCTATAAGATTATTCCCATTTTCAATTACTTCTGAAAGTTTGGCTTTAAAATCAGAAACCAGGATGGCATCAATTCTTCTTTCTAAAAAAGTAAGTATTACTAATTTTCCGATTTTTTTTTCTTCTACTTGCATTAATCCTCTATTAATATTTCAAATTAGTTTGCCCTAAGATCAGGAAACTTCTGTTGCGTTTTCTTCTTGTGTAACAGGTCGTTCAATTTTTGCATATTTTTCGGAAATTTCTAACAAATGTCTTCTGATAAGTGGTTTTGTTAAGCAATCGTTTGCACCAAAAACCAAACAATTGTTAATTTCAATTTCTGAATCGTTAGAAAGCATTGAAACAATCGGAACAGTTTTTCCATTGCTTAGGCTTCTGATTGATTTCAAAACATCGTAACCATTCATTACCGGCATTTCCATATCCAATAAAATCAGGGAAACTGTTTTTTTAAGTAAAATTTCTATGGCTCGCTGACCATTATCCACTGTAATTATTTTGTAAAGGTTATCCTTTTTAAAGAAATTTGAGATAAAATTCAATGTTTCAATTGAATCATCAACAATCATAATTGAAGGTCTGACATCAAGCCATTTATCTAAAAGTTGAAAAAGCAAAGTTTTTTTGAGCGGTTTTGTCAAATAATCATCCATTCCATTCTCAAGGCATTTTTCTCTGTAACCATCAAAAGCGTGTGCAGTAAGTGCAAGAATTGGAATTCTCTCTTCATTATTTTTTCTTTCCCAATCGCGTATCGCCTGAGTTGCCTCAAAACCTCCCATCACAGGCATTTGAATATCCATCAAAACTAAATCATAATGAAACCTTTTCACTGCTTCAAAACCAATCAAACCATTTTCAGCAACTTCAACAAAGTAACCTTTCTTTTCAAGGACTTTTTTAGCAAGGTTTTGGTTATCCAAATTATCCTCAACCAACAAAATTTTAGCTTTTTTTTCAGGTAAGTTCTCAACAGTTTCCGTTACGATAATTTCTTTGTTATTATTTTGTTCCTGAGCTTCAACCAATTGATAATTGATTTTTATTTCCTCTTTGATTGTTTTGACAAGAATATTGAAAAAATTCTCTTGTTCAATTGGCTTTGTTACCACGTCAGAAATAGCTAATTCATCAATTAAACTCATGTCAATTTCAGCTAAAGAGGATAAAAGCAAAATCTTTAAGTCATTGATTTTTAGTTCGTTTCTGATAAATTTTACAGTGTCAATTCCGTTGAGCGATGGTATTTTTTGGTCAATTATCAGCAATTTAAACTTGCCTTTAAAAGCATTCAAAGCACCAATCACATCGTTTCCACTTGGAACATCTTCAACTTCAAAGCCTAAATTAGTCAGTGTTTTTCTAAAAAAAGCAAGGCTCGTTTGGTTTCCATCCGCTAAAAGAACCGGATAGTTTTTAAAATCTTCGCAAACTAATTTCAATTTTTTATCATCTTCATAAGTCAGGTCAATTTCAAAATAAAATATTGTTCCTTTATTTTCCTCACTTTCAAACCAAATTCTTCCGCCCATAAGCTCAAGAAGTGATTTTGAAGTGCTTAAACCTAAACCTGTTCCGCCATATTTTCGTGTCATTGAAGTATCAGCCTGAGCAAATCTTTCAAAAATTGAACTTTGTTTGTTTTTTGGAATTCCAATTCCCGTATCAGAAATTGCAAAATGAAAGCGAACTTTTTTGTTTTGAGCATCAAATTTTTTAGCATTTGCTTTAATTACAACCTCACCTTTGTTGGTGAATTTGATTGCGTTATCAACTAAGTTTGCGATAACCTGATAAAGTCTGTTGGAATCGCCTTTTACAAAAACTGGAATGTCGTTACCAATATCACAAACAAATTCAAGCCCTTTTGCGTGAGCCTTAAAGCTGTTTTTTTCACAAATGCTTTCGATACTTTCCCTGATGTTAAATTTATTTTCCTCAATCTCAATTAAACCTTCTTCAATTTTAGAAAAATCAAGAATATCATTAACAACTTTTAGCAAGGTTTCAGATGAAGACTGGACAACTTTTAAAAGGCTTTTTTGCTCGTAATTCAGGTCTGTACCCATCACCAAATCAGTCATTCCAATAATTGCATTCATTGGAGTCCTGATTTCGTGACTCATGTTTGCAAGAAATTCTACCTTTACTCTACTCAGTTCTTCAGCTTGTTTGTTTGCCTCGTCAACTTCTTTTGATTTGTCTTTAAGCTGCTGAATTAACCCTTTTGCCATTTCGATTGAGGCTTTTGTTCTGTTGCGAAGTGCTTCAGCAGTTTTAGTGCTTAAAGCAATGTGAAAACCTAAACCTGAAAGGAAACTAATTTTTACAAGTTCCGCTTTCCAGTTGATTGGCTCAATTCCTTTCAATTCAATAAAACCAAGCATTCCAAAATAATTGGCTACTGCAACAAAAAGAAAGAAAATTACCCTTCTAAAATTTGTGTTTGTCTGGTCTGCAACGTGAACAAGCAAAAGAACAAAAAGCCAGCTGTTGCTTCCACCTGAAAAATAAACTGCTAAAGTGAAAGCAAAAATATCTGCTGTCAGAAAAAAGAAACCTAAATCAAAAGATTTTGATTTTCTAAAAAAATAGTGAAGAATTGCCCAGGAGAAAACATTGTAAGCAACAAACAAAGAAGAAAGCCTGATAAAATCTGAAGTTGAGAAACTATTTAGTATAAAAGTATTGTGTAAAAAAACGAGCAGCAAAATAATCGCAAACCCAAAAGTTCGTAAAAACGGAATTTGGATTGTGTTTAAGTAATTACGTCTTCTTTCTTTTTGGCGTTTCGCTTCAAGAGGATTTAACTCAATGGCTACTTCAAGCGAATGATGTTTATTAGTTGAACTATCCAATTTTATTTCTTTCAAAAAAAGTTAGTTTCAATTGAAAACAACTTTTTTTTTAAATTTATTTCTACTGATTATTCCTCTACGTACTCAACTTTTATAGCAGCAAGATAATCAGCTAAGTTTTTTATGTTCTCTAAAATCACGTTTACGTCCTTTTCCTTTGAGGCTTCTTCAATATATTTTCCAATAACGCTAATTTCATCAAAACCGTAACCTCCGCCAGAACCTTTCATACTATGCCCAATTCTTTGGATTTCGGAAAAATTACCTTCATTAATTAATTTTTTTATCAAATCAATGTCGTTATGTCTGTTTTCCAGAAATCCCGGAACCAAATCTTCCAAATCAATGTCAATTTTTACAAGAATATCTTTGTACATTCTAAAAATTCCTCCCTGATACTTTAAATCCAAAGATAATAAATAAAATCTAATTCCTTTTTTCAATAGAAAATTATTCAAAAATTATTTTTTTATCTGACAGCCAATTCTAAAACTATTTTTTTTGCCCCGTAAAGTTTAGAATTGCCAAACGCTCCAAAATTAAATTAACTAAAGCCTCTTTTTTAATTGGTTTGCTAATAAATCCATTAAAACCTGCATCAAAACATTTTTTAGTTTCATAGCTTTCATCGTGAGCTGTTAACGCAATTACAGGAACTTCTGAACTTACTTTTCTAATTTCCGAAATTGCCTCAAAACCATTCATTACTGGCATTTCAATGTCCATTAAAATCATTGTTAAGTTCTGTTCATTAAAAATTTCAACTGCGTCTTTTCCATGAGAAGCAAAAATCAACTTTGCGTTTTCTAAAATTCCCTTTCTTAAATAATTTTTTATCAGGTTCCTGTTGTCAACGGAATCATCAACAACTAAAATTTTTGGATTTTTATCAATAAATTTGTCAATAGTTTCCAATAAATTATTCTTTTTTAAAGGCTTGGTAATGTAATCATCCATATCATTTTCAAGGCATTTTTCTCTGTAACCTTGAATTGCGTGTGCTGTCAGTGCAATTATTGGAACTCTTACCCAATTTTTTTGCTTTTCCCATTCTCTGATTTTTTGTGTTGCTTCAAAACCATCCATCTCTGGCATCTGAATATCCATCAAAATCAAATCGTAGTGAAACTTTTTCGCAAACTCAACCGCTAAAAGCCCGTTACCTGCAATGTCAACAAAATATTTTGAGTTTTCAAGTATCTTTTTAGCAAGATTTTGGTTATCCAAATTATCCTCAACCAACAAAATTCTGTGATACTTTTTGACGGTTGGGACTTCTTTAATTTCTACTTTGTTTTCTTTTGTTTCAGCTTCCGTTTTCTTAAACTTTAGAACGCTCACCAAAATATCAAGCAACTTTGATTGCCTTACAGGTTTTGTAACACAATTTTCAATTCTTAATTCTTTTAATAAATTCAAGTCAAAACCACCCCAGGAAGTAAGAATTAATAATTTTAATTCATCAAATTTTGCTTTTTCCCTGATTTTTTGGACAAGCTCAATTCCATCCATTTCCGGCATGTGGTAATCAAGAATCATAAGGTGAAATTTCTCTTTTTCAAGCAATTCAAGTGCTTCTTTACCACTTTTTACGACTTGAGTCTTAAATTGCCAAGCCGTTAATGTCTTATCCAAAATAAATCTGTTTGTCTTGTTATCGTCAACAATCAAAACCGAAATTTCTTTAAAATCAGAATAATCATACTCAACCCTTTCTTCAGCCTGAGCTTGCTCGGCAAACAAAACAAAGTGAAAACTACTTCCTTTTCCAAGCTCACTCTCAACCCAAATCTCACCACCCATCAACTCAATCAGTGATTTTGAAATTGAAAGCCCAAGTCCCGTTCCGCCATACTTTCGTGTCGTTGAACTATCCGCCTGAGTGAATTTTGAAAAAATCCTCGCCTGATTTTCTTCAGAAATCCCAATCCCGGTATCCGAAATCGTAAAATGAAGTATTTCTTTCCTGTTTTCGGAAATCGGCTCAACGTTAATCACAATTTCTCCACGCTCCGTAAATTTTATCGCATTACCAACAAGATTCACTAAAATTTGTCTGAGCCTTCCGGGATCTCCAAAAATCCATGGGTTCAGTTTCGGTGAAACGTAACACAAAAGCTCAAGGTTTTTGCTTTCTGCACGAATGCTCAAAATCTCTGCCACACTCTCAACAATGTTGACAAAATTGAACGAAATCTTCTCTACCTGCATCTGTCCGGCTTCAATCTTTGAAAAATCCAAAATATCGTTGATTAAAGTCAGCAAAGATTCCGATGAAGACTGAACAATTCTCAAAAAATCAGCTTGTTCAAAACTTAGTTTTGTTTCAAGTGTCAGCTCAGTCATTCCAATGATTGCGTTCAGCGGAGTTCGGATTTCGTGGCTCATGTTTGCCAAAAATTCACTCTTTGCACGGTTCGCAAGCTCCGATTCTTTCTTTGCTTTTAGCAACTTGGCTTCTGCTTGTTTTCTGTCTGTAATGTTTCTCACAAGGCTTAAAACTTCGTTTTCTCCGCAAACTGCCAAACGTGCTTCAAAATCTCTAAGCTCTCCGCCAATAGTTAAAGAATACTCAAAAACTTGTGTCTTTTGTGTTTGAATCGTCTTTTCAATGTGTTCCAAAACCATCGCAACAAATTCCGGTGCAAAGCCAACATCTTTAATATTTTTACCAATAAAAAATTCTGGTGCCGCAAACAACTCGCTTTTGTCATCAGATTTAAAATCCAAATAAACTCCGTCTCTGTTCATTAAAAACATCAGATCCGGAATTGCATTGATAATTCCTTTTTGCCTTTCTTCACTTTGTCTGAGTTCCTGTTCTGCCTGTTTTTTTTCTATCGCAGAGCTGACGTTCTGAGCAACAAAAACTAAAACTTCCTTGTCCTTTTCGGTAAAAACTTTCTCATCCGTGTAACTCTGTGCAACAAGCAAACCAAAAACCTTCCCGTTTGATTTTAACGGAACACCAAGCCAACTGACTGAAGGAGTTCCCGAAACTTCAAAACCATTTTCCGAAGCAAGCACGTAAGTTTGTTCTCTTGAAAGAAGCAGGTTTTTCCCCGTTTCAATGATGTAACTGCTCAAACCTTTTCCTAATTTCAGCGGACTTGGAGTTGTATCGTTTTCATCCGAAAAATAAGGAAAACTTATCATTTTTGTTTCCTCGTGGTAAAGGCAAACGTAAAAATTCTTTGCTCCGATTAACTCGTCAATGATTTCGTGAACAGCCTTGTAAAAATCATTTAATTCTTGAACTGTTGTAGTTTTTTCGCCAATTTTATAAAGTGCAAAATTAAGCAGTTCAGCCTTTTTACGCTCTGTAATGTCTTGCGCAATTCCAACAAAGTAAGTAGAACTTCCAAACTCATTTTTCACGACTGTTCCACTTGTAGAATGCCAGCGAACCTGACCATTTTTATGGCAAATCCGATACTCAATTCCTCTTAAAGATTCACCTTTGGAAAGTGCCTGAGAAAAAATTGTGCTGCAATACTCAACATCCGCAGGGTAAACCAAAGAAATAAAGGATTTGTTCAAAATCTCCAAAATTTTATAACCAAGATTTTCTTCAACACTCGGAGAAATGAAAGTAAATTTTCCTTCAAGAGATAATGAAAAAATTATTTCATTTGTGCTTTCAATTATGTTTCTGAGCTTTTCTTCACTGATTTTTAATGATTCCTGAGCCTTTTTTTGTTCTGTGATGTTTCGTGCAATTCCAAGAATGTGTGTGCAGTTTTTTCCGTCTTCCAAAATTGGAATTAAAGTTGTCTCAAAAAGTTCCTTTCCATTTGGAGTAATTGATTCCCGTTCGTACTTAACAGATTTTTTAGTTGCAACAACTTCTCCATACCTTGAGATTAAAAAATCATAAGCAGGTGAAGGATGATTTACAATTTCTTCAATCATTTTACCTGAAATGTCTGTTTCTTTTAATGATGTGTTGAGATAAAAAGTTTGGTTTGCCGTAATGCAACGGTAAAGATTTTTTCCCTCAACTTTCACAAGCAACAAAGAATCAGAAATGCTGTTGTACACAAGCGAAAGGCGGTTTTCACTAATTCTTAATGCTTCTTCCGTTTCCTTTTTCAGTGTAACATCCCTTGTAATTACAAGCAGGTGCGAGCAAATTTTTTCTCCGTCAAAAATTGGAACGATTGTCGTATCAAAAACCAACCTGCCTTTTGGTAAGTTTGAAGTTTTTTGATAAGAAACCGGAATGCTTGATAACATCGCTTCTTTGTATTTTGAGACCAAAAATTCATACCCTTTTTGCGAAAAAATTTCATCAACTTTTTTGCCTGTAATTTTTTCCTTTTCAAAACCTGTTGAAGTAAAAAAAGCATCGTTTGCTGTCAGGACACGAAAACTTCCGTCCAATTCAATCTTTACCAAAACCAAACCATCAGAAACGCTGTTGTACACGAGTGAAAGATAGTTTTGACTGAGTTTTAGCTCTGCTTCAGTTCGCTTACGTGAAATTAGTGTTGCGAAAAATTTCACAATCAAAAATAAAATTATTATTAAAATGACGCTGTAAAAAATATAAGCTAAAGGAGTTTTGTACCAAGGCGGTAAAACACTAAAATTAAACTCTGTTACTTCGCTCCAAAGTTTTAAACCGTGTTGAGTTTGGATTTGAAGAGTGTAATCGCCGGATTTTAATAAGTGAAAAGAAATTTCAGCTTCAGAAAATTGCTCCGACCAGTTCTCATTTTCAGAGCCTGAAAGCCTTGTTTTAAAAATATTTTTTTCAGAAGGATAGTCTAAAGTTGCAAAATCCAATTTTATTAAAGCATTACTGCTAAATTTAATTTCTTTGCTCAAAAAATTATTTATGCTTCTTCCATTAATTTTCAAATCTAATAAAATTGGTTTTGGTGTGGCTTCAATTTTTGTTAAAGGCTTTTGTAAGTAGCTCAAACCACGAATTGTTCCAGCCCAGGGTTTTTGTTTTTTGTCTAACGAAATTGTTCTGTAAGTTGTTGTAACGCTTGCAAGTCCATCTCCGCTTTTAAGAATAAAAGCCTTGTTTTGTGAGAAAAAAACTAATCCTGCTTCTGTCCCGAGCCAAAAATTATTTTCATCGTCAATTGCAATTGATTTAATATTTTTGCTGTTTACTTCCTCAAAGCCTTCTGATAAAATTACTTTGTTTTGCTGAAATTCCAATAAACCGTAGTTTGAAGCTAACCATAAATTATCTTTTTTATCAAAAGCGATGTCTTGAATTTCCAAAGGAAACTTATCCGTAAAACCTGTCTTTTGGCTTAAATTAATAAAAGTATCCGAAAGTTCGTTGTAACGAAAAAGGAAAGAATCATTTCCCAAACCTGCACAAAAAATTTCACCTTTCTCAGATTGTTTGATGACGTTTAGTTTTGTTGGTAAGTTGTAGTAATTTATTTTTAATGACGAATCAATTTTTCCAATACCTTGTAAACCATCCTGACAAAACCACAAATTGTTTTTTCCATCAACCAAAAGATAAGTAACAAGTTTGTTTGCTTGTTTTATTAAAGGGATTTTTGTCGTTTTTCCATTTGAAAACTTTTCAATAAAATTATCTCTGTAACCAATCCACAAATCATTTTTACTAACTGCAAGGCTTAAAATCAGGCTTTCTTTTTTCTCGTAAATTTTTTCAGGAGGTTCTGATAAATTTTCAGCATCAATTTTAAAAACAAAATTTCCTTCTGTTACAAAAATTTCATTTCCCTGAGCTACAACTGACTGGATGTAGTAAGAAGTTGAGTTTAACGGATACTTGTTAAACAAAGGTTGTTCAATAAACTCAATTCCTTCGTCGGAACTAATCCAAACAGAACCATTTTCAACGAGAAAAATATCATTAATTATGTTAAAAGTAAGGTTTGTAACATCTTGTAATTTTTTATTGTCCGGTAAATTTTCATAAAAGTAAAGTCCTGAAAGCCAGCTTCCGATGTAAATATTTCCACTTTGGTCCTGAGCCAAAGATGAAACAAGTTCTAAATTCAAAGTTTTTTTAAAACCAGCGATTTCAAAATTTTCTGTAATTCCAAACTCAAAAATACCAACGTTTGACCCAATCCAAAACTTCCCATTTTGCCTTTTGATAAATGCTTCAAAACGAACCTGCTCATTGAGTATTGGTAAAATAATTTCCGTAAATTGCTGTTTTTGCTTATCAAAATAAAAAAGCGAGCCTGTTTCAGAAGTAACAAAAAGCCTTCCTGAATTATCTTCTGCAAACAAAAAAGACCTGACGTAACTATCAGCCTGATATTTTTTTCCAAAACTAAAACGTTTAAATCTTCCATCCTTAAAGAGGACAATTCCTTGAGGCTCACTTATCCAAAGATTGCCTGTTTTGTCTTCGTAAATTGTTTTTGGATAAAATAAAGTTGAGTCTGTTTGTTCTGTTGCACCTTTTATGAAAGTTTCAAGCGAAAAAGTGTTCTCATTTTTTTTAAGGATTTGCAATCCAAGGTCCGTAACAATAATTATTTTTTTATCTTTAGTCTGAACAATATCTTTGATGTATTGGCTAAATAAACCATCAGAAAAATCAATAAAATTCTTACCATCGTAACGAACCAAACCTGCGTCGGTTCCAATCCAGACGAAGCCTTCATTATCTTGTAAAATTGCTTTTGTAAGATTTGTCGGCATTCCCTTTTCATTTGTAAAAACGATAGAGGAAAAATTTGTGGCAAAAACATTTGAAAAATAACAAGTTAGCATAAGCCACAAAAATATTTTTTCTTTAAAAAATGCCATCAGGTTTTACTTAATAATTTACTTTTATTGTTGTTTTAGATACTAAACTGCTTTCTAATTCAAGGCAAAGATTGACCGAATCAATTAATTCTTGCTTGCGAACAGGTTTTGAAACATAAATCGTGCAACCTGCTTCAAGGCATTTATTCACTTCGTCTGTTCCCTGGTGAGCAGTCAGAGCGATAATTGGAATTTTTATTTCCTTCTCTAATTCACGTATTTTTTTCGTTGCCGTGTATCCATCCATTTTTGGCATTTCCATATCCATTAAAATCAAGGAAACTGTTCTTCGTTTAAAAACAGAAAGCACTTCTTCTCCATTGCTTGCAAAAATAAGTAAAAATTTTTCGTTTTTAAGATAATTTTTCAACAGGTTTTGATTGTCAACAGAATCGTCTGCAATCAAAACAACCGGTCTCAAATCCATCCAAATTTTCATCGCTTCAAACAGTTGATTCCTTTTTAACGGCTTTGTCAGGTAATCGTCAAGATCCGCTTCAATACACTTTTCTTTGTAACCAGTCATTGCGTGAGCTGTCAGGGCAATAATTGGAATTCTGTCCAAATTTAAATTTTTTTCACGTTCACGAATTTTTCCCGTTGCTCCAAAACCATCTAAAACAGGCATTTGAATATCCATTAAAATCAAATCGTACGTAAATTTTTCTGTCATTTCAAATGCAATTTGACCATTTTCTGCAATTTCAACCAAACAACCTGCTTTCGCCAAAACATTTCTTGCTAAAACCTGGTTATCAAAATTATCCTCAACCAACAGAATTTTTCTTCCTGAAAAAGCGTGTTTTTTGTTTTCACTAACCACTTCATCCGGAATTTCTTCCGACACAAACTTAAAGGTGCTAATCAAAATCTCAAAAAGCCTCAATTGTTTTACAGGCTTTGTAATTGAACGGGAAATGTTCAGTTCTTTTGCCAATTCCTGGTTTAATCCGCCCCAGGATGAAAGCATTATTAATTTTACATCGTTAAGTTTTAGGTTCTCACGAATTGCACGGGCAACGTCAACTCCGTCCATTTCAGGCATTTGATGGTCTAAAATCACTAAATCAACTTTTTGTTTTTGTAAAAAAGTGATTGCCTCAATTCCATTCTCTGCTTCAAACACGGAAAATCCCCAGGTTTTCAGTGTTTTTTGCAAAATTAATCTGTTTGTTGGGTTGTCGTCAACAATCAAAACAGACATTTTTTCAAAATCCGGATAAACAATGTTTAATTTTTCAGAAGGTCTGTGTCCAATTGGCAAAAATAAATTAAAATGGAAAGTGCTTCCTTTTCCAGGTTCGCTTTCAAGTCTCATTTCTCCGTTCATCATTTCGACAAATGATTTTGAAATTGAAAGTCCAAGCCCTGTTCCACCATATTTTCTTGTCGTAGAAGAATCAGCTTGTGAAAATTTTGTGAAGATTTTAGCTTGGTTTTTCTTGGAAATCCCAATTCCCGTGTCTGAAACCATAAAATGTAAACCAACAATGTTTTTGTCTTCAGAAGGAATTGGCTCAACTTTCAGAGCAACTTCCCCTTGCTCCGTAAATTTTATTGCGTTTCCAACAAGGTTTATTAAAATTTGTCTCAAACGAATCGGGTCGCCAAAAACTGAAGTTGGTAAAGTTGGGTCAACGTAACAAATTAATTCAAGTTTTTTATCAAAAGCTCTCAAATTTAAAATGTCTGAGATTCCTTCAACTATCTCACGAAAATCAAACTCAATGCTTTCAAGCACCATCTCACCTGCTTCAATCTTTGAAAAATCAAGGATGTCGTTAATCAAACTCAAAAGTGCTTCCGAAGAACTTTGCACAACTTTTAAAAAATCCCTTTGGTCTTTGCTGATTTTTGTATCCAGCACAAGTTCTGTCATTCCGATAATTGCGTTCAGTGGAGTTCTGATTTCATGGCTCATGTTTGCAAGGAACTCTGATTTTGCCTTGTTTGCTCCTTCGGCAAGTTCTTTTGAATCTTTTAACTCAACCATTTGTTTTTCAAGCTGAACGGCTTGTTCTTTAAGTAATTTTTCTTGTCTTTGGAGTTTTAAAAACGCAGTGCTTAACTCTGTCATTTTTATTTCAAGTTCGCCTGCCTGTTCCTGGATTATTTTTTTTTGCTTGTACAAATCAATAAAAATATTGACTTTACTAATTAAAATATCGGCATCCAAAGGTTTAAAAAGATAATCCACTGCTCCCGACTCATAACCTTTAAAAACATTTTTCTCTTCCTTGCTAATTGCCGTAACAAAAATTATTGGAATGTGTTTCGTTTTTTCAAAACCACGCATCAGTTCTGCAGTCTCAAAACCGTCCATTTCCGGCATTTGAACATCCATCAAAACAAGCGCAAATTCATTTTCCAAAAGTACAGCAAGTGCCTCGTTCCCTGAGGTTACCTTGAAAAGTTGCCTGTCTGAGCTTTCAAGAATATTCTCCAAAACCATAAGATTTGCAGGAGTATCGTCAACTAAAAGTATGTTTATTTTTTCAGGCATTTTTTTTACTCCTAAAACCCGCTAAGAAATTTCTGATTTCTTCAAGCGTTAAAATGTAATCAATTTTTTCTGCAACCAAAATCGCAGAACTTGGCATTGTGTCCACTTCAGCAGTTTTTGGATTTTGTACGATTGTTAATCCGCCAAAATTTTTCACTGCTTTTAAACCTTTACTTCCATCTTTACTTGCACCTGTCAAAATCACTCCAATTAATTTTTCCTTGTAAACTTCCGCAGCAGTCTCAAACAAAACATCAACAGAAGGTCTTGAAAAATTTACTTTTGCATCAATACTCAAAGACAAAGTTTTGTCTTGTTCTACCAACAAGTGGTAGTTTGGCGGAGAAATGTAAACTGTCCCACTCAAAATTTTTTCCTTTTCATCCGCTTGTTTCACTTTAATTTTTGATTTCAAATTTAGAGTAACTGGCAAGTAATCATCAGAATCAGCTTTCAAATGTTGTACGATTAAGATTGCAAGGGAAAACTCTTCAGGCAAAAAAGGAATAATTTTGTAAAGTGCTTCCAATCCACCTGCTGAAACTCCAATTACAACAGCTTCGTAATTTTCAAGTTCTTTTTCTGTAAATTTTTTCACTTTCTAAAATTCCTTCAAAATCTTCGGAACAATCCGCAAACCTCAGGCTCTCTTTTGAGCCTAAACACAAAATTCCGTTGTGACACAAACTTTCGTTAAACAATTTAAAGACACGGTTTTGCAAGTCTTTGTTAAAATAAATTAAAACATTACGGCAAAGAATTAAGTTCATTTCACCAAAAACTCCGTCAGTAACAAGATTGTGGTCAGCAAAAACAATATTTTTTTTCAAAGATTTGTTAATTACCGCAAACTCATAATTTGCAGTGTAGTATTCAGCAAAAGAGTTTTTTCCACCTGCTTTTTGATAGTTTAAAGTGTAATCTTTCAAATTTTCAAGAATGGGTAAGTTTTGAGAATTGGGATTACTTTTTCCCTTAAAGCCTTGTAAAATTTTGGGTCGCGAAACATTTCCGTAACATTGA
>JADZEA010000189.1 GCA_020850775.1 bacterium
GGTTTACCTTCACGGAAAAAGAGACACTTACAACTTAAGGCTTGCAAACGAGTTTAACTGGGAGACAAAAGGAAAAACTTTGAAAGATGGCGTAAACTGTGATTACAAAGGAATTTACGAATTTTGGGAAGGGCTTGTCGCTTTACGAAAAAGCAGTTTCGGAGAAGTTTTCAGGATTGACGGAAAAACTCCCGAAAACTACTTTCGTTGGATTGAACCTGAAAACTCAAAACTGCTCGGTTACTTAGTTAACGAAAAAGTTTTAGTGCTTTTGAACACTGACGAAAAAGACGGCGAGTTCAAAAACGTTGTTTTTCCTGAAGGCGAGTGGATTTTAACCGCAACTAACGAACAAGTAAACCTGAAAGGTGTGCAAGGCGAAAGCAGTAAAATTAAAGGCAAAACTAAACTTGACCTGAAACTGAAAGCCGAAAATCTGAAAATTTGGGTAAAAAAATAATTTATGAAAATCCTGCTGACTTTTATCGGAAACAACGACTGTGAAGGGAAAGGTCCGATTCTTTCAATCCTTGAAAAACTTAGTTTTGACAGGCTTTACCTTTTTTACAACTCCGAAAAATACCTTAAACCTGCTTCTCAAATCCGGGATTACTGCCAAAAAAATTTCCCAAAAATGCAGGTTTTTTACCAGGAAGTCGCTTCCCAAAATCCAACTGACTACAACACTGTTTACCCTGCTCTCTACGAAGCTGTCAGCAAAGTAAAAAATGAAAATCCTGATGCAAAGTTTACAGTTTCACTGACTTCAGGAACTCCAACAATGCATTCCTGCTGGATTTTTCTGAAACAGGGAAAAACGATTGACGCAAAATTAATTCAGGTTTCAAGGGAAAACGGAGTCAGCGAAGTAAATTTTTCACTTGACGATTTCCCAAAAATCAAAAGCGTAGAAAGGCAAAAAGTTGAGTTGACAAGACTGCAGCGTGAAAACAAAACGCTGAAACAAAAATTGCCTTTGGTTTACGATTTTCCCGGAGAGTCACCTGAAATCATTGAAGTTAAGGATAAAATCAAACGTTTTGCCGATTCTGAACTTTCAGTTTTAATCCACGGTGAAAGCGGAACAGGAAAAGAACTTGTCGCTGAAGCACTTCACTACAACAGCAGGCGAAAGGAAAAACCTTTCCTTCCCGTAAACTGTAGCGCAATCCCTGAAAATCTCTTTGAAAGTGAATTTTTTGGGCATAAAAAAGGTGCTTTCACGGGTGCAACCGCTGACAAAGACGGTTTCTTCAGACTCGCCCACCAGGGAACGCTTTTCCTTGATGAAATCGCTGACCTCAGCCTCACAAATCAGGCTAAACTTTTACGCGTTTTGGACGGGAAAAATTTTTCACCGCTCGGAGCCACAAAAACCGAAAAGGCTGACGTCAGAATCCTTTCCGCTACTCACAAAAACCTGAAAGAGGCAGTTAAAAACGGAGACTTCAGAGAAGACCTTTTTTACAGGATTAAAGGAACTGAAATCGTCCTTCCACCTTTGCGAAAACGTGGAAACGATAAAATTTTAATCGCTGAAAAAATTCTTGCTGAACTCAACAAAAAATACGAAACAAACAAAGTTTTTGAAAAGACTGCACTTGAAAAAATTTTATCACTTGCCTGGAAAGGCAACATCAGAGAATTAAAAAACGTTGTTGAAAATGCTTTCTGGCTCAGTGAAAATTCGCTAAGAGCTGAAGACCTGAAAGCAAACGATTTTTTAAACCCTGAAGGAGAAATCGTTTTGCCGGTTTTACTTGATGAGGTTTTGAAAAACTACTACAAAGCAGCTTTAAAACAAACAGGTGAAAACGCCGAAAAGGCTGCTCAGCTTTTGGGTCTGAAGCCTCACACTTTCAGGGCAAGGTTAAAAAACTTAAACCTGAAGTAAAAAATTTTACGTAAAAATCTTTACCTAAAACTACACTCCAAACAGTAAAAACCACACCTCACTACCTTTAAACAAACAAAATCAGTTCTGGCACAAAAGATGCGTTTTAAAGTGGCAGAACAGAAAATCTGTTTGAATTAACCTAAAAAAGGAGTTTTTAAAAATGAGTTATTCACGTGGAAAAAACTGGTCAAGCAACAACGGTTCCTACAAAAACGGAAACGGTGAAAAAATCAACAATCCAGGTTCCTACTTTAACGCTGTTGGAGACAACCGTTACAACTACAATTCTTCCTACTCAAACGGAAACGGTGAAAAAATCAGCAATCCAGGTTCCTACTTTGATGCAGTTGGCAAAGACAAGTACGGTTACAACGGAACAAAGTAACTTTTCAAAAAAGAGGCTGAGGTTAAGGAATCAGCCTCTTAACTTCAATTTTAACTTAAAGGAGATTTTAAAATGTTTGAACCCTGTTACCGCTGTGGTGGTTCTGGTTACCTGCCTCAGTTCAGTCATTTTTGTGGTGGAATCTGTTTCGCCTGTAATGGAAGCGGCGGAGAAAGCTACGAAGATTTTGATGACTGCGAGGAAATGGATTACTGCGACGACTTTGAAAACTACGAAGATATTGAAGGTGACCCGGAAGATTACGATGATTTTGAAAACTACTACTAATTTTTTCATAGCTTATGAAAACATTAAAAAAA
>JADZEA010000190.1 GCA_020850775.1 bacterium
AATTTTTCAACTTCTTTTGCAAGTTCTTCCGCAGATTTTTCCTCTTTTTTTAGTTCTTCCTGTTGTTTTGCAAGTTCTTCCCCTGCTTGTTTTGAAGTAGAATCTGATTTTGCTGTCTGTTCGTTTAGTTCATTTTGCTTTTGAGCAAGTTCTTCAGTTCGTTTTACAAGCTCGTCCATTTTTTGTTCAAGTTGAATATTTTTAAACAGTTCAAGTGAACGTTCAAGGTTTTCAAGGTATTCTTTTTGGCTCATTTCAAAGTTTTGCATCGCTTTTTCAATTTGTTTTTGGTCGGCTTGTTCAAGTGCTTTTTGCAGCTCTTCCATCGCTTTTTTCATTTCGGGAGTTGCAATTTCTTTCAAAACTTCTTGAAGTTCCTGGTATTTTTTCAAAATTTCTTCTGAAATCAAATTGTTTTTCTCAAGTTCCTCAACCATTTCTTTCATTTGTTCCTTCAGGTCGTCCATTTTTTCATTCATTTCTTGCTGATTTTTGAGAGTTTCTTCAAGTTTCTTTTTCTCCTGCCAATCAAGATTTTGGTCTTTTTTGAATTCACGGGTAGTTTTTTCAAGAAATTTTTCCGCTTCCTTGCTCTTTTCAAGCATTTCCTCAAGGCTTTCGGTTACTTCTTTTTGTTCCTCTTCAAACGAAGAAAAAATCTCTTCAATTGAAGGGTAACGAAGTCTTAGCTTTTCAGTTTGCGTTTTTTTGGGTCCGGAAATCGTGTCGTTGTCGTAAAGCTCAAGGAAAAAAACAACTTCATCTTCAGGTTGCATTTTCAAATCAAGCATTTTCCACAAGTGCTGAACCTGTCCAAAAGTTGTGATGTTTGGATTGATTTCTATTTTTTGAGTGAGAAATTTCAGGTTTTCTTCGTCGTTTTTTTTGCTTGCAAGTGTGTAGTTCAGAACTAATTTTGAAAACCCGTAATCGTCCATAATTTCAATTGCCAAAGGCATTTCCAAAGATTCGTCTAAAGTTTTGTCTTCAGTTGGGTAAAGCATTTTTATCACGGGAAATTCATCTTGAAGTGCAAGTATTTTGTAGTTAATTGCATCAATTGAGTTAATTTTTTCTGTGTCTTTCAGCTCAAAAGAATAGGTTTCGTCTTCAAGAACAAAAAAATCCACTGAAGCAAAATTATCTGAAATTTTCATTTCTAAAGGTTTGTTTTTGCTAAATTTTAGCGTTGCCTTTGAAATAAAATTATTTGATGAAAGGTCAATTTTTACTTTTGAACCTTTGAGAGCCGTAATTTCGCCGGTGTTTGGTGGAAGATTTATTGCAGGAGTTTTAGAGTAACCGGGAGGAATTATTTTTACCGTAAAAGATTTTACGTAAGGTCTTTCACCAACTTCAACTTTGTAAAGTGGAGTTTTTACAAGTGAGAGTTTACCAAATTTATTTTCCTTTTCACCTTCAAAATGATAAATAAATTCTTTTCTAATGCCTTCAAGCGTGATTTTGTAGCTTGAAGAAGAATCAAGGCTAACGGTTCGCACTTCCTGAAATCCGTCTTCTTCAAGAAAAAGGCTGATTTTTTTTGGCAAATCACCTTTTCCTTTTGCAAAAACCTGCAAGGAATCGCCCTTTAAAATTTTTGCATTTTTGGGGAAAACTTCAAACGAAAATTCAGCCGGCGGAGCGAACTCTTTGGTTGGAGAAAAAATCCTTTCAAACGAAGTAAAGTAAGAAGTTCCAAAAATCAAAACAGGCATCAGAGCAACTAAAACGGAGATTCCTAAAAATTTTGAATTATTTTTGACAGGTTTTTTGTCAACGTCTGCAAGTAAGTTTATGTTTTCAAGGCTTTTTGCTGATTTTTCAAGTGCAAGTTCAACAAAAATTTTCCCTTCAAAGTTTTGGTTTTGTTTTGCTTCGTGGTAAAGTTGCAAAGAGTTCAGGAGTTTGTCAGCGATTTCAGTGTGTTTTTTGCCAATAAATTTTGCGATTGTTTCTTCTGTTTGTGGGTTAAAAAGCCCAAAAAGTTTTAGAAATGAAACAAGAAAAAAACGCCAAAACACAAAAATTAAGGTAAAAATTACAGCGGTCAGAATTAAATTACGAGAGAGTTTTGGCAAGTAAAAAATGCTTTCAAGAAGTCCAAACGAAGAAAAAATTAAAAACGAGCAAGAAAAAAATACGAGCAATCCACTCATTGAAGCAGTTTTATTAATTTCTTTTCTTAGGTCTTGAATTTTTCTTGTTATGAAATCAAAAGATTGTTGCATTTTACAGCCTTAGTTTTAAAGTAAAAAAAGCATTTTTTCTGCCTTAATTTAATTGACAATTAACTTTTAGAAAAGCACTTAAAAATGAAAATCCGATTAGTTCAGTTTCAACCTGTTTTTGAAAAGGCGGCAAACCTTGCAAAAGCACTAAACCTTGCAAACTCTGAAGGGATTGAAAAAACAGACGTTGTTGTTTTTCCCGAACTTTTTACGACAGGTTACCAGCTTCAAAATATTTCAAGGATTGCAGAAAACGAGGAAACACTAACTAAAGTTTCCGGGTTTGCCAAAGCGACAAAAACTAACGTTGTTGCAGGAAGCATTGCTTTTAAAAACCTTGACGGAAAAATCAGCAACACTTCTTTTATTTTTTCAAGAGAAGGAAAACTTTTGGCTTCTTACTCCAAAATCCATCTTTTTAAATTGATGGAAGAAGAAAAATACTTGAAAGCAGGCAATGAAACAGTTGTTTTTGAGTTTGACGGAATAAAATGTGGAATTGTGATTTGTTATGATTTGCGTTTTCCTGAAATCACAAGAAAATTGGCTTTGCAAGGTGTGGAAATTATTTTTGTTCCAATGGAATGGCCTTTTCCAAGGACTGAAGTTTTTAGAACTTTATTAAAGGCAAGGGCGATTGAAAACCAATGTTTTGTAGTTGGTAACAACGTTGTTGGAGCTGGTTTGCAGGAAGGAATTATTTTTGAAGGGAAGTCAGCAGTTGCAAATCCTTACGGTGATTTTATTGGAGAAATGGGGAACCGGGAAGGATTTTTAGACGTTGAGATTGACACTGAACTTGTGAAAAAATACAGAAACCAAATTCAATGTTTTCAAGACAGAAGAGAAGATGTTTATTAAAAATTGAACCACTTACGAATGCAAAACAAAAGGTAAATCGTTAGTTTGCTAACAACAATAATTTCCGCTTGAAACAGATTTTCATTTGTGTTTCAGGTATTCAAAGAAGCCAACACCAACAATTAATTTTAATTCTTTTAGGTTTTATTTTTTAGTTGGATTGTATTATTTTAAGACAGTAAAAAATTTGAGAGTTTTTGGAATGTTTAAAAAAATAATTTTCCTGGTTGTGTTTTGTGTTTCGTCTCTAAACGCACAAGTTCCACCTTCTCCCGTTCAGGTTGAACAAAAAATTTCGCCTCAAACTGCAAGAAACGGCGAACTCGTTACTTTTAGCTACACGATTACTCCGGAAGCTAACTGGCACGTTTTCTCGCTGACAACTCCTGAAGGCGGACCGTTGGCAACTGAAATCAAATTCACTGAAAAAGCTCCTTTCCTGATTGAAGGCGGGTTCTCACAAAACACTCCAAAAATCGTTTGGGACGAAGGTTTTGAAATGAACGTTGAGTTTTTTGAACACAGCGGAACCTTTACAAAATCTTTTGAAGTAAAAAACATAAAAACCGGAACTTACAACCTGAAAGGCGAAGTAACTTACCAACTTTGCGACGAGAATTCTTGTTTACCACCAACAACAAAAGAATTTTCCTTTGACCTGAAAATTGAAGAAGGTGAACCAAGACCAGAATTTGCAATGGCTTCAAACAGTGGAAATGGAAATTTGGGAGCAGATTTTTGGTCTTTCATTTGGCTTGCAGTTTCGGCAGGAGCTTTGGCACTCCTAACTCCCTGCGTTTTTCCAATGATTCCAATTACAGTTTCATTTTTCACGAAACAAGCCCAAAACAAAAGTAACGGAGTAAAACTTGCGATTGTTTATTGTTTGGGAATTATTTCAACTTACGTGATTTTAGGGCTTTTACTTTCAATTTTTCTCGGTGGCGGCGGAGCAAACGCAATTGCTGCAAATCCTTGGGTAAACCTTTTTATCACAGCACTTTTCGTAGTTTTTGCGATGAGTTTGTTTGGAATGTTTGAGCTTGAGCTTCCAAATTCTTTTGTGAACTACTTTAACTTAAAAAGTTCAACTTCTTCAGGTTACTGGGGAGTTTTACTGATGGGTTTTACCTTTACACTTGCTTCTTTTACTTGCACGGTTCAGTTTGTCGGGCTTTTGATGGTTGCAGTTTCGCAAGGCAGCCTGGTAATGCCAATTGTTGGGATGACAGTCTTTGCGACAGTTTTTGCTTTACCATTTTTTGTTCTGGCACTTTTTCCGCAAATGATTGCAAGTTTACCAAAAAGTGGCGGTTGGCTGAACTCAACCAAAGTTGTGATGGGTTTTATTGAACTTGCTGCCGCACTGAAATTCCTTTCCAACACAGATTTAATTTTTCAGTGGGAAATCGTAACGCGTCCTTTTATGCTTACAAGCTGGGTAGTTATTTTTGCTTTGACAGGTTTTTACATTCTTGGAAAACTCAGGCTCCCACACGATTCAAAACTTGAAGTAATTACAGTTCCAAGATTATTTTTGAGTATGTTTTTTCTGACTGCTTCGCTTTACCTTTCACGGGGTTTGATTGGTGAACCTTTGCATTCCTGGGTTGATTCTTACCTTCCGCCTGAAAATTATGGCGTTTCAACTGCTCAAAACAAAGAAAGCGGAAAAAAACAACTTGCAATCCACGAGCTAAAATGGTTTGACGAGTACTCAAAAGGTTTGGAAAAAGCTAAGGAAACAGGAAAACCAATTTTTATAGATTTTACGGGTTACACTTGCACAAACTGTCGTTTGATGGAAAAAAACGTGATGGGGTTACCTGAAATTTTGCCTTTGTTGCGGGACGAGTTCGTGCTTGTCCAACTTTACACCGACGGAGGCGAAAACCACAAAGAAAAACAAAACTTTCAGATTGAACGGTTTCAAACAACAGCTTTGCCTTTTTACGCGGTGCTGAACGAAAAAGACGTGGAAATTGCAACTTTTCCAGGTTACACAAACAACTCAAACGATTTTAAGGTTTTTCTTGAAAATGCCATTGCAAAGCATAAAAACGAACTTTCTCAACCTTAGCTTTTTGATTTTACCGTTCTTGCCCGGTTGTTCAGATAAAAATAGTGAGGTTGAAAATTATTTACCTTTGGATTCAAACCTAAGGCTTAGAATGGAAGTTTTGGATTTTACGGGAAAAAAAACAGGCGAATTTTACACGACTTTTTACAGTGTTTACGATTCTGCTGCAAAAGAAATTAAACGCTCTTACAACACTTTTTTAGCCGAAACAGACGAAAAAGGCACACTTACCAAAGGAAAAATATCTTCTGAAGTGAGAGTTTTGGAAGACGAAAACTTTGTTTATTTTGAGTTAGAAAAAGTTGTTTTTGCACTTAGTCAAAACGAAACTTTTTACAGGTTTAAGTTTTGGAAAAAGGGTGCAAAAGCAGGTGATTTTTGGTACGACGAGAAACTTGGAACTTTGCACAAAGTAACAACTAAAGAAACTTTGGTCGTTCCTGCGGGAAGTTTTGAGAATTGCCTGAAAGTTGAGATTGTTTACCCTGATTCTGTAGTTGAAAATTATTTAAAATCCTATTTTTTAACTGACGAAGAGGAAGTTCAGGCAAGGAAGTTTTTTTCTCAAAAGCAAGTTCAGTGGTTCGCACCAAACCTTGGGCTTGTAAAGTATGAAAACGGGCAAATTTTTCAATTAAAAGAGTACGCTTATGGAAACTAAACTTAATAAAAACACACTTGTTTACGTTGTTGATGACGAAGAAATCATCAGAGAGTTTTTCAAAGACTGGCTGCATTTAACGTTGAATTGCCAGGTCCAAACCTTTGAAAACGGCAAGAAATTTTTAGAATTTTTCACAAAGGAAATGATTTATCCGGACGTGATTTTGCTTGATTTAATGATGCCTGAAGTTAATGGAATTGCAGTTTTAGGAAAAATGAAAGAAATTGCTCCTGAAATTCCCGTAATTGTGATTTCTGCCCAAAACCTGATTGAAACAGCAGTTCAGGCGATGCACCTTGGAGCTTACGATTATGTTTCAAAACCGATTGATGATTTTGATAAGTTTGAAATTCTCATTAGAAATGCAATTAAAAATTCCAACCTTTCTAAAGAAGTTAAACGCCTGAAAGATTTGGTCAGCGAAAAATTTAACTTCTCAAACATCCTGAGCCAAAGTCCAAAAATGGAAAAAGTCTTTAGTTTGATGGAAAAAACCTTGTCAAACGACGTTACAGTCGCACTTTACGGAGAAAGCGGAACAGGAAAAGAACTGATTGCAAAAGCGATTCACTACAACAGCAACAGAAAAAATGAACCTTTTGTTGTGATTAACTGTACGGCAATTCCAAAAGATTTGCTTGAAAGTGAACTTTTCGGACACGAAAAAGGCTCGTTTACGGGAGCAATTGCACAAAAAATTGGTAAGTTTGAACACGCAAACAACGGAACAATTTTCCTTGACGAAATCGGAGACATGAGCATTGAGCTTCAGGCAAAACTTTTAAGGGTTTTACAAACCCGTGAATTTCAACGTGTCGGTGGAAACGATACAATCAAAACAAACTTGCGAATTATTTCTGCAACAAACAAAGACTTGAGAGACGAGGTCAAAAAAGGGATTTTTCGTGAAGACCTTTTTTACAGACTTACGACTTTCCCAATAAATTTACCGCCCCTCAGAGAACGAAAAGAGGACATTCCTTTGCTTGCAGAGTATTTTGTGAACAAGTTTTGCAAAAAATTTGATTTCCCAATCAAGAAAATTTCTAAAAATGCCTTGAAAAATCTTGTAAACTACGATTGGAATGGAAACATCCGTGAGCTTGAAAATATGATTGAACGTTGTGTTTTGATTTCAAATGAAATAATTACCGAAGAAGATTTGCCAATTGAAGATTACCACCAAAAAATTAAGACACAAAATATCAGTTCACTTTTTGAAAATTTACAAAGTCTGAGCGAAGTTCCTGACTTTGAGTTTATCAAGGAAAAAGCTCTTGAAGTTGCTTACAAACTTTCTGATAAAAATATTAGTGAAGCAGCAAAAGCTCTCGGGCTTGGAAGAGCAACTTTTTATCGTTTGATGAAAAAGTATAACATTGAAAATTAAAATTTATTTTTAGGAGATAAAAATGGCAGGTTATTTTAGATTTCCAACAGTTTGTAAAGACAAAGTTGTTTTTGTTTGCGAAGATGATTTGTGGGAAGTTGCAACCAAAGGTGGAGTTGCAAGAAGGCTTACCTCTAATCTTGGCGAAGTTTCAAGACCAAGCCTTTCACCTGACGGAAAAAAATTAGCTTTTATCGGAACTGACGAAGGAAACACAGAAGTTTACTGCATGAATTCGCAAGGTGGAGAAGCAAAAAGGCTAACTTTTTGGGGAAATCAATGCTTGGTTTTAGGTTGGGCTGAAGATGGAAAATCAATTGTTTTTGCAAGTAACCATTGTCAACCATTCCTCAAAGTTTACAAAATTTATTCTGTTAGTTCCGAAGGCGGAGAACCAAATCTTTTGCCAACGGGAACAGCAGTTGGAATTTCCTTTGGCGGAGGAGGCAAAACCGTGATTTGCCGTAACGCAACCGATACAGCAAAGTGGAAACGTTACAAAGGTGGAACTGCCGGAGACATTTGGATTGACACAAAAGGCAAAGGTGATTTCCAAAGACTTCTGACTATCAAAGGAAACCTTGCTTCTCCAATGTGGATTGAAAGCAGAATTTTTTTTATTGCTGACCACGAAGGAACTGGCAATCTTTACTCAACAAACCTTGATGGAAAAGATTTAAAAAGGCACACCGACCACGAAGATTTTTATGCAAGAAATCCTGCAACTGACGGAAAATCAATCGTTTATCAAGTTGGTGGAAAAATTTTTCTGTACGATGTAAAAACTGATAAAACTAAAGAAATTGAAGTTGAATTTTACGCTCCAAGAATTCAAACAAACCGAAAATTTATTGATGCTTCTGCTTACCTTGAAGATTATTCTTTGCATCCAAAAGGGCATTCTGTCGCTCTGACAATTCGTGGAAAAGCAATTACAATGGCAAATTGGGAAGGTCCGGTTTCACAGCACGGAATCCGCGACGGAGTTCGTTACAGGCTTGCACGTTGGTTAAATGACGGCGAAAGAATCATAACTGTCAGCGATGTAGAAGGTGAGGAATGCCTTGAAATTATTACAGTTGACGGAAGCAAACCAAACGTAATTTTTTCTGACCTTGACATTGGAAGACCTCTGAACTTAATGATTAATCCTAAAGAGGATAAAGTTGCTTTTTCCAATCACAGACTTGAAGTGCTTGTTGTGGATTTGTCAGAAGGAAAACTTCTTGAAATTGACCAGTCGGGGTTTGCAAGAACTGAGACTGTTGCCTGGTCTCCTGACGGTAAGTGGCTTGCTTACGATTTTGCGAAAAATTCTCAAACCTCCTGCATTAAAATTTGCAAAATCGAAACCAACGAAAAATGCGAAGTTACAAAATCAGATTTCAGAGACTACAATCCATCTTTTGACCCGGAAGGAAAGTATCTTTACTTTTTGTCAAACCGTGATTTTAATCCGGTTTACGACACACTTTTTTTTGATTTAAACTTTCCGCAATCTTCAAAACCATTTTTAGTTACTTTGAGAAAAAACCTGATTTCGCCTTTTATTCCTGTTCCAAAAGCACCCGAAAGCCACGAAACAATGTTAGAAAAAATGCAGCAGCTAAAAGAAAACGAGCAAAAAGCGGAAGAAAAATTGATTGAAATTGATTTTGAAGGCATTCAAAACAGAGTTTTGGTTTTTCCTGTTCCTGTTGGAAATTATAATCAGATTTGGGGAATTTTAGGAAAAGCTCTTTTTACGGATTTTCCAATCCGCCAAACTCTGAAAGATGAAGGTGAGGATAACAGTGAAGAAGGAAAAGGTATCTTGTTTGCCTATGATTTTGAAAGCTACAAAACTGAGACACTAGTTTCAGAAATAAGTAGTTTCAAACTTTCAAGGGACAGAAAAACTTTGATTTACAGAAGCGAAAACAAGTTAAGAGTTGTTCGTGCAGGTGAAGAAGTTAATGGAAAAGAAAGGCAAAAAAAACAAACTTCACGTGAAACAGGTTGGATTTTACTTAACAGAATAAAAATTGGAATTAATCCGGTTCCTGAATGGAAACAAATGTTTAGCGAATCCTGGAGACTTCAGCGGGACCATTTTTGGACGCCTGACATGTCAAAAATTGATTGGAAAGATGTTTACGAAAGGTACAGTCCGTTAATTGACACGCTTTCAACGAGAAGTGAATTTTCGGACGTTATGTGGGAAGTTCAGGGCGAATTAGGAACTTCACACGCTTACGAGTACGGTGGCGATTACAGAACTTCGCCGCGTTATTCTGTTGGAAAACTTGGAGCAGAATTTTCATTTAATAAAAAAAATTGGGTTGTTTCAAGCATTGCAAAAGGAGACAGTTGGTCTGAATATTCTTCTTCACTGAGCAAACCAGGGATTAACGTTAAAGTTGGTGATGTTTTGCTAAAAGTTTGTGGCTTGGAAGTTAATGAACAAGTTTCTCCTCACGAACTTCTTGTCAACCAGGCAGGAAGTGAGATTGTGTTGACTTTTGCTGACGGCGAAAAAACTAAAAACGTTACTGTAAAAACTTTGAAAGGTGAAACAGCACTTTACTACCGCGAATGGGTTGAAAAAAACCGTGAATTTGTCCACAATGCAACTAATGGAAAAGTTGGTTACGTTCACGTTCCAAATATGGGAGCAGATGGTTACGCAGAATTTCACCGTTACTATCTTAGTGAAGTTGCAAAGGAATCTTTAATTGTTGACGTAAGGTTTAATGGTGGAGGACACGTTTCGCCTTTGCTTTTAGAGAAACTTGCACGAAAAAGACTTGGTTACGATTCGCAGCGTTATGGAAAACCTGCACCTTACCCGCAAGAATCCGTTTTGGGTTCAATAATTGCCCTGACTAACGAAAATGCAGGGTCAGACGGTGATATTTTTAGCCATTGTTTCAAACTGATGAAACTTGGAAAACTCATTGGAAAGAGAACTTGGGGCGGAGTGATTGGAATTTGGCCAAGGAACACACTTGCCGACGGAACTGTAACGACACAACCTGAGTTTTCATTTTGGTTTAAAGATGTAAAGTGGGGAGTTGAAAACTACGGAACGGATCCAGACATTGATGTTGACATTAAGCCACAAGATTACATCCAAGGCAAAGACCCGCAACTTGAGCGTGGAATTGAGGAAATTTTGAAAGAAATGGCTTCAAAAGATTACAAACCTTTGTACCCTGATTTTTCTGAGAGACCAAATCTTGCAAAACCAAAACTTCCTGAAAGATAAATTGAGGAGCTGTTTAAAAGAGCAGCTTCTTTAAAGGTTTTGAAAATGGAAATCTTAGAACAATTTTTGAAAAATATTTCGGTTTTTTGGATTTTTGGGCTTGTTTTTATTTGGCTTGCTTATCAATTTTTGCTTGTAAAATCAAAAGACAGTTCTAAAAAAATAAAGAATTACAAAGCAAAAAAACTCCGGGAAATGCGTGAAAGACAAGAGGAATTACACGATAAAAATTATGAGAAAAAGTAGAAAACAAACGAAATTTGCACTTGTTTGGGCTTGTGAAAAAAACTAAATTCACGAAAAATTTTAAGGATTAAAAAATGACAGAACACAACAACGAATTTGCTGAAAAACTTTACAGGTTAGTGGATGACTTTGCCTTAAATCTTAGCAAAAAGAAAAGTGAAAATGATTTAATGGATTACTCAATCCACGATTTTCCTTCACGCAGAAGGCTTGCAAAGGAAATTTACGATAATTGTTTTAATAATGATTTTAAACTTGATAAAATGGATTTGGATAAAGTTGTTTCAAAATCTGTTTCCTTTTCAAGGATTTCTTTGGAGGAATTTTCTGAGACAGAAACCAAAAACCTTGCAAAAATGATTGCTGAAAGATTACAAAATTAGAAACTAAAAGCGAGCTGAAGGTGAAAGGCTTTTTGAACTTAACTTGCTAAAATTTTTAATTTTAAAGGCAAAAAAATGTTAGATAATTTTTTAGAACTGTTTATTCCTGGTCCGACAAACATTGACGGAGAAATTGCAAAATATCTTTGTAAACCTTCAATTGGACATCGTTCAGGTCAGTTTTCAGAAATTTTTGCTGAAACTGATAAAAATCTCAAACAACTTCTTTACACTCAAAACAGGATTTTTCATCTGACTTGTGCCGCAACAGGTGCCTGGGAAGCTGCGGTTTTAAACAGCGTTGGAAAAGGTGTTTTACACGTTGTCAACGGTGCTTTCAGTGAAAAATGGGCAAAGATTTCAAAAATCTGTAACAAAAACACTGAAATTTTGGAACTTGACTGGGGAAAAGCTCCGAAACCAGAACAAATCCGTGAAAAATTACTTTCAGGAAAATTTGACACAGTAGCTTTTGTTCACAACGAGACTTCAACTGGTGCGATGGCAAACTTACAGGAACTTTCTGAAATGCTCAGGGAATTTCCCGAAGTTTTAGTTCTTGTTGACGCTGTCAGTTCAATGATGGGAACAAAAATTGAAATTGACAAACTTGGGATTGACGTTTGTCTTGCGAGTTTGCAAAAGGCTTGGGCACTTCCGCCAGGTTACGCACTTGTCAGCGTTTCAGAAAAGGCAATGCAAAGGAGCAAGTCTTTAACCAACAAGGGGCATTACTTTGACTTTGAGGTTTACGAAGAGTTCTACACAAAAAACCAAACTCCTTACACTCCTTCACTCCCGCATCTTTACGCGCTTTTGGCACAATCAGAAAGATTTTTGAAAGAAGGTCCTGAAAACCGTTTTGCAAGGCATAAAAAAATGGCTGAAATTACAAGAAAATGGGTTTCAGACAATGGTTTTGCACTTTTTTCAGAAGAAGGTTACCACTCAGAAACCTTAACCTGTGTAAAAAACACACGGGAAATTGATGTTGAACAGACAGCCAAAATCCTGAAAACCAAAGGTTATCTTTTTGACAAAGGTTACGGAAAAATTAAGGGTAAAACTTTCAGGATTGCTCACATGGGTGAAACAGACGTTGAAAAATTGGGAAAATTCCTTTTTGAACTTGCTAAAGCCATTGGATAATTTAAAAAAAGAAAGTTTCAGAACTAAACTTTCAAAACTTAAAATTAAATAATTTCAGGAGAATTTTTATGCCGTTCAATTTAAAAGGACGTTCATTTTTAAAACTTTTAGACTTCACAACAGAAGAAATCAGTTACTTGCTTGATTTAAGTGCAAAACTCAAAGCCGATAAAAGAGCAGGGATTTTTGCAAAAAACCTTGAAAACAAAAGCATTGCTTTGATTTTTGAAAAGTCTTCAACACGTACACGTTGTGCTTTTGTTGTTGCTGTCAGCGATGAAGGCGGACACGCAGAGTATCTTGGAAAAGGCGACATCCAACTCAATAAAAAAGAATCAGTTAAGGATACAGCAAGAGTTTTGGGAAGAATGTTTGACGGAATTCAATTCAGAGGTTACAAGCATTCAACAGTTGAAGAATTGGCAAAGTACGCCGGAGTTCCTGTTTGGAATGGCTTAACTGACCAATTTCATCCGACACAAATTTTAGCTGATTTTCTGACAATCAAAGAAAATTTTGGTTACCTGAAAGGAATTAAATTTGCTTACGCCGGCGACGGAAGAAACAACATGGCTAACTCACTGATGGTTGGTGCGGCAAAAATGGGAATGGATTTCAGGATTGTTGCTCCTGAAAGCCTTTTTCCGGATGAAGAACTTGTTGCAACTTGTCGTGAAATTGCAAAGGAAACAGGAGCAAAAATTACTTTAACTGCAAGTGTTGACGAAGGTGTGAAAGGTTGCGATGTAATTTACACGGATGTTTGGGCTTCAATGGGCGAAGAAGATTTAATTCCTGAGAGGATAAAATTACTCAAACCTTACCAGGTAAACATGGAAATGTTACGAAAAACAGGCAATTCAAACGTGATTTTTTTACACTGTTTACCAGCTTTTCACAACGATGAAACAGACATGGCAAGGCAATTCCCGGAAATCAAAGAAGTTACAGACGAGGTTTTTGAGTCTAAGTATTCAAAAGTTTTTGACGAAGCTGAAAACCGCGTTCACACAATCAAAGCCGTGATGGTTGCAACTTTAGGAAAGTAAAATTTAGTTACTCAAAAGAGCTTGTTTTTTTCAGGCTCTTTTGCTTTAACCAAAAGTTCCGACATTTTTTTGACAAGAACCGTGTTTCCCGCCAAAATTCCCGTTTGAGTAACAACATTTTTACCGTTGTAAACAATTTTTTCGCCGTTGTGTTCGGTCAAAATTCCGCCTGCTTCACGTAAGATTGCATCAGCTCCACACAAATCCCATTCAGATTTGCGGTTAAAACTAACGGTTAAATCGCCAGTTCCCTGAGCTATTTTCATAATTTTGTAAGCAGTGCTTCCGAGAGTTGTGATTTTTTTGACTTTGCTTTCAAAGAGTTTGTAAGTTCCTTTTGCAAACTCGTTTGTGCTAATCAAAACTTCAGTTTCCTCAAGTTTTTTAGTTTTGTTTGTAAAAATTCTTTTGCTGTTCAGGTAAGCACCCTGGTTTTCAAGCGACCAAAAAAGCTCTTTTGTAACCGGGTTAAAAATTACTCCAACGATTGGAACTCCATTTCTTGCAAGTCCAATGCAAATCGTAAAGTGTGCAATTCCTTTGATAAATTCTTTTGTTCCGTCAATCGGGTCAACAATCCAGACAAACTCATTTTCAAAGCGTTGTTTTGTATCGGTTGTTTCTTCTGAAAGCCAGCCAAAATCGGGAAAATTTTTGAGCAGGTTTTTTTTCAAAAATGCGTCCACTTCAAAATCTGCCTGAGTTACGGGATTGTTTGGGCTTTTTTCTTTGATTTCGAAATTTTTTGAGTGAAAGTAGTGGAGAGAAATTGAACCTGCTTTAATTGCTGTGGATTTTGCAGTTTCTACAATTCTTGAAAGATTCATTAGTAAATTCTTGAGCCTAAAGTAATATTTTTATCAACTGAAAGGAGAGTAACGTTTTCATTTTCGTCGTTCACTCCGAGTACTAAAACCTGAGACTCAAAACCTGCGATTTTTCGTGGTGGAAAGTTTGTAACAGCGACAACGAGTTTTCCAAGCAGTTCGTTTGAGGTATAGTTTTTAGTAATTTGAGCACTTGAGTTTTTTACACCTGTTTCATTTCCAAAATCAATTTGGAGTTTGTAAGAAGGTTTGCGTGCTTTGGTAAAGTTTTCAGCTTTGATGATTTTACCGATGCGGATTTCTATTTTTTCAAAGTCTTCAATTACGGGCATAAAACAACTTTTTTTATGGTGAATTTACGCAAAAAGCCTCAAAGAACAAACATTCTTTAAGGCTTTTTACTCAGACAGGGATTAAAGATGAAAACTAATTTTTATTTGCAGAGATTTCTTGTGAGCCAATTTGTGTTTTAAGGTAGCTTACAACTGCTTTTACTTCTTCTGTGCGAACTTTTTTATTCAAATTATCTTTTAATGTTTTTTCACTCATTGCTGAGACTGAATTCAGTAAAAGTTCAATTTCTTTTTGTTTACGAGCTTCGCCTTGTGTTGCAGCTTCTTTAATCGCAAATTCTTGTTTAATACTTTGCTTGCTCATAATTTCTTTAACATCGTATTTAATTTCAGAAAATTTTGTTGATTCCTTGATAATTTGGTCAAAAGCCATTTCATCAAAAATATTTTTTGCTCCTTCACGGGAAGTTAACGCAATGTTATCCGCAACAGTTTTGCTGAGCCCTAAATCTTTAATTACGTTGTTTCCAATATAGTTTTGTACCATATCGGTTAAAATTAAAGAAATTTCATTTTTAGCATTTTCTTCGCCAAGAGCAAGTTTAAAAGTGTTAACCAAAATACCTTCTTCAACAATTTCTAAATCGCCTTTTTGCACAATTGGAGAAATAACAGTAAAAGAATCTTCAGCTTTATTTTGTAAGACTCTTAGAAGGGATTTTTCAAATTCTTCTGTATAATTTCCTTTTTTTGATTCTACGTTTTGTGCAAAAACTATGTTTGTAAAAACTCCGATTGCAGAATAAACTGCTAAAATTTTGATTATGCTTTTCATCTTTATTCCCCTAAAAATTTAATTGATTTTTTTATTACAATAGCTAAGCCAAAATTTGAAAAATGGGTTTGCCTTTGTCTAAGGCACTTTAGGTAAGGAAGTAAACAAGTCAAACTGTTCCAAATTAAAACAGTTTGACTTGTTATGAGAAAATTTTAAGCTGTTTTTAAGCGGTTCATCATTTTGCGTTGTGAGAAAAGAATTACAAAACCAATGATGTTTCCACCAATTATTAAACTCCAGTAAACAAGTTCAAAATGATTGAAAAGGCAAAAAACGAAAAAAGTAAGAGAAAAGAAATCTCTTTTACTCATAAATTTGGTTTTTTTAAGGAATGAGCTGGCAAAACTTTTATTATCATCTTCAGCAAGTTGTGCATTGTAAGTTTGCAAACTTGCTGAACCAATTCTAATAACATAAGTGTACATACTTATAAAACCAAAAAGCATTACAAGAACAGTAATTCCACCAAAATAAAGGTATTCAATGTTTTCCGGGTGAAGATTGTACATTCCGGTTGTTACGCCAAAAAAGAAAAATACGTAAGCGATGTTATCTGTAACCGTATCAAACCATCCGCCAAATTTTGAGTCTGACATTTTTACTCTTGCAAGTTCTCCGTCGCAACGGTCAACAATTGCTGCAAGTTGCCACAAAATGCCACCAAGTAAAACGTAAAAATAACCAAGATTTGCTTGTGAAAGCAGGTAAGAGGAAAGCAAACCAATCGTAAGAGTTACACAAGTTACAGCGTTCGGTGAAATTCTGAATTCTGCCAAAACTTTACTGACAGGAATTGAAAATTTAGCATTTATGTTTTTAGAAATGAAACCGCTCGTTTTTTTGGTTACTGTGGTAAAAAGTAAATCTTTAGCATTTTCTACTGATTTTTTATCCGAAATTTTTGCCCAAACGGAACTCGTTTCAATTTTGAAGGGGGCTGTTTTTGTTAGAAATTCATTGATTGAAGTCTCAAAATCAGATTTAAAAAAAGGCACGAAACTTTGTGTGGAAATTACATTTAATCCTGTGTTTTCATTTGTTTTATAAAAACTTACCAACTTTTGGTTTAGGTCAAAGTTTGAAAGGTTTAAAAGGCTTTGGTGAAAAATAAAATTAGCTTCAAAAAACAAAAAATGAGAGTCTTTCAGATGGTTTTTGGATAAAGAACCCTGAGATAAAAATTCAATTTTGCTTTCAGAGAATTTCTTTTCTTTTTGAATTTCTTTTAAGATTTTTTCAGATGTTGTTAAGATGAAAAAATTGCTAATTCCTGATCTTTGAGAAGAAAGAACCGCTCGTTTGACGACAGAAACACCTGCAACTTTTTGAAGGGCAATTTTTTCGTCTTTAATTAAGATTACTGCTGTGTTAAACATTTTTATTCCTGCAAAGTTAAGTTTCCAAATAAATTTTTTGACTACCAGTCAAGTGTAAACTCAAAGACTACTTAGCATTTTTAAAAGTGTTTAGAAAAAATAAGATTAATTTTAAATTTTTTTGAAACAGGTTTAGAATAAAAAAAAGGCTTCTTTAGTTTTGCTAAAGAAGCCTTAGAGAAAAATCAATTAACGACGAAAATCTCTTCCGCCACCTCTGTTATCTCCACCGCCTCTGCTTCCGCCTCTGTCAAAACCTCTTCCGCCTCTGTCTCCACCACCTCTGTTATCAAAACTTCTTGGTGGTCTTTTGTCGAAAGAACGTTCTTGAGGACGAGCTTCGTTTACTTTTAGTTGACGACCTTGAACTTCTTTGTCGTTCAAACCGTCAATGGCTTTTTGTCCGTCTGCGTCTGAAACCATTTCCACAAAACCAAATCCACGAGAAACGTTTTTGATTTTGTCAATAATAATACTGGCAGACTTTACTTCGCCATAAGCGGAAAAAACTTCTGCCAACTCTTCTTCACTGATAGTGTAAGGTAAGTTACCTACGTAAATGTTCACTTTAAATCTCCTTTAAAGATTAATGATTAGAATAACGGGTTGAAAAAACAGTTTTTCCCTTGGCAAAATCCCAATAAAACGAAAGTTTATCAACCAAAAAAATTACAATTTACTTTCAAAAAACAAACAGTCTGAACTTCTTCTAATTTTTACTTCCATTTTATTGAACTCAAAAAGTCTACAGTCAAAAACACGGTGGGATTTTTCAGACATTTTTTATTAACAAATAATACCATAAAAATAAAGAGGCTTAAACTCTTAATAAATTAAACTAATCCTAAATTTAATCATTTAAAATCAATAAGCTACAAAAAAAATGTTTTCTAATGAAATTTCTGTTTTTTTTATGTTTTTTCCCCTTTTAAGGCTCGGTAGCCAATATCTTTTCTAAAGATTTTTCCGTCAAAACCAATTTCTTCAATCTTTTTGTAAACTAAATCAAGGCTTTTTTGTAAATTTTCTGAAACTCCTGTAATGGAAAAAACTCTTCCGCCATTTGTTACAAGGTTTCCATCCACAATTTTCGTTCCTGCGTGGAAAATTATCAACTCATCTGAATTTTTAAAATTTTGAAGACCGTTGATTATTTTTCCTTTTTCATAGATTTCAGGATAACCTTTTGAGGCTAAAACTACTGTTGAAGCAAATTTTCCTGAAAGTTCTAACTTGTAGTTTTTCACGTTTCCTTGCACACAAGCTAAAATTAATTCCAATAAATCAGATTTTACCAGCGGTAAAACAACCTGTGTTTCCGGGTCTCCAAGCCGACAATTGAATTCAACGACCTTAATTCCATTTTTAGTAAGCATTAAACCTGCGTACAAGACTCCTTTGTAAACAGAACCTTCGTTTGCAAGTGCTGAAATCGTTGGTTGAATAATTTTATCTTTAATTTCTTTTAAAACTTCTTTTGTTGCAACCGGAACAGGTGAGTAAGCCCCCATTCCACCAGTGTTTGCACCTTTATCACCTTCTAAAATTCTTTTGTGGTCTTGTGCTGAGGAAAGTAAAACGTAACTTTTTCCATCTGTAAAAGCAAAAACTGAAATTTCTTCACCTTCCATAAACTCTTCTAAAACAATTTCTTTACCAGCTAAACCAAATTTATTTGTATTAAAAATTTCGGAAATTACATTTTTAGCTTCGTTGTGGTTTTCACAGATAATTACACCTTTTCCAGCTGCAAGACCTGAGGCTTTGACAACTAATTTTTCGTTAAAACCGCTTAGTTCCTGAAGTGCTTGTTTTTTTGAGTTGCAAATTTTGTAAGAAGCAGTTGGAATTTTGTACTTAGCCATCAAATTTTTTGCAAAAGCCTTGGAACTTTCAATTCGTGCTGCTTTTTGCGAAGGTCCGAAAATTAAAATATTTTTTTGTGTGAAAAAATCAACGATTCCTTCTGCAAGTGGTTGTTCAGGTCCAACAACCACTAAATCAATTTTTTCCTTTTCACAAAAAGTTGCTAAAGCCTCAAAATCTGAAAGTGAAATTTTATCGGTTTGGCAAAGTTCTGCAATTCCGGGGTTTGCAGGAATGCAAAACAATTTTTTGAGAAGTGGACTTTTAGAAAGAGAGTGAGCAATTGCGTGTTCTCTTCCACCAGAACCCAAAATTAAAACATTACCTTGCTTCATTCGTTAGTTCAATTCTCCTGATGAGCAAGTAGTTTGTAGTTTCTTCAGTTGTTCTGATAATCAGTTTGTTTTCTCCGGCTTTAACAAAGGAACTCACGTCAATTTCGTCAAAACCAAGTCTTGTGTCTTTGCTTACGTTGTATTTTGGTTCGTATTTTTCTCTGACGTAACGGCTGTTAATAAAAATTGCAAGCGTGGAGTTGTTTACGAAAGTCAAAGGATAATTATCGTTTGAAGAGTAAGCCCAGAGGTAAAGTTTGAACCCTTTTTTAAAGTTATAATTTTCAGGTAAGGTAAAACTAAGCTGAATTGCAGGGTTTCCAAGATTGTCGTGTCCTAATTCCCAATGGTAAAATTTTTGAATGTCAGAACGGCGAATTATTACTCCCGGTGGGTTTGGAACTTCAATAAAATTGTTTTCGGAATTAATAAAATAACCAACGTCAACCTTACAATCTTTTATTTGTACGGTTTGTGAAGCATCTAAAGCCGCAGAAATTTTAATCAATGGTTCATAAGTTCCAATAATTTTCAGAAGCTCGTTTTCACCACCAAAAAGTAATTTTTCATTTTTAGGAGTTAAGTAACCTTCAACATTTCCAAACCTGATTTCTACTTCTCCAATTGTATTGAGTGTCGTTTTTACTTTGCCAAAACCTTTGGAAATTCCGTCAATAAATATTTCACCCTGAACAGGTTCGGTTGAGATTTCAATTCCTGCGATGTAAATTTCTTTTAGTTCAAAACTTAGTTCAGCAATTTTGTCTGTTGTCGTACTGAAAGTTACGCTTTTGGGGTTTGGTTCTTCGTAGCCTTTTTTCCTGACAGTTACAGAGTAAACTCCGGCTTCAAGGTCTGTAAAAATATAGTTAGCAAACTTTCCCGTTGATTTTCCATTGATAAGAATTTCTCCGCCTTCAATGTTTGCCGTAACTTTCAGTTCTCTGCGAATAATTTTTTTTACGTCTGTTCTTGTGAGGTTGAAGTAAACTTTTGACTCTTCATTTTTTGAAATTTCAATGTTTTGGAAACTTGGAAAGGCATTGTAACCAGCTCGTTCTACGGATACTTTTTTAGTTCCGACAGTAACTTTTATTTTACCTTCGTTGGCTATTTCTTCAATGTACTTGTCATCAATTAAAATATTTACGCCGTCAATGTTAGCTTTAACGTCAAGGTAACCGAATTCCGCATTTTCAACTAAATTAAAAAACAGACTTACAAACTTTGTGGAATCAATAAATACTTCCTGAAACTTATTTTTTGAAATGTAACCATCTTTTTCAAGACTGATTGTGTGATTTCCAATTGCAATGTTTGAAAGAGTACACGGAGTTCTGTAAGTTGTAAGTTGACCGTCAATGTAAACTTCAGCATCTTCAATGTTTGATTCAATTTTTAGTCTTGGTTGTACCTGGTTTTTAGGACTTGGTAAAAAATAAAGTCCAACAATTATTAATGCAAGAATCGTAACTACCCAAACAGGAATCGTTTTTTGTAAATTTTCTTTTTTGAGGGCTTGTTCGTAAATTTCTGTTTCTAACTCTCGTGCGTGAGCCGATTCAGGAGTGATTAAGTCAATTTCGCCGTCACGGTTTTGATACTCAACCATTCCTTGTGCCAAAAGCCTTAGCCTGCGTTTTTCCTCTTCAATGATAGATTGTCTGACTTTATCTTTAATTGTCTCTTTATCTTTAACAATATTTTGTTTTTGTGTTTCTTCAGAGTTAGGGTCAAAATTACCCTTTTTGATTTCCGTTTCAAGCTCTGTTCTGACTTCCTGACGAATTTTGTTAAGTTCTTCCTGACTTAAAGGCATAAAACCTCCGATTTAAAATTTGGCTGTTTACCAAAACAGTTCCATTGGCAAAAAAATTTATGAGCCGTAATTTTCTTGCTTCACTTACTTTTCCGTCTAATTTATTTTTCAGGTTTTTTAGTGTGTCCAAAAGATAAACATTAAACCTTAAAGTTTGCAACTTTTCACTACCGGTTTCTTTAAGTTTTTTGTTACCCGTTCCAAACTCGTAACCTTCAAACTGAGTTAATTTAAGAATTTTTTTGTTAAAAAGCCCAAAAGGATAGGCGATTGACAAAATTTTTTTTTTACTAACCTTTCAAGAATGTTTTTTGATTCCCTGAGTTCCAGTTTAATTTGCTCTTCCTTAAGATAAATTAATGCTTTGTGCGACTTTGTGTGCGAACCAATTTCCCAGCCACTTTCTGAAAGTTCAATTATTTCTTGTTCGTTAAGATGAGAAAAAACTTTCCAGCCAAGATTAACATCCCACAAATTTTTCTCACCAATAAAATCAGTAATCACAAAAACAGTAGCCTTAAAACCAAATTTTTTTAGAATTGGGAAGGCATTTTCGTAAACATTTTTGTAAGCGTCGTCAAATGTAATTGCAAAATACTTTTCGTTTGTGTTACCAAACTCACAAAACTCAGAAAAGGTCAGACTTTTGTAATCATTTTCAGCAAGAAACTTACAGTGGCTTTCAAATTGTTTGCAAGTTACACGCGTGATTCCCCATTCAAAATCATTTGTAACTTTATGATAATTTAAAACTTGTCCCATTTTCTTACCTTCCTGTGTGTCCAAAACCGCCTTTGTTTCGTTCGGTTTCCAATAAATTTTCGCTTTCTTCCCAAACAGCTTTAATCACTTCCTGAACAACAAGCTGGGCAATTCTGTCTCCGTTACGAACTTCAAAGTCTGTTTTACTAAAATTTGTCAGTAAAATTTGAACTTCGCCTCTGTAATCGCAATCAATCGTTCCCGGTGAATTAATAATTCCAACATTAAATTTAGCAGCTAAACCACTTCTTGGACGAACTTGAATTTCGTAGCCTTGTGGAATTTCAACTGAAAAACCTGTTGGAATTTTCCGTGTTTCGCCTGCAGGAATTAGAATTGGGTTTTCGCACAAAGCGTGGACATCCATTCCCGAAGAGCCATTTGTCTGGTAGCTTGGGAACTGTTTTTTATCGGTTAGAAACTTAATTTTAATTGGGATTTTCTTCATCTTGCCAAAATTACAAAAAATAGCCACAGAAAAAATTAACTTTCTCTGTGGCTGCTAATTTATTTTAAAAAATAATTAAGCTAAAACGTCTTCCGGTTTTGTGTAAACCATTCCAAAAGCGTCTGCAGTTCCCTTGCAAGTTAAAGTTCCTTTGTGGATGCTAAGTCCTGCAAGTAGTTCGTGATTTTCTTTTAATGCTTTTGTGTAACCTTTGTTTGCGAGTTGGATTGCGTAAGGTAAAGTTGCATTTGTCAAAGCAATTGTTGAAGTGTAAGGAACTGCACCGGGCATGTTTGCAACGCAGTAATGAATAATTCCATCAACTTCATAAGTTGGATTTTGGTGAGTTGTCGGATGGCAAGTTTCAATGCAACCACCTTGGTCAACGGCAACGTCAACGATTACAGAGCCTTTTTTCATAAGTTTGAGCATTTCACGGGTAATCAGGTGCGGAGCTTTTGCACCAGGAATCAGAACTGCTCCGACCACTAAATCAGCTGTTTTTAATGCTTCTTTAATGTTTGCAGGATTTGACATCATTGTCATCACATTTTTAGGCATAATGTCGTCAAGGTAACGCAATCTGTAAAGATTTACGTCAGCAATGATTACGTTTGCACCAAGTCCCGAAGCCATTTTTGCAGCGTTAATTCCGACAACTCCGCCACCAAGTATCAGAACATTTCCCCTTTGAGTTCCGGGAACTCCTGAAAGTAAAATTCCTCTTCCGCCCATTCTTTTCTCAAGGTACAAAGCACCTTCCTGAATTGCCATTCTTCCCGCAATTTCACTCATTGGTTCAAGCAAAGGCAAAGCATTATTTTTTGTTTTTACGGTTTCGTAAGCGATGGCTACACAGTTAGAATTAATAATTCCTTCCGTCAGGTTTCTGTCAGCTGCAAAGTGAAAGTAAGTGAACACAACCTGATTTTGGCGAATCATAGCGACTTCGTTAGGCTGTGGTTCTTTAACTTTCATAATCATTTCTGCTTTTGCAAAGATTTCTGCTGCTGTCTCAATAATTGTTGCTCCTGCACTAATGTAGTCAGAATCTTCAAAACCACTTCCACTTCCTGCATTTGTTTCAACGATAATTTGATGTCCGTTTAGTTTTAGCGATTCAACTCCACTTGGAGTTAGAGCAACACGATTTTCATTGTTTTTAATTTCTTTAGGTAAACCTACTAACATTTTACACCTATTTTTTTGGTTTAATGATAGAAACAGATAAATTTTCTTCTCTAAAAATTTCAGAAGCAATTTCTTGAATATCTTGCGAAGTAACGTCGTTAATTGCATTAATCACTTCATCAAGGTTTTGGCTTTTTCCAAGATAAAGTTCCATTTTCGCAAGTCTCATCATTCTTGAAGAAGTGCTTTCAAGTGAAAGCATCAAACTTCCTTTAAGTTGTGATTTTACTTTGTTTAACTCTTGTTCAGAAACAAGGTTTTTAGTAAACCAGGTCAGTTCTTTCCAAATCAAATCAATACACTGTTGAATTTTATTTTTATCCGTTCCGACGTAAACGCCGTACATTCCAGAATCAATAAAATTATCAGCAAAAGAATAAATTGTGTAAGCTAATCCGTGTTTTTCGCGAATTGTTTGGAAGAGCCTTGAACTCATTCCTCCGCCTAAAATTGTGTTTAGAACCATAAAAATTATTTTTTTTCTGTTTCCGTACTCGTAAGCCCTTCCACCTAACAAAACGTGTGCTTGTTGGATTTCATCGGTTTTGGTAAAAGTTCCCGTCTTAAAATTTCCAAGGTCTTTGTTAGGTTCTTTTGCTTTGCCACGAAATTTTTCGAGCCATTTTTCGGATTCAGAAGCAATTTTTTCGTGGTCAACATTCCCTGAAGCAGCGACTAAAATTCTTTCGGGAGTGTAATTTTCATTTAAATAATTTCTAACGGTTTCCTGAGTGAATGAACTAATATTTTTTTTGGGTCCTAAAATCGTGAAGCCAATTGGAGAATTTGCAAAAATATTTCCAACAAATCTATCGTGAATGATGTCGTCAGGAGTGTCTTCGCAGTTTTTCAGTTCTTCAATAATGACTTTTCGCTCTTTTCTAAGTTCTTTTAAATCAAGTTTTGGCTGAGTTATCAAATCAGTCAAAACATCAAGAGCAAGAAATTGATTTTCATCCATAATTTTTGCGTAAAAACAAGTAGTTTCGCGGCTTGTGAAAGCGTTAATTACTCCACCAACAGATTCAATGCTTTGAGCAATTTCGTTTGAAGTGCGTTTTTCAGTTCCTTTAAAAACCATGTGTTCCACAAAATGGCTAACTCCATTATTTTCAGTAGTTTCATTGCGAGAGCCGGACATTACCCAAACTCCCAGACTAACTGACCTGATATTATCCATTTTTTCTGTTACAACACGAATTCCATTGCTAAGTGTTGTTTTTTTTAAGTTTCCCAAAAAAAATCTTTCTAAATTTAAAAACCTTTAAAATGTTAAATTCCAAAGGTTGAAATTAATTTTTTATCTTCTGTTACGATTGTCTCTGTTATCTCTTTGGTAGCGTTGTTCTCTTTCCGGTTGTGGTTGGTAACCTTCTTCAAGGGCTTTTGCACTTAGAGAAAATTTCCCTTCACTGATTTTTAAGAGTTTAACTTTTACTTCGTCACCAACTTTGTAGAATTCTGCAACATCAGTAACTCTTTTTGCACTTGTTATTTCGGAAACGTGAAGCAAGCCTTCTTTTCCCGGTAAAATCTCAACAAAAGCACCAAAGTCAGTAAGTTTTTTGATAGTTCCATCGTAGGTTTTTCCAATTTCCGGTTCTTCAACGAGACCTTTGATAATTTTGACTGCCATTTCTCCACCGGCAGAATCAACAGAAGCCACAATGACTGTTCCGTCATCGCTGATGTCAATTTTCGCACCTGTTTTTTCAATAATTTCGCGAATCATTTTTCCGCCGGGACCAATTACCAAACCAATTGAATTGATTGGAACTCTAAAAGAAATAATTCTTGGAGCGTACTGGCTAAGTTCTTTACGAGGTTTGGAAATTGTTTTATCCATAATGTCAAGAATTTTCAATCTGCCTTCTCTTGCTCTTTCAAGTGCTTCTTCCATAATTTCAAATGAAATTCCCTTGATTTTTATGTCCATTTGAAGAGCAGTAATTCCTTCACGTGAGCCTGCAACTTTAAAATCCATGTCGCCAAGATGGTCTTCATCACCAAGAATGTCAGAAAGAATTGCAACTTTTTCACCTTCTTTAATCAAACCCATTGCAATTCCTGCAATCGGAGATTTTACGGGAACTCCTGCATCCATCAAAGATAAACTTCCGGCACAAACTGAAGCCATTGAACTTGAGCCGTTTGACTCAAGAATTTCCGAAACGATTCTAATTGTGTAAGGGAAAATTTCATCATTTGGAATGATTGGTTTTAATGCACGTTCTGCAAGGTTTCCGTGTCCGATTTCGCGTCTGCTAACGGTACGAACTTGTTTTGCTTCTCCTGTTGAGAAAGGCGGGAAGTTGTAGTGAAGCATAAAACTTTTAGCGACCGGACCTTCAAGAGTTTCAGTTTTTTGTGCGTCAATTCCAGTTCCTAAAGTACAAACTCCAAGTGCCTGCGTTTGTCCTCTTGTGAAAAGTGCTGAGCCGTGAGTTCGCGGTAAAACTCCAATTTCACAAGTAATCGGGCGAATTATGTCAACAGTTCTGCCGTCAAGCCTAACATTTTCTTCAAGAATTCTTTTTCTTACAAAGTCTTTTTCAAGGTTGTAAATTGTTTCTGAAACAAGTTTTTTGCATTCAGGAAATTCTTCTTTCAAAACTTCGAAAGCAGAAGTTTCAGCTAATTTTATAGCTTCTCTTCGTGCTGTTTTTTCCTGAATTCTAATTGCTTGTGTAATTTGTTCGCTGATTAGGTCAGAAATTTTTGCTTGTAAAGTTGCATCAATTTCTTTAGCAGGAATTTGGCGTTTTTCTTTTTTGATTTCGGCAACAAGTTCATTTTGCAAGTCAATAATTTTTTTGATGTGTTCGTGAGCAAATTTAATTGATTCAAGAACGTCGTTTTCGCTGAGTTCTTTTAGTTCACCTTCAACCATAATTATTGAATCGTAAGTTCCTGCCACGACGATTTCAATGTCGCTTTCTTCAATTTGTGCAAAGGTTGGATTAACGACAAATTCACCGTCAATTCTTCCAACCCGCACTGAAGCACAAGGTCCGTCAAAAGGAATGTCAGAAATGGAAATTGCAAGGCTTGCTCCAATTACTCCCAAAACATCGGCATCATTTTCCTGGTCACTGGAAATAATTTGAACCATAACCTGAGTTTCGTTCATAAAATTTTCAGGGAAAAGAGGACGGATTGGTCTGTCAATCAATCTTGCAGACAAAATTTCTTTGTCTGATGGTCTGGCTTCTCTTTTAACGTAACCACCAGGAATTTTTCCTGCTGCGTATGATTTTTCACGGTAATCAACTGAAAGAGGGAAAAAATCCTGTCCC
>JADZEA010000191.1 GCA_020850775.1 bacterium
ATCGTTTGCAACATCGGACACTTTGACCTTGAAATTGACATGGCTTACTTAAACTCACGTGCCGACATTGAAAAAATTGAAGTTAAACCTCAAGTTGACCGCTACGTTTATCCTGATGGAAAACAAATTATTATTCTTGCCGAAGGAAGGCTTGTTAACCTTGGTTGTGCGACCGGACATCCTTCTTTCGTAATGTCTAACTCTTTTACAAACCAAGTTTTAGCTCAAATTGAACTTTGGAAACACGCTGACCGTTACGAAAACAAAGTTTACACACTTCCAAAACACTTAGACGAAAAAGTAGCACGCCTGCACCTGCAAAAACTCGGCGTTGAACTTGAAACGATGACACAAAACCAAGCCGATTACCTCGGAATCCCGATTTCAGGACCTTTCAAACCCGAACACTACCGCTACTAAAAACAATGCTTTAAAAAATGTTCCCAAGCCACAAGATTTTTACTTAACTTCTTGTGGCTTTTTTGCTTTTGAAAATCACCTGGAAAACAAAAATGAAATTAACTCAACTACTTGAAAACACTGTTTTTGAATTGCTTCAGGGAACACTTGAAAAAGAAATCCTGAACCTGAACTACGATTCGCGGAAAATTACTCAAAACTCAGTTTTTGTAGCAATCAAAGGTTTTTCAACCGATGGACACAATTTTTTGCTTCCTGCAATCAAAAACGGTGCTTCCGTTTTGGTCGTTGAAGAACTCAAAAATTTGGAAGACTTTCCGGAACTGACAATCCTGAAAGTCAAAAACTCAAGGCAAACTTTAGCTTTGCTTTCCGCAAATTTTTATGGAAATCCTGCAAAAAAACTCACTTTAGTTGGAATTACCGGAACTAACGGAAAAACTACAACTTCCTTTGTAATCAAGGCTTTACTTGAAAAGTTCGGCGTAAAAATTGGTTTGCTTGGCACAACGGGAAATTTTATCGCAGACAAAAAGTTTGAAAACACACACACAACTCCGGAATCGCTTGAACTTCACGAGTTTTTTGCAAAAATGCTCGCTGAAAATGTGCAAATCGTTGTGATGGAAGTTTCGTCGCACTCGCTTTTTTTGGAACGTGTTTTTGGCTTGGATTTTAAAGTTGCAATTTTCACAAACCTGACTCAGGACCACTTGGATTTTCACGAAACTCTTGAAAATTACAAGTTAGCAAAAGGCATTTTGTTTAAGAACTTGAGCAAAAATTCCTTTGCGGTTCTCAACGCAGACGACGAAGTTTCGGATTTTTACGCAAAAACCACACGTGCAAAAGTGATGACTTTTTCGCAAAACAAAAACGCAAACTTATCGGTTTTAAAAACAAAATTTAGCCTTGAAGGAACTGAGTTTACGGTAAATTTTGAGGGTAAAATTTTTTCTGCCAAAACTTTACTTCCCGGAAAATTTAATCTTAGCAACGTTTTAGCTTCGCTTCTTGCTGTTTTTTCTGTTTTGCAGAAAAATTTTAACGAAATCGTTTCCGGGCTTGAGACTGTAAAACCCGTTGAAGGACGTTTTGAAATCATCAGAAAAAACAAACTTTTTGCAGTTGTGGATTACGCACACACTCCCGACGCTTTGGAGAAAATTTTGGTTTCGCTTCGTGAAGTTTGCAAGGGAAAAATTGTTACGGTTTTTGGTTGCGGAGGCGACCGAGACAAAACAAAACGGGCAAAAATGGGGAAAATTGCTTCTGAACTTTCCGATGAAATCGTTGTAACTTCAGACAATCCACGGACAGAAAACCCTTTGGAAATCATTTCTGAAATCAAAAAAGGCATTTCTAAACCAAATTTTTACGAAGTTCAGGACAGGAAAAAAGCAATTGAACTTGGAGTTAGCTTGTTAAAAAGTGGTGATGTTTTGCTTGTTGCAGGAAAAGGACACGAAACTTACCAGATTTTTGGAACGCAAAAAATCCACTTCAATGACCGGGAAGTGGTAAGATTTTTTTTTGAAAAAGTATAAAAATTTATGTTTTAAAGGAGTAAAGTTGGAAAAAGTAAAGATTGTTTCTGAGATAAATCGCTTGTCAAAAATAATGATTCACTCGCCGGGAAGCGAACACGCTTTAGCAACGCCTTACAACGTTCATCAGTACAACGAAGACGTTGAAGGTGAATTTGTAATTCCAAATCCTGATTACCTTTTGTTTGACGACCTCGTTTTGGTTCCCTGGATACAAAAAGAACACAAACAGCTTGAAGACGTTTTGGTTTCCGTGTGTGGGAAGGACAACGTTTTTCGCTTTCGCAACCTTTTAAGCGACATTTTTCACAGCGACAAAATCCGCCGGACAGTTGTTGACGAAGTGATTGCTTTGGAAAAAACTTACGGGTTTGAAGTTTCGGAAAGCCACAAAAAAAAACTGCTTGACCTTGAACCGGAAAATTTGGCAAAAACAATGGTCAGAGGTTTTTTTACAAACTCAAACGAAAGAGTTTTTCGTTGGCCTCTTCCGAATGCGATTTTTGCGAGAGACCTTGCAGCGGTGCTTGGAAACGCAGTAATTTTAAGCTACGCAAAAAAAAATGCCCGTAAACGGGACATGCTTTTGAGCAGAAATATTTTTAGGTTTCATAAAAATTTTGCTGGAACGGAACTGATTGACCTTCAAAAATTTGGCGAAAATCTTTCGGTTGAGGGTGGTGATGTTTTGATAATTTCCGATAAAATTGTGCTTGTTGGAATCAGTGAACGGACAAAATTTGATGTGATTCCTTTCCTTGCAAAAGAAATTTTTAAACAGGGTTTTGAGGTTCTTTACGCAGTTGACATGCCAAAACACAGAGCTACGATGCACTTGGACACGATTTTTACGAGGATTAACAAAGACGAGTGTTTAGTTTTTCCACCGATAATTTTAGCCGAAGGACCAAAAGACATTCACCTGAACGTTTACCGTTTTACAAGTGAGAGCAAAACTTTTGAGCCTAAAAATTCTGTTGGTTCAAACCTTGTAGAAATTCTTGAAAAAGATGGAGTTAAGCTAAATCCGATTTTGTGTGGCGGAACTAATTTGATAAATCAGATGCGTGAACAGTGGTCTGACGGAGCGAATGCTTTTGCGATTTCGGAGGGGAAAATTTTGATTTACGAGCGGAATCACTTCACACTTAAAGAACTGAACAAAGCAGGTTACGAAATAATTACGGCTGAAAATTTTGTGCAAAACACAGATTTTTACCTGTTGCAAACGGAACGAAAAATGGTGATTACAATTTCAGGTTTTGAACTTTCGCGGGGAAGAGGCGGACCAAGATGTTTAACTTGTCCGATTTTCAGGTAAAAATTTCTCAAAAACAGTAGCTTAAAACTTGTAAAATGCCTTTTGAAACACGGTTTTAATTTCTCGTTTTTGGATTAAAGATTGCTTAAATTAAATAAATTTAAAAACAGGAGAAGATTTTATGAAACGCATAAAAGTAATAATTATGGGAGCAGCGGGAAGAGATTTTCACAATTTTAACACTTATTTCAGAGACAACGAAACTTACGAAGTTGTCGCTTTTACTGCTACCCAAATCCCAAACATTGACGGAAGAAAGTATCCGCCCGAACTTGCGGGAAAACTCTACCCGAAAGGGATTCAGATTTTTCCTGAAAGCGAAATCGTAGAACTAATCACTGAGTTCAAAGTTGACGAAGTCGTTTTCGCTTACTCCGATGTTCCTTACGATTACGTGATGAGTCGTTCAGCACTCGTAACGATTTGCGGAGCAGATTTTAAACTAATGGGAGCAAGACACACAATGCTAAGTTCCACAAAACCTGTCATTGCCGTTTGTGCCTCAAGAACCGGTTGTGGAAAAAGCCAAACAACCCGCAAAGTCATTGAAATCCTGCAACAAGCCGGGAAAAAAGTTGTCGCTGTTCGCCATCCAATGCCTTACGGAGACCTTGTAGCTCAAAAAGTTCAGCGTTTTGCAACAGTTGGAGACCTTGACAAACACAAGTGCACGATTGAAGAACGTGAAGAGTACGAGCCTCACGTAGTCCGCGGAAACGTAATTTACGCAGGAGTTGATTACGAAGCGATTTTGCGTGAAGCAGAAAAAGAAGCTGACATTATTGTTTGGGATGGTGGAAACAACGATTTGCCTTTTTACGAGCCTGACCTTTTGATTACAGTTTTAGACCCTCACAGAGCAGGACACGAAGTTTTTTACTATCCCGGTGAAGCAAACCTGAGGCTTGCAGACGTTCTTGTAATCAATAAAATTGATACAGCGGATTTGGAAGACATCAAAGAACTGCGTGAAACGATTAGTTCAACGAATCCAACAGCAACAGTGATTGAAGCTGCTTCTCCGATTTTTGTTCAAAATTACCAGGAAATTTATGGGAAACGTGTTCTTGCAGTTGAAGACGGACCAACTTTAACACACGGAGAAATGAATTTTGGAGCAGCCGTAGTTGCTGCGGAAAAATTTGGAGCTTTTGAGCTTGTTGACCCGAGACCTTTTACGGTTGGAACGATTACTGAAACTTTTGAAAAATACACGGAAATTGGAACTCTGCTTCCAGCAATGGGCTACAGTGACAAACAAGTCAAGGATCTTGAAAAAACAATCAATAAAACGGATTGCGACCTTGTTTTGATTGGAACGCCGATTGATTTGAGAAAGTTAATTAAAATCAACAAACCAGCTTTGCGTGTAACTTACGAACTTCAGGAAATTGGAAAACCCGATTTAACAGACGTTTTGAAAAAGTTTTTTTAGAGCTAAAAACTCAGAATTGAAACCTTCAGGTTTGGGAAAGATTTGAAGGTTTTTTTATTTTCAAAAAATTTAAAGAAAGCTGAAAAATGAAAATTTTTGTTGCTGGTGCGACAGGTTTTGTTGGAAAAGAAATTATCAGGTACGCTCATTCAAAAGGGCATACTTTGAAGTGTCTTGTCAGGAAAGGGAGTGAGAGCAAACTTCCAAAACCTGAAAAAAAAACTGAGCTTGTTTTTGGCGACGTAAACTCTCCGCAAACTTTTCAGGGGCAGTTAAACGATTGTGAAGCTGTGATTTACCTTGTTGGAATCATCCGTGAGTTCCCTTCAAAAGGCATAACTTGTGAAAAATTGCACTACGAAGGAGCAAAAAATTTGATTGACGAGGCAAAAAAATCTGAGGTTAAACATTTTGTTTTGATGTCAGCAAACGGCGCAAGACTTGATGGAATTACAAACTACCAAACTACAAAGGCACGAGCAGAAGAGTACCTGAAAAACAGTGGTTTGAACTACACAATTTTCAGACCTTCCCTGATTTTTGGAAATCCTGAAGGGAATGGACGACCAGAATTTTTTAGCGAACTTGCTCAAAATTTTTTTGGTGGTTTGCTAACTTCTCCACCATTTTTGCCAAATTTTAACGGCGGAAAATCAATAAAAATGTCTCCAATCGCAGTGGAGGATGTTGCAAAAGGTTTTGTTGATGCTTTGGAGAATGAAAAAGCAAAGGATAAAATTTATTTTCTTGGGTCTGAAACAAAAACCTGGAGTGAAATTCTTGACTTACTTTGTGAAGTAATTGGAAAAAAGAAGCTAAAACTTCCTGTTCCAATTATTTTGATGAAAATTCCGGCATTTTTTATGCAAAAATTTGAGTTTGGACCGTTGACTCTTGACCAACTTTTGATGCTTGAAGAAGGTAACGTTTGCGACGGAATCGAATTTTACAGAGATTTTGGTTTCCAAACTAAAAAACTAACAGTTCAGGCAATTTCTTACATAAAAAATTATAGAACTTAAACCAACGAGTGTTTTTTTACTTTGAGGGTTTTTCTAAAAGTTTTATCCTTTTCTGTCAGGTCTTTTCGCAAACAATTTACTAAGTTTGAAAAGCACTTTTTCTGGAATTTTTTGTTCTGCCAACGGGAAAAACTCTCTTTCCTCGAAACGAATGTGGTCGTGAAGCAAGTTTCCAAGTTTGTTCAGGAACTCAGTTTCAGGTAAAATTCCAACCTCAAGCGAACAATTCAAATCATAAATTTTGCTGCGGATTTCAAGGTGTTCCAATAAAAGTTGGATAATTTCATCAGAATTTTTCTCGTAAATTGTAAAAACGGGGAAAAGAATTTCTTCTTCTTCACGAAAATGATTTTGTAGTTCATTTGTCCAAAAATCTATAAATTTTTCAATAATCTCTATAGATTTTTTATGATTTCCTGCCATTCCAATTTCTTTTAAGTCTTTTGCCTGAACTAAAGCAAAAAAATGGTCTCTTGATAATTCTTGTAAACTCTCGTGTCTTTTCATTTTGTTCCTAAAATTTTCTGTAAAAAAACGAAATTTTTAGAGAAAATGAAAGAGGAAAGTATAAAAAAGAAAAGGTCTGAAGCCTTTTTTAGGATTTCAGACCTTTTTATTAAAAGGAAGAAAAGAGAGCGAGTTTAGTTTCCCCTGAAATTTCTTTCAGGAGAAGGAGGGCGTTTAGACGGGAAATTTCTTTCAGGAGGAGGGAAATTTTCAGAAAATTTCTTAAATTGTTCTTCTGTTAATTGGTTTCTAAAAAATAACCTGCTTTCAAGTTCCATTTTCATTTCTTCGCCTCTGAGTTGGTGAAGTTTATCCGCAGTTGCCATAACTTTTTCATTTTCAGGTTTTTTGGCTTCCATTAATTCCCGCATTTTTATTTCTTCAACCTGAATTTTATCTCTCAGTTCAATTCGTTTTTTGATATTTTCATCTCTTTTAGCCTTCAGTTTTTCCATTTGAGCGTCTGTCAGTTCAATTTTTTTTCTAAGAATTTCAAGGTTTTTGTAAGGGTTGTGTCTTCTTTCTTTTCCAAAAGGTCTTGCTGAAACTATACTTGCTAAAACCGAAAGAACTAAAATAATTCCCATTATCATCCAACTTAAACGTTTCATTTTTATCCTTTGCTAAATTTTTTTAGTTAGTTGCAATTTTGTAAGGAAATCCCCAACTTACAGAATTGTAAGCTGCAGTTTCATTTTCAATGGTTGCCTTGCTCATAAAATCAACTACAACGTGGTGAACACCAACTTTTTGGCGAGCATTCCATTCTCCACTGTAAACTCCGTCGTTTGCAGTTACGTCTGGTGCAATTCCGTCGTCGTGTAACATTCTTCTTGCAAGGTGATGCTCTTTGTGATTAACTCCGTAGTGTAAAAGCCCAACCAATTCTTCACTTGAATTTACTGTTGCAAAAACTTTTACAAGGTCGTCTTTGTGGAAAACAGGGATTGTATCTTTTTTAATTACAAAGGTTTCTGGAGAATCAACAGTAATCAGATTTGTGCCGTTTACCAAAAAAGTAACGGATTGAATGTCGAAAGTGTTTGTTGGTGTTGTAGCGTCGCTTGAAAATCCTGTCGCAACGTAAGTATTTTCCCACTTCCAAACCAGTTCGCCGTTGCTGTTTGTTGTTCCTGCAAAATCAACGTTTCTTTTGATTGTGTGTTCAAAGGTTTTTTCAAAGAGGAAGCCGTTGGAATTCCCAACTTTAAGTGTGCCTTTAAGTTCTTTCGTGATTGTGCTTGTTGCTGTTGTTCCGTCAATGCTGAAAGTAAAATATTTTTCTCTTTCAGTGATTTTGCGTCCAAAACGGTAAGGGAAAGCAGGTTGGTCAGTTGGTGCTGGTGCTGTGCTGTCAAAATTATTGTAACTCACTTCTTGCATTCCATCGTCGTTGATACCTTCTTCTTCAAAAGTATCCGTGTTGGTTTCAACAACTCCCTGAATTTGATTTTCGGTTGAAGTTGTTCCGACTGAGTCATCTGAACAGCCGTAAAATGCGATAGCCAAACTTGTCAAAAGCAAGTTCAAAGCTAAGTTTTTTTGTGCTTTCATTTTCAATAGCCTTTCTTTGTTAATGAAAAAAAATAAGTTTTGGTTTTCCTTTTTCAAAGTGTGTGCCAGTTTTAAAAAACAGCTTTTGAAAATTCTGAAACGGGTTTTTAAATCAGGTAACTTTTGAGCTACACCGGAAAATGTACGTTTCCGAACAAACTTAGCTTTTGCAAAAAAGATAAAACAAGAGTAAATTAAACCAAAAATTTTGAGGTTCAATGTTTTGGCTAATTTTATGTTTTTTACTCAGTTTTGAAAGCTCCTTTGCACAAAAAAATTACTTTCCCTCACCAGAAAAATGGGTAAACAAAACCTTTTTTATGCTGATGGTTGATAGATTTTTTGACGGAGATTCAAGCAACAACAACCTTGAAAATAATTACGACCCGAAAAATCCATCAAAAGTTCACGGTGGCGATTTCAAAGGTGTAACTTCTGCGATTCCTTACCTTAAAGCACTTGGAATTGATGTTTTGTGGATTAATCCGATTCAGAAACAAGCTTACGGCGAGTACCACGGTTACGCAATTTCCAATTTTTACCAAACGAACCCAACTTACGGAACTTTGGAAGACTTTAAAACTTTGGTAAAAACTGCCCACGAAAACGGAATTTATGTTTGCCTTGACGTTGTCGTGAACCATTCAGGCGACCTGCTTTTTTCTAAAAATGGTGAGTGGAAATGGAACTCAAACGGTTACGAACTTGCTTACAAAGACCAAAAAAACAAGCACTTTCCTGAAGTTTTCCAAAATCCACAGCTTTTTCACAACTTCGGAAACATTGAAAACTGGAACGATTCAAAACAAAATATTCTAGGCGAATTTCCCGGTGGACTTGACGATTTTAAAACTGAAAATCTAATTGTCCGTGAAGAAATGCTGAAAATTTGGTCCTGGTGGATTGAACAAACCGATGTTGACGCTTTTAGAATTGATACCGCAAAACACGTTGAGCTTTCTTTTTGGAACGATTTTATCGGCGGAATTAAGGAAAAAGCAAAACAGCTTGGCAAAAATAATTTTTGGATTTTCGCTGAAAGCTACGATTTTGAAGAGGCAAAAAATCAGCGGTTTCTGAATCCCGATTCGCTTGGTGAAAATGTTTTTGATTCTGTTACGAACTACACACTTTGGGGAACTCAGAAAGAGGTTTTTGGAAAAAATGCTAACGTTGAAAAGTTGCTTCAAATTTTTTCTGAGAACCAGAAAAGTTTTGGTGAAAAAGACCTTTACCAGTTGATGACTTTTGTTGACAACCACGACCAGCCAAGACTTTTGAACTACCAGAAAAATAAAAACAATGATTTACTGAAACTTGCACTTGTTTACAATTTCACTTCTTACGGAATTCCAATCGTTTACTACGGAACGGAAACAGCTTTTCACGGTGGAAACGACCCTGAAAACAGAGAAGATTTTTTCAAAGCAGAAAACCCGTTTTCAGAGGAAAGAGAAAATTTTAAGCTCATTTCCGAACTTTCTTTTTTACGGAAAAATTATCCTGCAATTTCTGAAGGAAGCATAAATTTTATTGATGTTATCAAACAGAAAAACGGTTTTTTTTACCTGAAAAAACTTGGTGAACAGGAAATTTATTTTGTTTTGAACGCAGGAAATGATTTTTTATGGTTTGACTTGCCAAAAGGTCAGTTTTACGAACTCAAAGACAGAACTGAAACTTTAGTTGACAAGTACAGAATCTACGTGAAACCTTATCAATTTTGGATTGGAATTAGAAAATGAAAGTTGTTGTAAAAACAAACCAAGCTTTCTTCCTGAAACAGAACTTGAGGAAGGGCTAAGAATTTTAGCAAATTTTTACAGAAAAAATTAGCTTCGTTTGTTTAAAAATTACTCGTTAATTTTTACTGAAAGCCATTTTTTAGGTGAAAAACCCGGAAAAGCCGTCTCGCAATCGCCTTTTTGATTTTTCCCGTGAAAGTAAAAACCAACCTTAACGTTTTCGGGGATTTTGTTCTTGTAGCTCAGTTTTTCCCTGCGAATTGCAAACTCACAAGTCCATTTTTGTGGAAAAATCAGGTTTGATTTGGCTTGCCAGTTTTTAGCAACAGAACCTTTTTGCTCAGTTGAAAAGTAGCTGATTCCGTTTCCAAAAGTTTCTGTTACCTTGTCATTTTTGCTTGCCTGTAAACGAAACTCAAGTTCTGTTTCTTTCGGGAAATTATTTTTTGTCTTTTCGTCAAGCGAAATCCAAATCCGAACTTCACTGAAACCAGAGTCAACAACAGCTTTTTCAAAAATCTCAAACGCAAAGTAAAAAAATTCACCGTCAGTTTTGTAGTAAACCAAAGCCCTTGAGTTGCTGTGAAGCGGAACCTGAAAGAACCTTGCGTCAGACCATTCCTGCTCAAAAATTTTCCCGTCAATGTTTGAAGGCTGACCGATTTTGAACTCAAACTTTCCCGTTTCTTCAGCTTGCAAAGTAGAGAAACTTAAAATTATTAGAATTGTCAGTAAAAAATTCAATTTTTTTCCTTATTTTTAGCCCGTCTTGAACTTAACAGAAATTGGGGAAAAATTGAACACAAAAACTTTACTCACACTTGCTTTTTTACTGCTTGCACTCGCTTCGTACATTTTTTTTGTTGAGTTTCCCGAAGCGAAAAAAGAGCTTGAACAAGCTAAAAACGAAACTTTAGAAAAAAAAATTTTTAACCGAACTCTTAGTGAAGTTGATTCTTTTACTGTTTTTAACGAGTTTCTTGATTTTACAATTAAAAATGACACGACCTGGATTTTGACTGAACCCGTACAAGATTTTGCAGAGGTAAATTCTGTAGAAAAAATCCTTTCAGCTTTTTTTAACGGAAAAATTGAACGGGTTTTACCGGATTCAACTGTAAATTTCCACGAAGTAGCTCTTGACACTCCACTCGTTCGGTTGAAATTTTATTTCAAAGATGGGAAAACCGACTCAATTGCACTTGGAATTGGAACTGCAACAAAGGATTTTGTTTACGCAAAACGAAACGCCGAAAAGGAAATTTTATTGATTCCTGCTGCAAGTTTAATTTCTGCAAGGCACAATCTTTTTTACTTTCGCAGGAAAAATATTCTCTCTTTTGCTCCGACAGACGCAGACGAAATTAACGTAAAAACACCTCACGGGACGTTTACAATCAAGAAAGACCAGGTTTGGAAAATCACTTCACCTTTTACCGCAAGTGCAAATCAGGCAGCAGTTTACAACACGATTTTAATCAGGCTTTTCAGTTTGCGTGTTGCGGAATTTTCAGCAAACAATCCGGGAAAAAATCTTGCAGCTTTTGGTCTTGAAAACCCTTCTTACACGATTGAACTGAAATCAAAAGGTAAGTTTTTAGACGTTCTTTACTTTGGAAAGGAGCGGGAAAGCCTTGTTTTTCTCAACACTTTAAGTCAGGTCTCAGTTCGGCTTGCAGATAAAAATTTTTTGGAAATTTTTAAGGATTTTAATTTTTACAGAGATTCAAAATTACAAGTTTTTGAAGTTGAAGAAATTGACAAAGTCAGGTTTTCGTACGATAAAATTGTAATTGAACTTGCAAAAGAAAACGAAAGTTGGTTTATGGAAAGACCTGTTTCCAAAGCAGTTACTTCACCAAACAAACCACAGGCAATTTTTTACATGCTTTTAAACACTGACGTAGAAAATTTTCTTGAAGCAAGTAAGGAAAACCTGCAAAAAACAGGTTTTAAAGATGAAATTCATGTCGAGTTTTGGTCAAAAGGTGAGAAATTTTTTGATACTTATTTTTGGCAAAAGGAAAATTCAATTTACGCAAATTCAAAGATTCAGAATTGTTTGGGAAAAATCAAGGCTAAGTTACCGTTTCTTGACGAACTAAAGCCAAAAATTTCTGATTTGGTCGTTCAGTAAAAATTTAAAGGCAAAAAAATGTTCATTGATTTTGTAAAAATTTCTGTGAAAGCTGGAAGAGGCGGAGCAGGTTGTGTTAGTTTTCGCAGAGAAAAATACATGCCAAAAGGTGGTCCGGATGGTGGAAACGGTGGAAACGGCGGAAGCGTTTACTTAGAAGCAAACTCACAAATCGGAACGCTGTTGGATTTTCGCTACCAAAAAGAATGCAAAGCTCAGAACGGTTTGCACGGACAAGGTGCGAGAAAGTACGGAAAAGGTGGCGATGATTTAGTGATAAAAGTTCCGGTTGGAACAATTGTCCGTAATGCTCAAACAGGTGAAGTGATTGCCGATTTGAAGGAAGATTTTGAGAAAATTTGTGTCGCAAAAGGTGGACTCGGTGGAAGAGGGAACATTCATTTTGCAACTCCGACAAATCAGGCTCCGCGTTACGCACAACCAGGAACTGAAGGCGAAGAGTTTGAACTTGAACTTGAACTGAAACTTCTTGCTGACGTTGGTTTGGTTGGCTTCCCAAACGCAGGAAAATCAACTTTCCTTGCAAGAATGACTGCAGCAAGACCAAAAATCGCCGATTATCCTTTTACAACTTTGCAACCAAACCTCGGAATCGCACACTACAAGGATTTCAGAAGTTTTGTAATTGCGGACATTCCGGGTTTAATTGAAGGTGCTTCACAAGGGAAAGGGCTTGGAATTCAGTTTTTAAGGCACGTTGAAAGAACAAAAGTTTTGCTTTACCTGATTGACGTGAACTCGGAAAACCCTTCTCAGGAACTAAAAACACTCAAAAAAGAGTTGAAAAAATTTAATCCGGCAATGCTTAAAAAACCTTTTGTGATTGCTCTGACAAAAATTGACAGCACAACCGAAGAACTTTCTGAGAACGTGAAAAAATTTGTTCGTTACTACAAACCTTTCAAAATTTCATCAGTTTCGGGTGAAAATGTTGAAAAAATGACTGACGTTTTGTGGGAAAAAATTCAATTTGCCAACAAAAGTTTACTCTGAATTTATTTTTAAAACTCGCTCAGGCTCAAAGAGTTTGGAGGCAGTTTTTGTTTGTGAAGCTGTTCTAAAAGTTCCAAAAGCCTTGCGTTAAAAGGTGTCTGAACGCCAAATTTTTTACCAAGTTCAATCACAAGTCCGTTAAAGTAACGGTTTTCAAGTTCAGCACTTTGTCTGTAAAGGTTTTGCCAGGTTGAGTTGTAAGTCTCAAATCTTTGTTTTTTTTGCGGATTTTTCATTGTTTTTTCGGAAATTAAAAGCATTTCTTCAACGGTGCTTCCAATTCCTGAACTTGGAAACGCCAAAATTCCAGCTTTTTGGAAAACTTCAACTCCTTCTTTGAGTGTAAAAAATTTGATTTCATTAATTTTTTGTGGATTTTCGTCTTTAAAAAGTGCGTGAGTTACGCTGTTTAGGTTTACAAGCACTTTTAAAAATTTGTCCTGAATAATTTTGGGAGCAATTCCGACTTGAAAACCTGATTTTTCAAGGTCATTTTTGACTGTTTGGCAAATTTTGTCAGAGCCTTCAGGAAATTTTCCAACGACAAAACTTCCTTGTTTTTCGTAAATCACTTCGCCAAAATTTTTAATTGTGCAAGTCATTCTTGCGACTCCGCCGTAAAGGTTTTTGAGGAATTTTTGAGCGAGTTTTTCGGCTTCAACACCATTTTGAAAGCAAACCGTTGGCAAAGAATCAAGTTTTAAGTTTTTTAGTTCTTGTAAAGTTTTTTCAAACCTGCTGTCAAGTTTCATTGTCAGAAAAATGATTGTGTCCGTGTTTGTTTTCGTGTTTTTCAGTTCTGAAAAGCAGGGGATTTTCACGTTAAATTTTTTTTCGGAAGTGGTTACGAAGAGTCCGTTTTGGTTAATTTTTTCGGTGTGTTTTTGGTTTGCGACGAGTTGTGTTTGGAAACCGTTTTGAAAAAGGTTTGCTCCAAGAACTGAGCCGATTGCTCCTGCGCCGATGATTAAGTAGTTCATTTTTTTTAGTTTAAGTGAGCATTCAGCTAAACGGCAAAATGCTCACAAGATTTAATTTTTTATTTTTTCTTTGCAGGCGGAGTTTTTCGTTTAACAATTTTCCCTTCAGCGAACTCGCCTGAGTTGTAATTTTTGAGTGTTGTTTCGTAGTTCAAGGCTCTGTCAATCAAAAATTCAGCAGCAGTTTCAACTACCCAGGTAAAGTTTTCAAGTCCGACAGAATTTAAGTCTGCGTCTGGCGAAGGATTGGTAAAATCAATTGCGTAAGGGATTCCGTCCCGTACTGCGAACTCAAGTGTGTTGAAATCGTAACCCAAGGCATTGCAAAGTGTCAGGCAGTGTTGTTTAATTTCAGATTCAAGAGCAGGCGGAATTGGGTCCGGGTTCTGAACGTAACGCAAATGGTGCGGTTGTTTAGGAGCGTACTCCATAATTCTGATGTATTTTTTTCCGATACAGTAGCAGCGGTAGTAGTGTGTAAAATCAATTTCTTCCTGCAAAGTCATGCAAAGTGTGTGAGTTTTTCCGTAAGAGGAAAAAAGTTCACCGGGGTCGTTAACTTTGTAAACATCTTTCCAACCTCCGCCGCTGTGTGGTTTCATAAAAGCGGGAAAACCAATGTAATCAAAAATTTCTTGCCAGTTTAAAGGGAAAATCAGGTTTCGCATTGAGTTAGAATTTGTGTCTGGCGGATGGTCTTTGTGAGGGAGTAAAACAGTTTTAGGAACGGGAACTCCAAGTTTTTTGGCTAACGAGTAGCCAAAAAATTTATCGTCAGCAGACCACCAAAAAGGGTTGTTAATCACGTGAACACCGGAAAGAGAAGCATTTTTCAGCATTGCTCTGTAAAAAGGGATGTCTTGTGAAATTCTGTCCAAAATAACGTCGTAAGCATAAAGTTCGTCCATTTTAATTCCGCCAACCTGGATAAATTCAGCAGTAGCTTCAGTGTTTAACGAGTTAATTCTATCAATTAAAGCCTCTGGAAAGGTTGTTTCCATTCCTCTAAGTATTCCGATTTTTTTCATTAATTTTACTCCTAAGTTTCGTAAAATGAATTTGATAAATTTTATTAAAGTTACAAAACATTTTATTGAAAACAAAGTTTTTCAACTAAGAGATTTTTCACTTGATTTTCATTTTTAAGAGTTTACATTTTCGCCGAACTTTTTTTGGAGTAAGGAAAAAAATGCACAAAAGATTAGGTTTGAATGTTGACCACGTTGCAACACTTCGCCAGGCAAGAAAATGGATTTATCCTGACCCTGTAATCGCTGCTTCAATTGCTGAAATCGCAGGAGCTTACGGAATCGTTTGCCACTTGCGGGAGGACAGAAGACACATTAATGACAGAGACCTGAAAACACTTCGCGAAGTAATCAAGAGGCACTTAAATCTTGAAATGGCAAACACTCGGGAAATGGTAAAAATTGCACTGCAAACAAAACCTGAAATGGTTACTTTAGTTCCTGAAAAACGCGAAGAACTAACAACTGAAGGTGGACTTGACGTTGTAAAATATTTTGATGAAATTCGTCTTTCAGCAGGAAAATTTAACGAAGCGGGAATTGTTACGAGCCTTTTCATTGATTCAGAAACGGAACAAATCAAAGCTTCAGCAGAAATTGGAGCAAAAGTCATTGAACTTCACACGGGAACTTACGCAAACGCAAAAAACGAACAGGAACGAAACCTTGAACTGCAAAGGCTGAAAGAAGGTGCGGTTTACGGAAAAAAACTTGGTCTGAAAATCAGTGCCGGACACGGTCTTGATTACCAAAATATTTTTCCAATTCTGGAAATTCCTCACGTGGAAGAGTTTAACATCGGATTTTCAATCATCGCAAGAAGTGTTTACGTCGGGATTTCGCAAGCAGTCAAAGAAATGGTTTCTTTGCTAAACAGTAAAAATTAGAGGAGAAAAATGAGAGCCTTAATCAGTGTTTCCGATAAGGAAGGAATTGTTGAGTTTGCAAAAGAGCTTGCAAAACTGAACGTTGAAATTCTTAGTACCGGTGGAACGGCAAAAATTTTACGTGAAAATGGAGTAGTAACAAAAGATGTTTCTGATTTTACAAATTTTCCTGAAATGCTTGACGGAAGAGTTAAAACTTTGCACCCAAAAATTCACGGTGGAATTTTAGCAATTCGTTCAAATCCTGAACACCTGGAACAAGCAGCTAAAAATGGCATTGACTTTATTGATTTGGTTGTTGTGAACCTTTACCCTTTTGAGCAAACGATTAAAAAAACAAACGTAACTTTTGCAGAAGCTATTGAAAATATTGATATTGGCGGACCAACAATGCTTAGAAGCGCAGCAAAAAACCACGAGTTTGTTACTGTTGTTGTCAATCCGAAAGATTACGCAAAAGTTCTTGGCGAGCTAAAAATTAACGGAAACACAACGCCTGAAACACGAATTGAGCTTGCAAAAGAGGTTTTTAATCACACAGCACGTTACGATTCTTTGATTGCAAACTTTTTTAACCAAAAATGCGAAGAAGGGGTGCCAAAACAGTTTAATCTTTCTTTAAAACTTGAGTCTTCGCTTCGTTACGGAGAAAATCCACACCAAAAAGCAGCTCTCTACGGCAATTTTTTTGAAGTCTTGCAGCAACAGCACGGAAAGGAACTTTCGTTTAACAACATTAACGACGCAAACGCAGCAGTAAACTTAATCCGTGAGTTTGAAGAACCAACAGCAGCAATCCTGAAACACACAAACCCTTGTGGTGTCGGAACCGGAAAAACCCTCTTTGAAGCCTACACAAAGGCTTTTTCAACAGACACAAAATCACCTTTTGGCGGAGTCGTCGTTTTCAACGGAACGCTTGATTTGGAAACTGCAAAAGAAGTCAGCAAAATTTTTACAGAATTAATCATCGCTCCCGATTTTGAAAAAGATGCTTTTGAACACCTTTCAAAGAAGAAAAATGTCAGAATTTTGAAACTGAATTTTTCGGCAATCAATCCGAAAGAACTTGACCTGAAACGGGTTGCAAACGGGATTTTAGTTCAGGAAAATGACCTTGAGTCTGATTCTGAAAATGATTGGAAAGTTGTAACAGCCAAAAAACCAGGTGAAAATGAAATGCAAGGTTTAAAATTTGCCTGGAAAATTGTCAAGCACGTAAAATCAAACGCGATTGTTTACGCTGAAAATGGCAGAACTTTAGGAATTGGAGCAGGGCAAATGTCAAGAGTTGATAGTGCAAAAACCGGAGTTAGCAAGGCATTTGACGAAAACCATTCTCTTAAAGGAGCCGTTTTAGCTTCTGACGCATTTTTTCCTTTCAGAGACGGAGTAGAGGAAGCTGCAAAACAAGGAATTACAGCAATCATTCAACCAGGAGGTTCTGTAAAGGACGATGAAGTCATTCAGGCAGCAAACGATTACGGAATTGCGATGATTTTTACGGGTAAAAGACACTTCAGGCATTAAAAATTGAAGGTTTAGGGAATTTTAGCGAACTAATTTTGCTACTAAAAACAGTTCATTTTTTTGCCTTTTTTCGTGTTTGAACTTGTTCTCTTCAAAGATTTCAAGGCTAAAGTTTTTCGTAAAAAGTGTCTCGTAATCTTTTTTACTTCCGCCAAAAGGAGGACCTTCTTCTGTTAGTGGAAAATCAAAAAGTAAACCTACAAAAAATCCGGTTGGTTTTAGATTTTTGGTAATGGTTTCAACGTAATTTTTTCGCTTTTCAGGTTTGATTGCACAAAAACAAGTGTGTTCAACCCAAAAATCAAACTTTTCTTTTGAAATAAAATTTGTAACGTCTCCGGGAAGCGTTTTTATCACCAAATTTTCTTCGTTTGCACGGGCAAGCAGAATTTTTATTGCTTCCTCTGAAATTTCCAAAACAGTAACGTCAAAGCCAAGTTTTGCCAAAAACAAAGCGTCGTTTCCTCTTCCCGCACCTGGAATTAAGATTGTTTTTGCTTTGTTTTTGTTTTCAAAAAATTTCACAAAAGCAGGAGCTGCTTCGCCTAAATCCCATGGAAAGTGATTATTTTGATAGTGTTCATCCCAAAAATCTGCTTTCATTTTTTCATAACTTTCTTTAAGTTTAAAAACAAGAACAAGTTAATTTATCAGTTTGTAAAAAGGTGAAAAAAATGCTCACGGAAACAAAATTAACAACTGCTGAAGAGCTTTACGAGTTAGCAGACAG
>JADZEA010000192.1 GCA_020850775.1 bacterium
ACTTAGTTCAGACTGTTGGTTGCGGAATTGGTTTTACTTACTGGATTTTTGGGAAAGCACCTGTTTCAGCACGTTTTTTGTACGGAAAAGAACTTTCCAAAGGTAAAGGAAACGAGCTTTTTGTGGAGCTTAGTTTTTTACTAAATCCTTATCTTTAAATAATTTACTTACTTCTCAATTTGCTTTGCAAATCCATAACTTTCTTTTGCAAATCCATAACTTCATTAAAATCAGTTGTATTTTTTTGTTTTTGAGCTAACTCAATTAATTCAGCTTCAAGTTTTTTCTTTTGTAATCTTTTTAGTGTGTCTTTTACTGTTTGAACAGGTTTTGAGTCTTCGTCAAGTTCCCAGTTTGAAACTCTTGAAATGAACGAAACAACTTCCTGGTTGTGAATTTTCAACATTAATCTTTCGCAGTTCACGTCTCCAAATTCCTCAAAATCGTCTAAAACCTGATGAATAATTTTGTTGGAGAGTTCGTCTTCAATAATCTCCAAATCAGCTTCACGAACAAGTTTTACGACTTCGTTAGAAAGCAAAATTGCTGCTGCGATGTTTCTTTCCGGCGGTTGCAAAGTGCCAAAAACCAAGTCTTGAATTACAACTGTTTCAGTATTTTTCAGCGAGTGAGTTCCGGCGAGAATTTTTTGGTAATCACTTCGCAAATCCCTTTCGCTGACCTGCATTTTATCCGCGACAGAACCGAGATAAAAATTTCGTGTTGTTAGTTCAGGAACCTTTGCAATCACTTCAAGAACGTACTTTGTTGCTTCAAATTTTTTCTTTTCGCTTTCAAAAAACCCTGCATTTTTAAAACTTGCAATCAAAAAATCCACCAAACCAAGTGCTTTTGCGTCAAGCATTAAAAAGGCATCTTTTCCGTGTTTTCTAACTAAGGAATCCGGGTCTTCACCTTCAGGCAAGACAATTACTTTAACGTCAAAACCAGCAGCAACCAGAATTTCAGCTCCGCGGACAGCTGCTTTTGAACCTGCAGAATCACCGTCGTAAACAATCACAATATTTTTTGTAAACCTTCCAAGTAATTGGATTTGGTCTTCAGTCAGAGCAGTTCCTGAACTTGCAACAACGTTTTCAATTCCCGAAGCAAACAAACGGATAAAATCCATGTTTCCTTCAACGAGGTAAACTTTGTCTTCACGCCTTATAGATTCCTTCGCGAAATAAAATCCGTAAAGCACTTTTCGTTTGTTGTAAATCTCTGTTTCCGGAGTGTTTACGTATTTTGGAGCGTCTTTTGTGTCAACGAGTTGTCTTGCGGTAAACCCGACAACTCTTCCTGAAAGGCTGTGAATCGGAAACATCAATCTTCCGCGAAACCTGTCGTAAAATCCACCATTTTCTCTTTTGATTACAAGTCCTGCTTTTTCTAAGGTTTCTGTGTTAATTCCTGAAAACCGTGAAAATCCGTCCCAGCTATCCAAAGAATAACCAAGCTGAAATTTTTTGATAAATTTTGTGTCAACTTCACGTTTTTGAATGTAGTGAAAGGCAGGATTTTCAGTTGTAGTTAAATTTGAAGCATAAAAATCACAAGCTAAAGTGTTTGCTTTGTAAAGTTTTTCTGTTTCGCTGTTCTCTTTGTTATCAAAATTTTGTTTTGGAAGTTCAATTCCGGCACGTTTTGCCAAAAACCGAACTGCGTCAATAAAACCAATTTTTTCGTGTCGCATTATAAAATTAAAAACGTTTCCACCAACGTGGCAGCCAAAACAATGAAAAATTTGTTTTTCGGAATTAACAGAAAATGAGGGTGTTTTTTCGTTGTGAAAAGGACAAAGTCCGGAATAATTTTTACCTGTTTTTTTGAGAGTTACGTATTCACCAATTACGTCAACAACTTCATTTGCAAGCCGGATTTCATCAATTTTTGTTTCTGAAATGTTCATAAAAAAATGAAGTTTCCAAGTTTGAAAAGTTTTAGTTAAAACTCTGAAAAAAAATCCTGTTTGAAGAAAAAATTTTCAGGTTTCTAATTTTGCGATTTCGTTTTCAGGCAAGTTTGTAACTTTTGAGATTTCTGACAAACTCATTCCGGCAGCCAAAAGTGATTTTGCCACTTCAAGTTTTCCCTGTTCAATTCCCTGCAAAACTCCTTTTTCAAAACCACCTCGTTCCGCTTTGATGATTGCTCCAATCTGGTCCATAATAAAAATCTCCTTCTTTTCCTGAAATTCAAGCTCTTCCCTGCTCAGCTGCGATTTGTTTGCAAATTCAAATGCACGTAAAATTTGCGTTTCAGACTTTAGTTTCGCTGGAACAAGACCTAATTTTTCCGCATTTTTAAGGAAAAAAAGCCACTTGTCAAGCAAACTTTCCAACTCACTTTCTGACTTCTGAAACTTTGCCAACTCAACAAAAACTAACTCCAAATCCGAATTTGTGTAGTCTGTAAGGTATTCTTTTTCCTTTAAAATAAATTTTGAAACTACCTTTTCAAAATTTTCAAACATCACAAAATCTGTTATCGTCAAAGCAATCACAGGAAGCAGTTCCTTGTAATTTTTGCCTCTGCCAAGCTGGTTTGAGTATTTTTTGGCAGCGTTGTACAAAATCCGTTTCTCAAAACCTTCCACCGGCAAAACCTGCATCTCAATTATCACTTGTTTGCCGTTGCTTGTCGTTACGCTTACGTCAACGTAAGTATCCTTCATCCCTTTGATTTTTGGAACGTTGTAAGGGTCTTCAATCACCAAATCCACAATCGTTTCCTCTTCTGAAGGCTCTAAAACTGCGTTCAGGAAACTAATTAAAATTTCTTTACTTTCGCTGCTTCCAAAAATTCTTTTGAAAGCAAAATCAGTTTTTGGGTTCAGAAATTCCATTCCACAAACTCCTTTTTTCTAAAGATAACCACAAAACACGCTTTTTTACAAGTTTCCTTTTCAATTTTCAAAAACTAAAACTTAACTTCCTTTAAATCTTACAAAGGAAACAAAAATGAAAAACTTAATATTTTTTTTACTGCTGATTTTTACCTGCAAACTTTCCGCCGCCGATTTTTCAGAAACCGAAAAATTACAAGGTTTTAAGATTGATGGCAACAAAACTTACTTTGTTTTTGATGCAAAAACCTACAAAGTAAACCCAAAAAATGTCAGCGTTACCGGAAGTTTTATCGGCTGGAACAGTGAAATGAAAAAGGAAGGCTGGGTTTTATCAAAAACTTCAGAAACTTTGTGGCTTCTTGAAAAAGAAAATCCTGACTTTGAACTCATCGCTCCGATGGACGAATTTAAATTTAGAATCAACGAAGGTGAATGGTTAAATCCACCCCAAAAAGCTAAAAATATTAAAAGTGGAAACCTTGTTTTTGCTCACGAAACGAAACGAAAAATCTTTAAAGCTGAAATCGTTGACAGCGATTTTATCCGCGTGATTTTTGACGGTTACGAACTCTCGTACAACCCGAAAGACTACTTGCTAAAAAACCCGAAAGGCGAAGAGTTTGCTGTAAAAAAAGTCTTTTACGAAGCAAACGGAAAGCTGCACCTCGTTCCCGCAAAAAAATTGGATAAACGACGTGTCTTCTACGTTACCAACAAAAAAATCAACAAAACCGCTTTCTGCAGCTTTGACGGATGGTTCAGGCATCTTTACTCAGGCAAGGAACTTGGCGCAAACTACTCAAAAAAACAAAACAAAACCTGGTTCCGAATTTTTGCTCCCCGTGCAACAAAAGTAAAACTTTACCTCTACAAAAAACACGACGACACAGAACCTTACAAAACCGTTGAACTAAAAAAAGACGAAAACTGCGTTTGGGAATTTGCAGAAACCGGAAACCTGCACGGAACTTACTACGACTACACAATTCACGGCTTTGACGACCCTGGAAACCATTTTTACGAAACTAACCCCGTTCACGTTTCTGACCCTTACGCAAGGGTAAACCTTGATACTTTTGGAAAATGCCGCGTCTGGAACAAGACTAAACCTGCAAAACCGCTAAAAAATGGAATCCCAAAAATGAAAGACGTAATCGCTTACGAAGTTCACGTTCAGGATTTTACAACGGCTCTCAGCGGACTTCCTGAAAACAAAAAAGGAACTTTTGAAGGCTTTTTCCAACAAGGTTTGAAAAACAAAAAAGGCGAAAAAATTGGCTTTGACCACATCGTTGAGTTTGGTGCAAACGTCGTTCACCTTCAACCGGTACAGGAATTTTTACACTTCCCAAACGACGTCTGGCAAAAAAATTTCCTGAACGATAAATATTTTACTGAACGCGGAATCAACAAAGAAAACTATCAGTGGGGCTACAGAACTTCTCACGCTTTGGCTGTCGAAACACGTTACAGAACTAAAGGAACTGAGTTTGGCTCACAAAACGAACAGTTCAGAGACTTGGTTCAGGCTTTCCACAACAAGGGAATCGCTGTAATCGCTGACTACGTTTTTAACCACACTGCTGAAAGGATGGACTTGCGGAACTACTTTTTAAATTTTTCCGTGATTGACCAGCAGTACTACTACAGAAACACCGAAAAACTGACTTTTATCGGCGAGTACGGAACCGAAACAAAATCAGAAGACAGACCAATGGTTGCAAGGTGGATTGTTGACCAGTGCAAAATTTTCATCAATGAGTTCGGGATTGATGGTTTCAGGATTGACCTTGCAGGGCAAACTGACGAACAAACTCTTAAACTGCTTGTTTCTGAAATCGGAAAAGACAAAATCGTTTACGGCGAACCCTGGATCGCTTCTGCTGACCCAAACTACGAAAACAATCCTGACTGGGATTGGTACAAAGAAGACGCTCCGATAACTTTTTTTCAGGACGATTCAAGAAACGCCTTTTGCGGACCTCCTTCGAACCCTGAAAACAAACAAAAAGACCGTGGTTTCGCCGGCGGAAACGGAGAACGCGAACAAGCTAAAAAATCACTTTCAAAAACGAACGCAGAAGACAAAACCACAACTTCAGGAATCAACTACCTTGACATCCACGACAACTGGGCTTTGGCGGACAGGTTTGCAAAAAATAACTGGGACGGAAGGCAAGGCATTGACGAAAACCGCCTGAAAATCGCTGCTACGCTTCTTTTTACAAGTTTGGGACCGATTGTGCTTCACGGCGGAACAGAATTTTTAAGAAGCAAGGCTTCCGCTCCGCTTGAAGAAAAAACACCTGAAATCAAAGACAGTGGAATCCACAACGGACCGGTTTACCTTCACGGAAAAAGAGACACTTACAACTTAAGGCTTGCAAACGAGTTTAACTGGGAGACAAAAGGAAAAACTTTGAAAGATGGCGTAAACTGTGATTACAAAGGAATTTACGAATTTTGG